>PKEU01000155.1 GCA_002919195.1 bacterium
CAAACATCAGCAAGGTGTTGGTCGGCAAAGAGAAGGCCATCGAGGAGGCGCTTTGCACGCTCCTTTGTCATGGCCACATCTTGGCCGAAGACGTGCCTGGCGTCGGCAAGACCATGCTGGCGCGCGCCCTTGCCCGGTCGCTGGGCGTCTCGTTTCGCCGGATTCAATTTACCCCCGACTTGTTGCCGTCGGACGTGATCGGGGTGACGGTCTTTGACCCGGTCTCCCGCACCTTCGAGTTTCGCCGGGGGCCGATCTTCGCCCAAGTGGTCTTGGCTGACGAAATCAACCGGGGGACGCCTCGCACCCAAAGCGCGCTGCTGGAGTGCATGGAAGAGCGCCAGGTGACGGTCGACGGAGAGATCTATCCGTTGGCGGCGCCTTTCGTCGTCATCGCGACGCAAAACCCCATCGAATACGAAGGGACGTTTCCCCTTCCCGAGGCGCAGCTCGACCGCTTTTTCGCCCGGATTGTTTTGGGTTACCCCGACGAGGCTTCTGAGATCGAGATGCTGGAAAGGTTGAAGCTCCAGCATCCGATCGAGACCATCGAGCAGGTCGTCAACCAACAAGAGCTCCTCGTCGCCCAGGAGATCGTCAAGCAAGTGTACGTCGACCCGTCCGTGAGCGCCTACATCGTACGGATCGTACGGGCGACCCGCAACCACGGCGACGTGCTCCTGGGAGTCAGCCCCAGGGGGGCGCTGGCACTGTACCGCGCCGCCCAGGCGATGGCAGCGCTGGACGGCAGGGGATACGTGCTGCCCGATGACGTCAAGCGGATGGGCGTGCCGGTGCTGAGCCACCGGTTGATCGTCGCCCCCGAAGCAGCGCTGCGAGGGGTCACGGGCGTGCAAGTGGTTGAAGAGGTGCTGCAAGAGGTGCCCATCGATCTTGCGGGGACTGATCCGGCGTGACGAGAGCCGGGGCCTTCGCCCTGTACGCGGTGGGTTGCGCGATCGGCCTCGCAGCCGCCCTTGGTGGGGCCTTGCAAGGCGTCGTCTTTCTTTTGACCCTGTATGTATTGGAAAGCTCAAGGGGCGCTTCGGTCGAGGTGTGGCTGGCGACGTGGCGGGGACTTCCTGCCTGGGGCGCTCTGGTTGCCAGCGCTGCCGCATTGGCGGGGGGATGGCTGGCCTCAAGCGGCGCCCTGGGGCGACCGGCCCTCGCGAGGCTTCTCTTGGTTGCAGTTTTTGGCGTGGCCGTTTGGCTGGGTGCGTGGACCGAAGACCTCACGTCGTGGCTCGTCGATGGCACTGGCCTTTCCATCCAGGTGGCAGCCGGCTGGTGGATCGCGGGCCAGCTCAGCCGCTGGGCTCAGGAGGCCCAGCAAGGCCAGATCCCCGTGCGCGAAGCCGTCAAAGAAGCGCGGACGCATCTCATGAGCGTCATCGGCGGGATCGTGTTTGCTTGGGCCTTGTCGACGGTAGCGCCGGTTCCCATGCCCCAGTGGGAGTTGAGCCAGGGCGTAGCGGTAACGGGGATGGGCGTCGGCTTGCTCTCGGCCGTGCTCTACATGGTGGGCCTGCAGCAGCTCTGGGTCAGGGCGGAGCTTGCCGCAGTCAAAGCGCGGATCGACCCCGGGTTTTGGCTTTCTCCGCCCCGCTGGTTGATCGTGGCCGTCGCGGCAGTCGTTGCGGTCGCGGCGGTGTTGCCTGCCGATCCGTCCCCCGTGCACATCCGCGACTTCAACCGGTGGATGGAGGTCTTGACCGAGCGGATCGGTCCCTGGCTCGTGCCCTCCGCCCGTCTCCAACGGTCTGGTGGAGAGGGAATCTGGGACCGGCTGGCCGATATCGTGTCGGAAACCCTCCTGCCCAAGGTCTTGGAGACTAACAGCGACGCCCCCTGGAGGCTCGTGGGGCAGATCTTCCTCCTCAGCGTGCTCTTCCTCTTGGGTTGGCGGATCTTGCGCCGCAGGAACAGGCCAATGGTCACGTCGGCGGCGGTAGGGCGAGTGCCGCTCGGCCTTCGCTGGCTCGTCCAAGAAGTGGGGCGCGCGCTCAAACGGCTTTTGCAGCGCTTTGGCCTTTTTGCCCGGCGCGACGCTCCCGCCGCCGGCGCCGGGCCCGGTAGGGCCACATCCACAGGGCCGAGGCGGGGTTTTTGGTCGGCGGCGCGCCTTCCCGATAGCGTGATTCCCATCTATCTCCACGTGATCGATCGCCTGGGCGAGCGGGGGTTGCGCCGCCAGCCCAGCGAGACCCCTCTTGAGTATCTCAGGCGCTGGAGAAAGCGAAGCAAAAGGCCCGACGAGCGGGGACTGCCGGTGTTGACCCGCCTCTTTCTCCTGGTGCGCTACGGGGGTAAGCCGCAGCAGGCGAGCATGATCGCTGAGGCCCGGCGCGCCGCGATTTTGACCCTGCGCGGGTGGAGGCGGGAGGTCCTGCTTGCCCGGGTCCGCTCGTGGAGGAGCGCTAGGACCCCTACGACGGACCAGTAACGCGACGCTTCCTTGCTACTCGAGATTCCCCCTCGATACCCTGTTTGCGGTAAAATGACGCCCTCCCAAGCCTTCGCGGCATTTTCCCTTTGTGAAAGGTCTCGCAATCTCGGGCGCGGATCAGGCAACGAGCGGGCATACAGATGGAGATGGATGCGAAAGGAGCGGGCGATCGTGGCCAGATGCCTGTGGACGATCCTGCTCGGCGTCGCTCTTTGGGCCGCCTTGGGCGTCGCCGCAGCACAGGAAGGAGCGGAGCCTTTGATCATCCCGGTTTATGCGCTTTGCGGCCAAGGCGCTCCTTGGGGTTCGCAAGATGCCACCTACTCGACCCGGATCGAGATCACGATGGTGCGGCAAGAGGGTGAAAACGGCGAGATCATCGTTTCGCCCGGCATTGTCGCAGGCGAAGTGAATCCTGGCGAGACCGTCGTCATCGACTGCGACGACATCTTGCAGGGAAGGGCCGCATCTTTCGGTTTTGTGACCGTGCACCTTTTCCCGCCCGACGCGTTTTCGGTCAGAGTCACGTATGACGTGCGAACTTGAAACTCCATGAGGCAAGAGGCAGGGAGGAACGGTTCCAAGGCCGCCGAAGCTTCTTCCCTCAAGGAGGGTGGATGATGAGCGCTCTTACACCAGTCAAACCCGGTATTTGGCGATGGGACGGCGTCGACGCCGATCACGGATTTCCCATTGTCGGGTACGCCGTCAACCTCACCGGACACCTCTTGCTGATTGACCCGCCTGGCACGTCGGGCAGCGAGGGCGAGATCCTTGCGATTGGCCGGCCGGAGGCGATCGCGCTCACCAGCGAATGGCACGTCCGCGGCGCGCCCCGGTGGGCCAAGAGCTTTGGCATCTCCATTGCGGCGCACGCGTCAGCTACGAGGGAGCTCCAAGAGCTGGGCGGCTCCTTGGATATCGAGCTGAAAGAGGGCGACGAGTTTTTCGGCTGGCAGGTCCTTCACCTTCACGCGGCCAGCGAGCAGTACCAATTTGATGAGCTCGTCTACTGGGATGAAAAGAGCGGCACCTTGATCATTGGCGACCTCTTGGCTGAGAAAGAAGATGGCACGCTGGCCTTTGGGCCCGAGCTGTTTGGCGGCATCCCCGTCGACCGGCTGCGGCCGCTGGCTGACCGGCTCGCTTCCTTGAGACCCCAGCTCGTGCTCTCGGCGCATTTAGGCCCTCGTGAGGATACAGCTCACGTGTTGGGCGGCTTTCTCGAGTGAAGCTCTTCTTGGAGAGGCTGGGCGGGGCCTTTTAAAGGGCCCGCCCGGCGCGTCGGAGGCGAAGGACGAAAACAGGGCCTGCTCCCTTTGAAAGGAGCAGGCCCTGTCCCGTTGGAGCCGCACCTAGGTGGAAAGGGGGTGCAGGATGAGGCGCGGCGGTCAACCTATTGCTCGACGGTTACCGTGGCGGTCATCCCCAGCAGGTAGTGACCGTCGAGGCTGCACAGGATCGGATACGTTCCTGGGGTGTTAAAGGTGTACTCCCAGGAGTCGCTGGGCATCAGCACAGGGCTTTCAAACCCATAGGGACCCGAGGTGGCCTGCTCCACCGTAGCTTGCACCACGTTGTGCCGGACCGAGTCCGTGTTGACGAACCGGACCTTTTGGCCGACCTTGACCTTGATATCCGAAGGCGTAAACTTGAAGTCCTTGAGGCTGACCTCTACCACGCCTGAGCTCGACGAACTGGAGCCAGAGCCCGAGCTCGAACTGGTGCTGGAGCTGGAGCTACCGCCGCCACCGCCGCACGCGGCGACAAGCAGTGCGAGGATCAAGAGACCAGCTGCAAACAGGGCCCTGCGCCCCAAGAGACGTGACATCGTACGCGACACCTCCAAAAGTGCTCGGCGACCATTCCCGTCCATTATGAGGGATCAATGACCCAAGGCGAAAGACGCAAATGTCCTCTATGGCATGGGACAAATGTCCTATGCCATAGGGACGACGATCACAACGGCCTTAGTAGGGCATGAAGCCCGGCGACGCAGGATTGCTGATCGAGACCAGCTGCGCGATGGCGGGACCATAGGCCATCAGCACGAGGACCGCGGCGCCGATCACCCAAGGACGGAAGCGATCGAGGTACCAGGGAATCGTCTCCTCCTGCAAGGGCTCGGCCAAGGGTACCTCGATGTCTTCGGCCCGCTGGCCGCGCAAAACCGTCATGATCAAGACGACAAAGAAGAGCAAGCCGCTGATGGTGAGCACCGCGCCGCCAACAGCCATCCAGTTGAAGGCGGTAAGCCACTCAGGCAGCACGTAAGGAGCCGACCCGAGAGCAGTCCGGCGGGGGACACCCATCAACCCGGCCCAGCTCATGCCGCGGGACATGATGGCCATCCCGATAAACCACAGCGCGCTCTGCACTAGGGCGACCCGGCGCCCCCAGAGCTTCCTTTTCGCCAGGTAGGGCACCAGCCAGTAGGCCACGGCCATAAAGGTCATCGCGGTGGCGGTGCCGACCGTCAGGTGGAAGTGGCCCGGGACAAACATGGTGTTGTGGACCACCAGGTTGACCGTGAAGGACGCGTTGACCAGGCCGCTGATGCCTCCCAGGGCAAAGAGGAGCATCGCCAGCACCTGGGCCGTAAACGACGGATCGTTCCAAGGCAGGCTCTTGATCCAGGCCAGCCGGCCTTTGCCCCCTCGGGCGCGGCCTCCGCTCTCAATGGAGGCGAGGACCGTAAAGGCCGTAAGCATACTGGGCATAAAGACGCCAAAGGTGATAAAGGCGTGCACGGCCTTGTACCCCGTCGAGACGCCCGGGTCGAGAAACTGGTGGTGAAACCCGACAGGCAGCGACAGCGGGATAAAGAGGAGGAAGGCCAACCGGGCCAAAGGCTCGCTAAAGAGCTTGCCGCCGGCCTGCTTGGGGAGCATGAAGTACCACGAGATGTAGACCGGCAAGAGCCAGAAGTAGACCAGCGGGTGGCCTGTAAACCAAAAGAGCGTCCGGCTGACCAGCGGGTCGACGCCGTCAGTGAGCCCCAGCGACCAGGGAATCAGAAGGAAGATAAACTGGACCGCGATACCGACCGAGGCCATGCCCCACATGATCAGCGTAGCCAAGACACCAAAGGCGGGCAACGGCGTCTTTTGCCCGGGATGATCCCGCCGCCAGCCGAGGTAGGTGAGGAGGCAGTTGGCCAGCAACAAGAGCGTTCCCACCACGACCAGCACCAGGCCGATGTAATAAGCGGGGTGCGCCTGCAACGGCGCATACGACGTGTAGAGGACCGATGCGCGGTTGGTGAGCAGCGCCCAGTCGACCATGATAAGGCCGGCGGTCATCAGCCAAAAGGTGAACCAAGAGAGCTTGGTCGAGTGCATCGGTCGTTTTAGGCTATAGGTCATGGCGAAGTGCAGAAAACCCGCGATGAAAAACGTGGTAAAGACGAGCGCGTTGTACACGCCGTGAATCGAGAGGCCCTGGTAGTAGTGGGCCAAAAACGTGTACTTGTACAGGTCGATCCCGGCGTGCTGCATCCCCTGCATAAAGCCTAAGAGGATGCCGACGGCCAAATGGGCCAGCGCAATAAAGATGTAGGCGAGGATGAGCCTCTTATCTCCCCGCTGCAGTTGATACCCTCCAGTCACGGCCATTGATGTCACGCTCCTTAGCCTTCGACGATGATCTTGCCAGACATGACGTGGTGGCCTAGGCCGCAGTACTCATGGCAGAGAAAGATGTACTCGCCCGGCTCGTCAAAGGTATAGGTGGCCCGCCCGACTTGGCCCGGGATCACCATCATGCTCACGGTCGTACCCCGGATTTTGATGCCGTGGAGCACGTCCTGACTGTGGAGGTAAAACGTCACCGTCGACCCTTTGGGGATCCGGATCTCGTTGGGATCAAACCCCCACATGCGAGCGATCATGTTGACTTCGTAGCGGCCGGGGCCGAGTTCGCGGATCCAGCTCTGCTCGGGAGTGGCATCGACGGGCAATCCGGTCGCGACGGCACGCCGGGTGGCGCCGGGAATCTCGATGCCAAAGGTGAGGCTGCTCAGCGCGATCGCGATGCCGAAAACGATGAGCATGATCACCGAGAGGCGGATCCACAGGCGTTCATAGGGGTGGATATGCATCTAGGCTACCTCCTCGAAAGCATCGCAAAGTACATGTAACCCCACATGAGAACGATGAGGCAGGCGTACAAGAGAACGATGGTCAAGGTGCCTTGAGGCGTCGTCACCTCCTGGGCTTGGGCACCCGCCTGGGCGCTCTCCTTGTCGCCGGTGACGCCGGCGGAACCCGCCTTGCGCGAGATCGAAGTTTCGGCCACGTCAGATCCCTCACTTTCGCAAAGTCTCATCTCGGATAACACAAAAACAAATGCGCGCCTTCATAGATCCACCGGGTCGCTCCCTGAGCATTCGCCTCCTTTACCAAGAGGTTGACATCGCGCACCAACGTTCCGGTATCAAACTGATTTAAAGCGTACCGGGCGCGAATGACGTGATCGCGGTCGACAACGATCACGGTCGGATCATACTTAGGTGGCGGAAGCGCCGCCGCCAGTTGGCCGGCGCCCTGGTGCGCTTCAACGGCAGGCGGTTGAAAATAGACGCCGAAACCCGTGCCCACCACCATGCGGATCGCGATCCACGAGCCGGTCAAGGGCATCATTTGGGGTGGAAGGCTGCGCACGGTGGGAGGCGAGGCGATCGCCCTTCGCAGCGCCTCGGGATCGTCGTGGTCGGGATCGACCGTAATAAAGACAAACTCTACGGCGTCGGCGAACCCCGCGTCGCTGAGAGCCCGGTGGGCCTTATCGTAAAAGGCCCGGATCCGGGCCATCCCCTCGTCGTCTCGGAGCGCGCCGAAGGTGTACAGGGTGATCTTTGCGTCCTCTCGTGGCGCTGACACCGGTTTTCCCCAAGGGTCGAGGAGCTCAAAGGGAGGCGCCGGCGCCATGCGGGGCAACACCTTGATGGGCCTGCCGACGGCAAAGGCGAAGATCAACGCTGCGAGCGCGACGCCGATCGCGCCGGCGATGCGCAGTCCCTTGCTCATAGGGCTTTCGCCTCCAGGATGAGCTGCTCGAGGTCGTGGGCCACCTGCTCATCGGCCATACCGTAAAAGTGAACGAGCCTTAAGTTGCCCTGGGCGTCTAAGACGTAGCTGGTGGCCGAATGGTTGATCAAGTAGCCGGCCGACGACTCGGGCGCGTCGACACGCTCGACGATGATCCCGTAATCGCGCCAGACTTGCTGGAGGGTGTCGGCGTCGGCCCAGAGGCCTTTAAAGTCGCTGTCAAAGAGGCTGATGTACTCCCGCAACCGCTCCTGGGTATCCCGTTGGGGATCGACCGTCACAAAGACAAATTGAACCCGATCTGCCGCGTCTTCGAGCTTTTCTTGGAGGAGGCGTTTGACGTGGCGGTACTGCGCGAGGGTGCCGGGACAGACGTCAGGGCAGGAAGTGTATCCAAAAAACATCACGACGACGTTGCCTCGCTGCTCGTGCAGCCGGTACTCGTCGCCGTACTGGTCGTAGAGGACGAAATCGGGAGCCTGTCGCGGGGGATCAAAAGTCGCCCCATAGTAGGAGCCGGGGCGATCGATAAGATCATCGGCGTTAGATCCTAATTGTAAACTAGGTGGACGCCCACCCCAAAGGTGCGCTCCGGCGATGCCCAGCACCACCAGGAGGAGCACCCCGGCAAGGACGAGGCGGTTCATGGCCAGAGTCACCTCATGTCACGACTCTAGCCCACATTGGTTGTGGCAAGGTAGGTAAAGTTGTCCCCGCCAGAAAGGGACATTTGTCCTTTTGACGGCCTGTGGTAAGATGAAATCGGTGAATTGGTGAGCTAAAACGAGGAAAACCCGAGGAGACCAAAGAGATGGTGCAACGAGCAACCAAACTCAACGCACTCCGGCATATCGCTATGGCGGCGGGGGATCCCAGCCTCATTCCCGTGCTGGCGTTTCTCGCCGGGCGGCTCGATCGGGTACACTTCGTCGAAGATCTGGGAGAAGCTGAGGTCGCGGTCCACCTCTCGCTCAACCGCCGCCTGTGGCCCCGCACGCCCTTCCGGTCGCAAGTGGACGGCGCAACCATCACCAATCCCATCATGTTTATCGACATCGTCGCCTTGCGCGATGTGGACGTATACGTCCGTGTAGACTTAGGCCTCGCCGAGCCTCCCCAGTGGTACACGGACGTCCTCGAGTCGTTTGTGCCAGGAAAGGAGAGCGCCCTGGAGCGCTCGATCGAGCAGATCAGGGAAAAGATCGACCTGGCGCTCGACGCCTACCGCACGGCCAGCGAGGGCTTGGAGACCGCCCCCGAGGAACAGCGGGCGTACCTTCGCTTTGTGGTCGACAAGGCCAAGGCCGACATGCGGGCCCTCAACGCTCAGCTTTCCGAACTCGAGAGCAAGATCGGCAAAGGGAGCAGCTGACGTCACGTCGCCCGCTCCAAGATCGCCTGCACTTCGCGGTGCGCCCTTTCAGCGGCTTCCCGGGCGGTGACCTCCGCCGCCCACAGGGGTTCGAGCGCCCTTTCAATGGCGCTGGTGTACTCTGCCCAAACGGGGTTTTCTTCCAGCGTCTCGGCAAAGGCGTAGCTGTCGAGATAGATGCCACGGTTTAGGGGTGGGTCGGGAAGGTTTGCAAAGTCAAAGGCCACGCCCCGGTTGACGGGCACCCCCGCGCCAGCCGCCATCCTGATCTTTTGCGCCTCTTCTCCGATCTGAAACTTGATCCATTCCCACGCGGCCTCTTTTCTCTCGGGAGGCGACGCCTTGTTGATGACCCAGACGTTGGGTACGGCAGTGGTAAACTGCTGGCCCGAGGGGGAGCGGGGCACGACCGCGACGTCGTAGACGTCCATCCCGTAAGTGTTGAGGTCCCGGTTCCAGGCGTAGATGTTAAACATCATCGCCGATGTGCCCTCACGAAAGGTCTTGACCGCGTCGACGGGGGTGTGCCCACGCACCCCGGGCGGGGGCGCTATCTGATGCTGGTGCATCAGCGCGGTCATCTGCTCCAAGGCCGACACCGTCTCTGGGCTGCTGAGGAGCGAGTGGGTCCTGGTCTCATCGAGGATGCGGCCGCCTAAGAGCTTGATCCAGAGCATCCACCCCGGCGTGATGTAAGAGGGCTGGAGCACAAAGCCCCACCGCTCGACAGTGTCGGCGCCGGGGATCGTGAGCTTTTTCGCCGCGGCGATGAGGTCGTCGACGGTCCACGTCTCGTCGGGGTCGTCGATGCCCGCCGCGCGAAGGTGTTCGTAGTTGTAAAAGAGCGACGTGATTTGAAAGTCGCTGGGAATTCCCGTCCACGCTCCCGTGGCGGGATCCTGAGCGGCATGGAGGAAAAAGTAATCGCCGGGGTCGAGGTCTCGTTGGACGTAAGGAGCCAGGTCTTGGGTAAACCCGGCGCTGTACCAGCTGATCGCCCGGCCCGCCTCACCGTACCAAACGTCGGGCGCCGTCCCCGAGACCAGCATCAACAGCAACTTGTCGAAAAACTGGTCCCACGTCATCCGGACCGTCTCGACCTTGATCTCGGGATGCGCCTCTTGAAAGCGCTCGAGGATTTCGTCTGCGTGGACGAGACTCGTTCCGGGAAGACCGATGGTGAGCTTGGTCCTGGCAGGGGTTTTGGCCGCCGCGACCGGTGAAAGACCGGCGACCACGACAACGAGCGCCAGCATGATCCACGTTGCTAGGCGTCGACGCAACGCGATCCCTCCTCGCCTTTCTCATTAGAAAGGGGGAAGGGAAATGCCTGCGCCTGGGATGTGACACATTCTGCGACCCAAGTCAATCCTTCCCAAGAGCTACAACCACGCGCGCAAGAAATCGAGGGCCGCCTTGCGCATCGCCGCCGTTTCGATGTGCCCCACGTTAAAGCGCCGCATCAGCCAGGCTTCAGGGCGGCCGAGCGACTGGTACACCTCTCGCAAGTGCGCGTCGATGCGATCGAGGCCGGCCGCAGGCGTCAGTTTGTCGAAGTTTCCGGCGAGCCCCAGGTGGGGCCGGGGCGCGATGAGCGCGTTGATTTCGGCTGCGGTAAAGTGTTTGAGCAGTGACGGCACATAGTAATAGATCCCGTGCCCGTCGAGGCCCCTCGCGGCGATCAGGGCATCGTAGTCGGTAAGCCCGCAGATGTCGACGCAGACCTTGATCCGGGGGTCCAAAGCCGCGACCCACCACGACATGGTGCTTCCCATCGACATGCCCAACGTGCCAAGGCGCTCATGGTCGACATCGTCGCGGGTTTTGAGGTAGTCGATGGCCTTGATCGAGTCGTAGACCATCATCCCCCACAGCACCCGTCCTTTCCAGAGCATCTCCTTAAAGAGCTCCGACTCGGTGCGTCCCCGGCGCTCGCCAAAGTTCCAGGCGTCGATGGCAAGGACCGCGTATCCCTCTTGGGCCAGCGCTTGGGCATAGGGCGGGTCGACGAGGTAGGTGTTTCCTTGGAGCAGCTCGTCCTTGCCCAGCTCGTACCGGCCCCCGTGGGAATGGTTGAATAGGACGACGGGAGGTTTGGAGCTGCCGGTCTTTTCCGCGGACGATGCACCGGCCTGCTTTTTCGGCAAGACGAAATAGGCGGGGACGGGCTCGATGCCGTTGAGGTCGAGCATCAGCTTTTCTAAGATGTAGTGCTCTCGCTCTTCCCGCCCGATCAGCTCGCCGCTCACCGGCCGGTCTTTGGGCGGCAAATCTCCCAACAGCGAATACAAAAGCTCGCGCCTTGCCTCGCTCACGGATCCTTTCATCCTCTCATCGTGGTGAGCCTTGGGTCTTGTAAAAAGATTTGCCGCCTGTCAAAAAAATCCTTGACAGCAATTCCGAGTTAACCTATCATGATGGCCATAAAATAGATGCGTTGCGTTGCAGTGCTTTCTCTTATCCAGAGCGGCGGAGGGACTGGCCCGATGAAGCCCGGCAACCCTCGACGTCTCGGCGGACGCTCGAGAAGGTGCCAACTCCTGCGGGATGCGCTCCCGAAAGATAAGGGGAAGGCCGGCGTTGGATGGATGAGGCCTCTTCCCCTGAAGAGGCCTTTTTTGATGGGGAAAGCGCTGGCGACAGGACGCAAATCTAAAAGAAAGTGGGTCGCGAGCTGTGAGAACAACGTCGTTTTCACTCGTCCCTCGGCGGAACGCGCTTTTCCTCCTCGCAATCTTTGTGTTTCTTGGGCTGAGTTCACATACGCCGGTGGAAAGCGCTGCTTTGACCGAGATCCGCCTCGACTATGCCACTTACTCCCCTGTGAGCCTGGTGCTAAAGGAGAAAGGGTGGGTCGAAGAAGCCTTGGCGCCACGGGGCATCGCCGTCAAGTGGGTGTTTAGCATCGGCAGCGCGCACGCCAACGAGCACTTGCGGAGCCGAGCGGTGCACTTCGCTTCGATGGCGGGCGCGACGGCGCTCAACGCCCGGGCTCAAGGGGTGCCGCTCAAGACGGTCTACATCTTTTCCAAACCCGAGTGGACCGCCCTGGTGACCCGGCCGGACACGGGGATTACGAGCGTGACTGATTTGAAAGGCAAGCGGGTTGCCGCTTATGTGGGGACGGATCCGTGGTTTTTCTTGCTCCGGGCCTTGGAAGAGCACGGGCTGTCCAGCCGGGACGTGACGATCATCAACATCCAGCACCCCGAAGGCCGGCTCGCCCTGGAGCGGGGCGAAGTCGACGCTTGGGCGGGGCTGGATCCCCACATGGCCGACGTGGAGCTCAAGAGCGGCTACCTCCTCTTTTACCGCAATCCCGACTTCAACACCTACGGCACCCTTAATGTGCTGGAGGAGACCTTGCGCGACCATCCCGACATCGTGCAAGAGGTCGTCCGCCTCTATGAGCGCGCTCGCCGGTGGACGATCGCCCATCCCGAAGAGGCGGCCCAGATCTTGGCCGAGTACGGCCGGATCGACCTCGATGTCGCCCGAAAGGAGCTCTTAGAGCGCAACGACCTCAGCGATCCTGTTCCCGGCCGGCACGTCTACGACACGCTTGCGGCGATCATTCCGCTCCTCAAAGCGATTCCCAACAACCTGCCCCGCTGGGCCGATCCGGAAAAGGCCTTAGACGAGCTGCTGGTCACCGAGTGGGCTCAAGAGGCGCTCCTTGCAGAGGACGCGGCGCTCTAAGGGGGAGTCGCGATGATCGGGAAGGTGATTGAAAAAGACGTGCCCCGCCAATCCGCGCTGGCGGCGGCGCCTGAGCTCCGCCGGCGGGCAGTACGGCAAACCCTCTCGGAAGCCTGGTCCAAAAAGTCGGCCCTCACCGGCCTGATCGTGCCCATTCTCTTGATCGCGCTCTGGGAGTACCTTTGCCAAAGCGGCGTCTTTCCCCCATGGCAGCTGCCGGCGCCCAGCTACGTCTTGGGCACCTTGGCCGACCTCCACGCTTCGGGCGAGCTTTATTTTCACAGCCTTGCGAGCCTGCGGCGGGTGTTGATCGGGTTTGCCATCGGCGGTGGGCTGGGGCTGGTCGTGGGACTTGCGGTGGGGCTTTCCCGCGTGTTCGAGAGGCTCATCGATACCACGCTGCAAGCCATCAAGAGCGTGCCCACCCTGGGATGGGTTCCCCTCTTGATCTTGTGGTTTGGCATTGACGAAAAGCCCAAGCTGGCCCTGATCGCCATCGGCGCCTTTTTCCCCGTCTACGTCAACATCGTCTCAGGAGTGCGGGGCGTCGATACCAAGCTGGTCGAGGTCGGCCGGGTCTTTTGCCTGGGAAGGCTCGCGCTCTTGGCGCGGATCGTCCTGCCTGCCGCGGCGCCGTCGTTTTTCACGGGGCTGAGGGTGGGGCTCACCCAGTCGTGGCTCTTTATGGTCATCTCGGAGCTGATGGGAGCCAGCGAAGGCCTGGGGTTTTTGCTCACCACGGGGCGGGAAGTGGCAAGGCCCGACCTTCTTTTGGCGAGCCTTTTGGTCCTCGCCCTCTTGGGGAAATTGACGGACGGCCTGGTGCGGCTGATCGAAAACAGGCTCTTGGGATGGCGGGAGAGTTTTCATGGTTGAGCTTGAGCTTCGCGATGTAACGAAGGTTTACGACGATGGCGAGGCCCTTTCCCGCATCAACCTGCAGGTGCACACGGGAGAGATCGTCAGTCTCTTGGGGCCCAGCGGCTGCGGCAAGAGCACGCTTCTCAGGATCATTGCCGGACTTGACCGGGAGTACACCGGATCTGTCCTCTTAAACGGGCAAGCGATCACCGGACCGACGCCCGAGGTGGGGGTGGTCTTTCAAGAGCCCAGGCTTTTTCCCTGGCTCAATGTGGGGCGAAACATCGGCTTCGGCCTTAAGAAACCGGATTCCGCCCGCGTCGCGGCGTTAGCCAAAGAGGTGGGATTGGAGGGGTATTTAAAGAGCCTGCCCCGGCAACTTTCAGGCGGGATGGCCCAGCGGTGCGCCATTGCCCGGGCTCTTGTCACCCAGCCCCGAGTGTTGTTGATGGACGAACCCTTTAGCGCGCTGGATGCGTTTACCCGGATGCGCCTGCAAGAGGTGACGCTCAACGTTTGGCGGCAGGTGGGCGCCACGGTGGTGCTCGTCACCCACGACGTGGACGAGGCGCTTTACTTGAGCGACCGCATCGTGATCATCACAGAACGGCCCGGAAAAGTCAAGGCGGAAGTGCGGGTCGACCTTCCTCGCCCCCGAGAGCGCGGGCTCGCAGTCATGCATCAGCTCAAGGTGGAGATTATGGAGCGGCTCCAGTTTGGGACCGGTCCAAAACCATGATGAGGAGATGGCGTCATGAGCTTGAGAGAGCTTCAACAACCGATCAAGGAGAAGTACCAGCGCGACGCGGAGGCCGCGAAGATCACCCTTAAGGCCAAAGGTTCCCAAGTGGGAGAGACCGCTTTGGCCTGCAACATTGACATCGGCCGGGCGATCATGGAAGCCGAGGCGCATCACGGCGTCGGCGGGCCTGGCACGGGGGCCTGTTCGGGCGACCTCTTGCTGGCGGCGCTGGCGGGCTGTTCCCAAATTACAGCGCAGATGGTCGCCGAGGCCATGGGCCTCAAGTTTCGCAAGATCGAGGTCCACGTCGAAGGCGATCTCGACCTGCGGGGGACGCTGGGGATCTCCCGCGACGTTCCCGTGGGCTTTACCGACATCCGCCTGCGCATCGAGGTGGACGGAGACGTCTCGCCCGACGAGCTGGCGTCGTTTCAACGGAAGGTCGAACGGTATTGCGTGGTCCTCTCGACGCTGAGGCAGCCGCCCACCATCCACACGTCGCTCGTCGCGGCGCCCGCTGAAGCGGCTGGCGCATGACGACACAGCAAAGAGAAAACAGCGGCGCCCCCGTCCAGGGGATGAACGGGGGCGCCACCGGTAGCCAAAGGGACTGGAGGGATGGCCGCCCTTTGGAAGCTTGATGGCTATAGGTGTTGTGTCAACTGGTGCTGCGTCATTTCAGCCGCGCATGGGCTCGAGGAGGCCGTATTTACCATCTTTTCGCTTGTAGACAACGTTGACTTCATCGGTTTCAGCGTTGGCGAAGAGAAAGAAGTCGTGTCCTAAGAGCTCCATTTGCATGACCGCTTCGTCGACCGTCATTGGCTTCATCATAAACCGCTTGCGTCGTACGATCTTTGCCTCGAGGCGGGAGCTCTCCGTCCCGTTGGCAAACTCACCGGCGTCGTCGTGGATCGTGGCGCCGGACCGGACTTTTTCCTCCCGGAGCTTCTTGGTGAGCTTCGTCTTAAATTTCCGCAGCTGGCCTTCGATGCGTTCAAACGATTTGTTGATCGAGTGGTACATGTCGGGAGTGCGGCTTTCGCCTCGCAGGACATACCCGCCGACGTACAACGTGATCTCGGCGATATGTCCATCCTTTTCGGTCCGCAACACGGCTTCGACGTTGGCCGCCGGGTGGTTGGCGAAGATGCGCTCCAGCTTTGCCGCTTTGGCCCGGACGTGCTGTTCCAAGGCCGGTGTGACGGCGATGTTTTTCCCCTTGACGACCACCGGCAGGCTGGCTGTCTGCATCCTGACACCCTCCTGGTTTGCTTTCGAGACCCTGGGGAAAGAGGGCCGGGCCCCGGTGCCGAGGCCCGGCCTCCCTGCGGGGTCAGGCCGACTCCTTTGCGAACCGCATCTTCAGCTTTTTGACTCCTGCGCTTGCTGCGTGTTCGACCCTCGGCCGCAGGTAGGTGTCGAGACCATAGTACTCAGCGTAGTTGATACCAGCCAGGACCACAAATGCTGCCGTGTACAGGATCGGGTTGGTGCTCAGCGTGCCTGCCAACATAAAGTTCAGGTTCATCAGGGCGCCGGCGAGGGCGGCAAAGCCGGTGAAGGCGCCGATGATCAAGCCGATCCCCACCAAGAGCTCGCCGTAGGCCACCAAGTAGCCAAAGAGCTTGGTGTTGGGCAAGACCCAGGACTCGAGGAAGTTCGCGTACCAGCCTTGCACCACCGGGTTTTCACCAGCAGCCTTGGCGATGGCCCCGTTGACGAATCCCGCCACGGCGGCCCCGGCGTTTTCCCCTGTCCATGCCGGTGCGCCGACTTTATGGATTCCCGCTTGGAGCCACTGCCAGCCCAACCAAACTCTCACGACACCAAAGAGCAGCCTCTTCAACGTCAAGGTCACTGCCTATCCCTCCGGTTTTTGGCTAACGGTTCCTTGTGTCTTTATCATCCTCCAACCGGCTAAAATGGGGCAGAGGAATTACTCCCGTCTGCTCGGGGACAAAGGTCGACGCACGCGAAGGACAACTGTCCCAGGGGTTGCGGTATAATGGGAAAAAGGCGGCCGGCGGCAAAAAAAGCTGGTTGCCGGAGGACGCGAAGGCGGTGACATGGCATGCCCGTGCAGGTGCTTTGTGGAAATATCCTCGATCAACCGGCAGAGGCGCTGGTCCTGCCCTGCAACGGTTCAGGGATCATGGGCTTTGTCTCGCTGGCGGGCGAAGTCCGCCGGTTTATGGGGCGAAGGCTTTACCTCGAATATCGCGCCCTGTGCCCGATGGAAGTGGGAGACGTTTACCTCATCGACGCGAGCCCCAGCGCCCGGCAAAAGAAGGTGCTGCTCGCCTGCACGATGATCCTCCCGGGTACGCCGATTCCTATCAGCAACGTCTCCAAGACGGCCAACGCCATCTTGCGCTTGGCCCAGGAGCACCAAATCCAGTCGCTGGCCTGGCCCCTCTTGGGCTCAGGAGGCGGCAGGATCGACGGCCGCAAGTCGTACGAAGCGATCATGGCGGAAATCGAAGCCTTTCGCGAGAAAGGGTACGATCCCGATATCTATATCGTAGAAAAATCCCCGCACAAGGTGCGGGCCATCCTCGAAAAGCCGGTGCCGTCGCCGGCCAGCATGTTGACGTTTGATCTTTAAAACCTATCACCCTGGCATCCACGGGATGAGCCTGGCTCATCCCGGCAGCTTGAGCGGTGAGCTGAGGCAATCGTCAATCGAACAAGTGCGTGAGCGGCGGGACCGTCATGTGCGGCGGGATGGCGAGGCCGAGGAGCCAGAGGATCGT
Source organism: bacterium (assembly GCA_002919195.1). Lineage (GTDB taxonomy): Bacteria > Bacillota > Limnochordia > DTU080 > RSA5 > RSA7. Next base: position 16,925 of record PKEU01000155.1, read on the forward strand.
CGGCGCCAGCGCCCGCTGGTCTCTCGTCTCCTGCTCGTCGATGGGCCGGACTTTAGGCCCCAAGAGCCAGCAGGGGACGAGGCGCTCCTCGTCGCTGTCGCCGCCGTGGCCTCCTTGGTCCCGGGCGCCGTGGTCCGCCGTAACGATAAAGTAGGCGCCGGGTTCTTCGGCCATCACCTCTTCGATAAATTGGTGAGTCAGCTCCCCCGCTCGGATGCAGTTTTCCCGGTAGGCCGCGCTCGCGGCGCCGCCGAGATTGTCTCCCGCGTAGTCGACGCTCATGGGGTGGATGACGAGCAGGTGGGGCCGGGAGTGAGCGCGGATCTCACGGGCTTTTGCAAAAATCACCTCGTCGGGTGTCTCGTCACTGTTGTAAAAGTAGCCATCTTGAATGTCTCGCTCCAGGTCGTACTGCCTGTGATCGGTAGCGGGATCAAAGGGCGTCTTGTTAAAAAGCTCGGACCACCAATGATACATCGCACCGCCCGTGCGCAGGCCTTTTTGCCGGGCGAGACCAAAGATGTTGGGCGCCGGGCAGCGCTGCCGCGACCCGTTGCTGGTGATGGTGTTGACAGAGCCGTCGACCCCCGTGGCGATGAGGGCGTAAGAAGGACGGGAGTCTGAGGGTAGTCCCGAGCGCAACGTGGTGTAGGCGGCTTTCCCTTCTTTGAGCCAGCGGTTGATCCCGGCGAAGTATCTCCTGCCGAAATCTGCTCTAAGCCCGTCGACAATGATGAGATAGACCGTTGTTTCCACGGGATCGCCTCCTTGGGCCTTTTCGCCTGCGGCCAAGGCGCGCCATGGCGCGTCTTTGAAGGGAGAATTCGGAAACGAAAGAGTGCCGCCTGCTGTGGAGTGAAGGTTTGAGCGAAGCCCCGGAGAAGTTTTGTTGACGGATTGCGCTGAAAGTTCCGCCAGGAGATCCGATGGAGATGCCGCCGCGAGGACGGCGGGCTTGGCGGCTGGCATGAGGGGGAGAGCTGGTTGAGCGGGATCGTATCCGCGGGACGAGATCACGAGATGTTGAAAAACCTGATCGGCGGCCGGTGGGAGACCAACGGCGTCACCGATTTTGACGACGTTTTTAACCCAGCGACCGGCGAGGTGATCGCCCGGGTGCCTCTTTCGGGCGGCGAGGTGGTCGACCGGGC
>PKEU01000073.1 GCA_002919195.1 bacterium
GCGGGCGTAAGGCCCGCCACACCTCGCGTGATCCCGCCCCAAGGGCCTTCCCATTGGCGCCGGCGATCAGTTTTCCAACGGCAGCGAGACGGGAGCGAGCCGCCGCGCGGATTCAAGCGGGCAATTATTGACTACATAGTGGCAGGAAAAAAGAGGCGGGGGCCGAAAAATCTTGATTGGAGAAAGCGCATTCTCGATTTCTCGATGTATTTCACCTTATGAATGCGTGGAGGAATTGATGCTTCAGTATAGGGAGCGCTATCGGCCGCAATATCATTTCTCTGCAGAGCATGGGTGGCTTAATGATCCCAACGGTTTGGTGTTTTTTAATGGAGAGTACCATCTGTTCTACCAGCACCATCCTTTCGGAAAGACCTGGGGCCCCATGCACTGGGGCCATGCCGTGAGCAAGGACCTGGTCCACTGGCAACACTTGCCGGTCGCTCTTTATCCTGATCACCTTGGCACCATCTTTTCTGGGTCGGCCGTTGTAGACTGGAGCGACACCAGCGGTTTTTTCGGCGGCGAGCCGGGTCTTGTGGCGATCTTCACCCATTCCGAAGCCAGAGGGCAAGTTCAGAGCCTGGCGTACAGCACGGATAGGGGAAGGAGTTGGAAGAAATATGACGGTAACCCGGTCCTCACCCAGTTCGCACAGGAGGACTTCAGAGATCCTAAGGTATTCTGGCACGAGCCGACAAAGCAGTGGATTATGGTTGTGGCCGGCGGGAAGGTACGCATATATTCCTCGCCCAATCTGCGAGAGTGGGTCTTAAGAAGCGAAAATGAGATTTGGACCGAGTGTCCGGATCTCTTCGAGCTCGCTGTCGATGGTGATCCTCGTACGACGAAGTGGGTATTGAGCCTAGGGGGGCGGAAGTATTATATCGGCACGTTTGACGGTGAGCGGTTCATCCCGGAGATCGGTCCCTTGCCCATGAATTACGGACCAGACGCGTATGCAGCCCAAACCTTTAACGACGAACCCCGCGGACGGCGCATCATGATCAGTTGGATGAACAATTGGGAGTACGCGAACAGCTTGTCGAGTGTAACGGATCCTTGGAACGGTACCATGACCCTCCCATGCGAGCTGTCGCTGAAAACGTTTCCAGAGGGGACACGGTTGGTTCAACGGCCCGTGCCGGAGCTCCAACAACTACGGCGGGCGCATCGGCGCTTTGCCGGCCAGACGGTCAGAAGTGGTGCGAATCCCGTGGCCGGCTTGCGAGGAGTCCAGCTTGAAATCATCGCCGAATTTGAAACGGGTACGGCGACAGAATTCGGGATCAAGGTAAGAATGGGCGGCGAAGAAGAAACCGTCGTGGGCTACAGGACCGCGGACCACGTCTTGTTCCTGGACCGCAACCGGTCCGGACAGGCACTATCCGGAGTGTATGAAGCACCGATGGTTGCTGAAAACAGCCGGGTGAAGATGCATCTTTTCATTGACTGGTCCTCCCTTGAAGTGTTCGGAAATGACGGCAAGGTGGCTATCACGAGTCTCATGTTTCCGGATCCGGCCAGCGACGGCGTGGAGGTTTATGCCACGGGCGGGGAGGTTAATCTCGTCTCGCTCGATGTTTATGAGCTAGGGTCGATCTGGGGAGAAGACGAGACGACGCGGAGAAAGCAACAATGCTCATCCCACGGAGGAATGTCCCGATTGCTCCCAAAATGACAGTCAGGGGGAGCGTCGTACTCTAAGTAGCACCCGGCAGGTGGCCTAGCAGAAAGGGGGAGACTGATGATGGCCACGATGAAAGACATTGCAAGGCTCGCTGGAGTGTCTCAAGCCACAGTTTCGAGAGTGATCAATGGACACCGGAGTGTTCATCCGGAAATTCGCGAGAAAGTGATGGAATGGGTATACAGGCTGGACTATAAACCGAACGCGAGTGCGCGAGCACTGGCCAATAGTCAATCGAAGCTCATCGGACTCGTGGTTCCGGATGTGTCGAACCCGTTCTTCCCGGAGATAATCCGGGCAGTTTCCCGAGAGGTCGATCACCACGGGTATGGTCTGTTACTCGCTGATTCTGGTAGCAATGCTCTCGCTGAGCGGCGTGCCATCGATGTCTTTCGCGAGCGTCGGGTGGAAGGCCTCATCCTCGTTCCGGTCGACGTCAGGGCTCCTCATGTCCAGGCTTTGCGACGGCTTGACATTCCGGTGGTGATTATGACGCAGCTGGTGGAGGGATTTCTATGCGTCTCTACGGATCACGTCACGGGAGGGAGGCTCGTTGCCTATCATCTGGCCGATTTGGGGCATACTCGGATCGCATGTGTCGGTTGGAGCAAGGATCCCAAGTACCGGGGATTTGTGGAGGGCCTGCACGAGCGAGGATTGTATTTTGCGCCCGAGGACATGTTTGAATGCCAAGGATGGGGTCATCAGCTTTATCACGATGCCTATGAGCGCCTAGGTGGGCGTTTGGCGGCAGGACGCCCCGAGTTTACCGCTGTGTTCTGTCTTAACGACTTGTTAGCTTTTGGAGCGATGCACGCGTTGCGCGATTTCGGGCTGCGGGTGCCGGAGGATGTAGCGGTGGTGGGTTTTGACAACACGGCGCTTGCCGCGTATTCCAAACCGGGGCTAACCAGTGTTGCCCAGCCTAGGGAAGAGATCGGCCGCCTGGCTGTGGAAGTTCTTTTTAAGAGGTTGACAGGGGCTGATAAGGAGTTTGTCGGCGAACTCGTGCTTCGGCCGCGCCTTGTAGTGCGCGAGTCCACCTCGAAAGCAGCTCCTGCCGCGAATTCGCTGGCAAGTGGTAGGCGTTAGACGAAGCGGCGTCAAGATACAAAACACGAGTCGGGGTGTGTTTGAGAATGCGTATTCTTGAGTTTCCCAAGAGACGCCGGTTATGGATTCTCGGGGTGGCCGCTCTCACTACGTTGTTGTTCAGCGGTGAGTGCCTTGCGGGAGAGAGGCACGGCACGGCTGCTGCACGTTGGGTCCGAATGGATGTTGACGATCTTGCCGAGGCGATAAAGCCATCGTCTGCGGACCAAGCCGCAAGCGAAGGAGGAAGTGAGGGGCGTGGTGCAGTGACCGGGCCAAGCTACGAGAGTCTCGACGTGAAGGTTGATTCGGATTACTACGCGGAATTGTATCGCCCTCAGTACCACTTTACACCGCCAGAAGGGCGTCTGGCGGACCCCAACGGCCTTGTTTATTTTGACGGCGAGTATCACTTGTTTCACCAGAAGATGGGTACCTGGGCTCACGCGGTGAGCCGCGATCTTGTTCACTGGGAACACCTACCAACTGCTTTGGACCATGATGAGCTCGGACAAGCGTTGTCGGGCAGCGTCGTCGTCGACTGGAAGGATTCAACCGGATTCTTTGGCGGCAAGCCGGGATTGGTCGCGATCTATACCAGCACCGCCGGCGGTCAAGCGCAGAGCTTAGCCTACAGCAAAGACCGTGGGCGCACCTGGAAACGGTACGAGGGCAACCCGGTGATTCCCAACCCCGGCGTCAAGGACTTCCGAGACCCCAAAGTGTTTTGGCATGAGGAGACAGGCAAATGGGTGATGGTGGTCTCGACCAACCAGAGCGTCACGTTCTACAACTCGGACAACCTGATCGATTGGCATTACTTGAGCCGGTTTGGAGACGGCCATGGAAGCCACGTGGCGGTGTGGGAGTGTCCTGATCTCTTTCGCCTGCCGGTCGACGGCGACCCCTCGAACCAGAAATGGGTCCTGCATGTCAGTGTGGGCGACAACGACATCACCCACGGATCGACCGCGCAATACTTCATCGGCGATTTTGACGGTGTCCGCTTTATTAACGAATACCCAGCCCAAACCGTTCTCTTTACGGATTACGGCCAGGATTTCTACGCAGCGCAAACATTTTCCGATATTCCCAAGGCCGATGGCCGACGCATCTGGATCGGCTGGATGTCCAACTGGCGCTATCCGTACGAGGCGCCAACGCATCCGTGGAAAGGAGCGATGTCCATCCCGCGGGTTCTGTCGTTGAGGACGATGGAGGATGGCACCATCAGACTTGTCCAGAAACCCGTTGCTGAGCTAAAGCAACTGAGATCGACGCACACGGCGATCGAGCCGTTTAGGCTCGGCGGGAGCTGGCCGGTCGAGGGATTTTCGGGATCGGTATTCGAGTTTGACCTGACCGTCGCGTGGGAGGATGTGTCGGAGTTCGGCATCCGGCTGCGAAAAGGGGGGGACCAGGAGACAGTGGTTGGGGTAGACGTTGTCGGCAAGACGGTGTTTGTGGACCGTTCCAAAGCGGGTTTGCCCTGGATTAGAGACCGCAATGGAACACTCTTCCGATTCGGCAGGCGTTTCGAGGCGCCTCTTCCCACGGAAAAGCGGCAGATTCGAATTCACGGTTTTGTGGACGAGTCGTCGGTCGAAATTTTCGTCAATGACGGGGAGATCGTCTTTACGAATCTGGTCTTTACACGGCCGACCAACAGGGGAATCGAGCTGTACGCGAAGGGCGGAACTGTGGAAGTCATCGCCTTCGATTTGTACCACCTCAGATCGTCGTGGCGGCCAGTCCCAAGCGAAGGCGGCGTCGACAGGATCGTCTGGAGTACTCAAGGGCTGAACCTGCGACTAGGAGCGCAAGCCACCGTTGAAGCGGCCGTGAAGCCCGACTGGTTGGCTTGGCCTGACACGTTCCAATGGCAAGTCGATCATCCTGAGATTGTCGAGGTCCTTCACTCGGAGAAGGGAAGAGTCGTGCTCTCCGGCCTTCTGAAGGGCGCGACGAGACTCCGTGTGGTCGATAGCGAGACGGGATGGAATCAGAGCATCCCAGTGTGGGTTGACTAACAAAGTGATCTCACGATAACAAGGAGGGCTGATCACACCACACGGCGAGCCGGAGTGTGCCAACGGATAGTTGAGATCCAAGTCGCGTTGTCAATCACACTAGAAAGACTAGGGTGGATGGAGGTTCACATAATGTCTAGAAGTGCCAAATGGCTCACTGCAACGCTTTCACTGCTTCTTGGAGTCATGGTATTTGTGAATGACCCCGCGATGGGCCAAGAACAAGTGGAGCTGACCATTCTCACCCATGAGTGGCAGCCACTGGTGGAGTGGATCTCTAACAGCATCAAGGAGTACGAGCGGCTCAATCCGCATGTGACAATTCACCACATCCAAGGGCCCATCGTCGAGACATTCTTGCTCCAAACCGCGGCGGGCGTATCACCGGATATCGTCAACCTCATCGATACCAACTTCTTTGAGCTGGTCCACCATGGACTGCTCGCCCCTGCTCCCGATGACGTCGTGGCGGACTTGGAGGAGCGGTTTATGCCGGCATCGTGGACGGTCTTCTCATATGGGGATGATTACTTTGCGTACCCGACCGAGGCTATCGCTATTCTGCCGATGGCCAACGTCCTCATCTTTGAGGAGGCTGGCGTCGACTATCCTACTACGTACCGGGAGCTTGTGGAGTTGCAGCGTCGTTTGACAAGGACCGATCCGGACGGCCGCGTCACCCAAGCGGCGACGCGGCTCGACCACTGGGACGACAACACCCGAGTGCAGTGGTGGGCAATGCTGCTATGGGGATACGGTGGCGACTTTTTCGATGAAAAGATGACGCATGCAACCTTTAACTCCATCGCTGGTGTTCAATCGCTTGAAAGCTACGTCGAGCTCTCCTCCTTCGAGTCGCCGCATCTTACGTTCTTTGATTTGAATCTGGCGTTGACGTTCGGCGGCGCGCATACGGTGGAGCCCCACTTCTCGAAGTTGTATCCGGACGTTCCGGTCCGAGTGCTCGAACCGCTAAAAGGCGACGACGGCAACCGGGTGACGACGGCGTACTTCTGGGGGCAGACCGTCTCTGCTGCATCTAGCCATCAGAGAGAAGCTTGGGATTTTCTTAAGTGGCTCAACCGCGACGAAAACCGTCTCGCTCTCCTTCGAACCACCGGTTTTCCACCGGTGGCCTACAGCAATATCCAAGAGTTGATCAACGACCCCTATCTGTTGGCCCACGCGAAAGGCTTAGAGTACGGCCGGTCGATACCTAATACGCCCGTGTGGGCGCAGGTTATCTCGCCGCTGGGGCAGCAGATTTTGAGGGCGTTGTCCAAAGAAGTGTCGGCGACAGAAGCACTTTACCAGGCGGCACGGGTAGTCGACGCGATTCTCAAGGAGTGGCGCGAGAAATCGAATTGACGGTCACTGTTGGCCACATAATGCGCTGTAGGATCCCCGCAGCGGTAGGAAACCTACTACCGTCTCCTCATGGTCCAGCGGGAGATGAACCAGCTCCAGCGCGTGGCGCGCTAAGCGAGCGGCGCGACGAGCGGGCAACCGGCAGGCGCAAGTGACTGCATGAAGGGAAGGCGGCACGTCTTCGTGCCGCCTTTTCTAACACGACGCAAGCGCCCGGCGAGCCTGTTCTTGAGGGTGTGCGTTAGGCCACGGAGAGCGGCAGCGCCACCGGAGCGGCGCGGTTTGCCGACTCGTACGCCGCCAAGGCCAGCTCCATCGCCTTCAGGCCGTCGAGGCCGCTTGCGCCCTCGTTGGGCTCGCCCTTGACGGCCGCGATGAAGGCCTCGATCAGCTCGCGGTCGGCATCGTTCCCCCACCCGTTTTCAAAGACTCGTCCCGGAGAATTAGGGCTCGTCGCGACGTACACCATTCCCGCTTGGCGGAAGGCGTCGAGGCTCGCCACGCCCTTGGTGCCGATCACCTGCATCGTGACGTCGCCCCAGGTCGTAAACGAATCCGGCCGGGACCAGCTGGGATCCAGCGACATAAAGGCCCCGCTGGCCAGGTCCGCAGTGAGCATGCCGCAATCGTCGATCCCCACGTCGTGGAGCAGGGTGTCGACCTCCGCGTACACCCGGGTAAACTCGGTCTTGAGCATCCACCGGACGAGGTCGGCCACGTGGACGGTGTGATCCATCACCGCTCCGCCGCCGGCTTGGGCAGGGTCGAGAAACCAGCCGGGAGGCATCTTGCCGTGGTTGGTCGCGTTGATCGCGATGATCTCGCCCAGCTTGCCGTCGTCGATGGCTGCTTTCAGCAGGCGCACCGGGTTGGAGTGGCGGACGGGAAACGCCGTCTGCAAGACGACGCCGGCTTTCTCTGCGGCCTCGATCATCGCCCGGGCGTCCGGCACACTGACCGAGATGGGCTTTTCGCACAAGACGTGCTTGCCCGCCTGGGCCGCGGCGATCGCGTGCTCTTTGTGATCGGCGTTGGCCGAGCAGATGATCACGGCGTCGATATCTTGCGCCAAAAGCTCCTGGTAGTCGCGGTAATACGTGGCGCCAAACTGCTGGGCCGCAGCCGGACCGCGCTCGGGGTCAGGGTCGGCGACGCCCACCAGCGCGACACCGGCGATCTCGCCCAAAGCCCGGGCGTAGCTGTAGGCGTGCATGTGCGCAAAGCTGATGATGCCAAATTTCATGAGCTCGCCCCTCCCAGTGTGACAACTTGCCCGGTTTTGGCCGACTCATTGGCGGCAAGGCAAATGGCCAAAGTCTTAGCGGCCTCGCGCCCGTGGGTCAGCGGCTGGGTCCCCTTTTCGAGGCAGTCAAAGAAGTGTTCGAGCTCTAGAGCGTAAGGATCCCGGGGCTGCGGGTTTTCGGGTTGGTACACGTGCTGGCCGTCGACCGTCCTGCGGATGGCAAGAGGAATGATCGATTGGTTGTCCGTCGTGTAAAGGCCCTTGGTGCCCGCGATTTCCAGCTTGGTGGTAAAGGGCGTCCCGTCGGGGTGGGCCCAGGAGGCTTCGACGTGGCAGATGGCGCCGCTCGCGAGGCGAAGGGTCACCAGGGCGTACCGGTCGGTCCGCTTGGCGTACACCCGCACCACGTCGCCAAAGGTCCAGCGGATCCAGTCGATGTCGTGGATCGCAAGGTCGACGATGGGCCCGCCGCTCCTCGATTCATCGGCGAACCAGTTGTCGCTCCCCCACTTGGGAAAAGCCCCGGTGCGGGCGGCCCGGATCACCTTGGGCTCGCCGATGGCGCCGCTTTCCACCAGCCGGCGCGCGGCCTGGTAGTCCGCGAAAAAGCGTACGACGTGGCCGACCATCAGCGTGACGTTGGCCTTTTCGCACGCCTCAACCATCGCCTCAGCGTCCTCGACCGTCAGGGCGATGGGTTTTTCGCAAAAGACGTGCTTGCCTGCGGCAGCGGCTTTCTCGGTAAAGGTACGGTGGAGGTCCGTGGGCAGGCAGATGTCGACGGCTTGGACGTTTCCATCCTCGAGGACATCGTCGAGGCGGGTGGTGGGCCGGGCGTCCAGCATGGCGGCCAGGCGCTGGGCCCGCTTGGCGTCTTTGTCAAAGACCCAGGCGACCTTGACCTTGGGCATGGTCTTGTACGCGTGCGCGTGGGTCTGGCCCATCATGCCCGCCCCTAGGAGCGCGACGTGCATGTTTCCTTTTCCACCTCCAGGTGTGGCAGGTCATGAGAAAATCTAAAGTATTCTTCAAGACGAATGCAAAAAATCCCTGGGCGTTTTGGCCGGAGCGGGGCCAATTTGTAGCCGGAGCTCCGAAAGGGGTTTGACGCGAAAGAAATGCGGAACAGATTAGAGCTTTTCACCCAGGGACAAAGGGTTCGCAGCCTGGGATCACGTAGGTAAAACCCAGGGGCCGAGCCGCGAACAGGGCGCTGTCCAGAGGGGTCCAGGGGAACCGCGAAAAGGCTGGTGAAGCTCTGATGGAAGCCTTTCTCCCGACATGGCGCCGCCGCAAAGCTTTTCTCACGCGTCTTGGTGTGCGGGGCGTCAGGGGTTTGAGCGCAGCACTCGCGCTCGCGCTTTTTCTCCTTGCTGCCGGCTGCACCGGCGAGGGACGGGTGCGAGCCGGGGAAGAGCGAGGGGCCGCGAGCGGCGGCCGGCCTGTCGCGACGCTGCGGGCCGAGGATTTCTTTCCCGCCGAGCCGGGGATGCGCTGGGTCTACGACGGGTGGGGCAACGAGTTTGCGGCGTACACTCGCACGGCTACCCACCGCCGAGGTCAAAGGGCGCAGATCGTGCACGTGAGCGGCGCCATCGTCGCGTGGGTGTACGACATCCACCCCGATCGCATCGTCCTCCGGGCCTTGCGTTCCGAAATCGAGAATGAGATGCAAGAGTACTTGGACGAGCCCGACGAGCTTGCTTGGGTCATCTTGCAAGAGCCTTTGGTCGAAGGCGCGAGGTGGCGGACGCCGACGTTTCGGCAAAGGACCGCGCAAGACGCTTTCGCGGGGGATTCCCCTAGCGGCGATCCATTTATCTGGGAGACGCGGCGCATCGAGGGCGTCGGCGAAACGCTGATCACGCCGGCGGGCACCTTTCGCAACGTGATCCGGGTGCGGGCGATCCCCGACGCGGGGGTTGAAAGCCTCGAGTACTACGCCCCCGGCGTAGGCCTCATCAAGAGCGAGTACCTGTATGAGGAGCTGATCATCTCAGCGCTCGCGCGGTTTGAGGTCGGCAGCCGGTGAGGGCATGTCCCTCGACCCATCCTGTCCTGAGGCACACAGGTTATCCAAGGGCAGGGATAGACCCTTTGGGCTGCAGGGATTCCGCGGCTTGGCGACCAAGATTGCAGCAGAGCGTCGACACCACGCGGTGATATGAGGAGCGAATCAAGTTGGAGAAACGGACCATCCAAAAGGAGGACGGCCGTTACCTGATTTTTTACGCGTTTGAGCGGCCGATCCCTGAGGTTTGGGAGGAAAAAGGCGCACGCGACGATGAGGAGCCGAACGCTCCGCCCTCTGCGGCGTCCCCGGAAGGGGGGGAGGATTGATGTCGGAGATGCGCTGGCATCCCCTCCTGAGGCAATGGGTGGTCACCGCCACGCATCGCCAGGAGCGGACCTACAAACCGCCCAAAGAGTATTGCCCTTTTTGTCCCACTCAGCCCGGCGCGTTTCCCACCGAGGTGCCGGCGAGCCAATACGAGATCGTGGTTTTTGAAAACCGGTTCCCTTCGTTTCGCCGGGAGCCGCCCGGGCCTGATGTAGAGGGCTCCGAGCTGTATCCTGTCCGGCCGGCGCAAGGGGTGTGCGAAGTCGTGCTCTACTCGCAAGATCACGACGCCTCGCTGCGGGAGATGCCTGTACAACACATCGACCGGTTGGTGCAGGTGTGGACCGACCGCTACATCGAGCTGGGTTCCCGGCCCGAGATCGAGTACGTCTTTATTTTTGAAAACAAAGGCGACGCTGTCGGCGTCACGCTGCACCACCCCCACGGCCAGATTTACGCCTTTCCCTACATCCCGCCGATCCCCCAAGCCGAGCTGGACGCCGGCAGGGAGCATAGGGAAAAGACCGGCCGCTGCTTGATGTGCGACATCGTGGCCGAGGAGCGCCGGGGGCCGCGGGTGATCTGGGAGAGCGAGCACTTTTCCGCCTATGTGCCTTTTTTCGCCCGCTATCCCTTTGAAGTGCACATCGCCGCGAAGGTGCACCTCCCGTCGCTGGCCGAGATGAGCCGTGAGCAGCAGACAGGGCTCGCCCAGGCCATCAAAGCGGTGGGCACCGCCTACGACTACCTTTTCGGCTTTCCCCTGCCGTACATGATGGTCATGCACCAAAAACCCACGGACGGGCGGGCGCACCCCGACGCCCACTTTCACGTGGAGTTTTATCCCCTCAACCGCACCGCGGATAAACTCAAGTACCTCGCCGGCTGCGAGAGCGGGGCAGGGACCTTTATCACCGACATGGCTCCAGAGATCCAGGCCCAAAGGCTGCGCGAAGCCTTGGCCCGCAGCGGGCTCTCGTAAGGCCCCTAGGCCGCCAGAGCGGCACGGGCGCGGATCATTTCGCTGAAAAAAAGAGGTGACAGTTTGTGGCCCCGGAGAACACCGCCGAGAAAGTGCGCCGCGGCCTTGAGGCGTTGCGGACGCGGCTGGGTGTCGCGGCGAGCGCGAGCAAGGGACTGGCAGCCCGGGCCCCCGGGCGGGTCAACCTCATCGGAGAGCATACGGACTACAACGACGGCTTTGTCTTTCCCATGGCGATCGACCGGGAGATCGTGCTGGTCGGCCAGAGGCGAGAGGATGAGGTCGTCCGCCTCTACTCTCTGGATTACGATCAAGAAAGCCAGTTTACGTTAAGCCGGGTCGAAAAAGACCCGCAGGCGCCGTGGAGCGACTACGTGCGAGGCGTGGTCGATGTCTTGCAAAAGGCGGGGTACCGCCTGGGCGGCTTTGACGCCGTGATCACCGGGGACGTGCCCCAAGGTTCGGGTCTCAGCTCGTCGGCGGCCTTGGAAGTGGCGGCCATCACCTTGCTCGACGGGCTTTTCGGCCTCGGCATCGAGCCGCCGGAGAAAGCCCGGCTGGGCCAGCGGGCGGAAAACGAGTTTGTCGGCGTGGCTTGCGGCATCATGGACCAGTTTATCTCGGCGGCGGGGAAAGCGGGGCACGGCCTCTTTCTCGATTGCCGCACGCTGGCTTACGAGCATGTGCCGCTCCACCTCGAAGACGCCCGCGTCGTGGTGGTCAACACCAACAAGCGCCGGGGGCTGGTCGACTCCGAATACAACGCCCGCCGGCGGGAGTGTGAGGAAGGCGCGGCGTTTTTCGCGGCGCGGATCCCGGGCGTCAAGGCGCTGCGCGACGTGACGATGGAGCAGTTTGCGGCGTACGAGAGCGAGCTTCCCGAGCCCATCCGCCGCCGCTCCCGCCACGTCGTCAGCGAGTGCCAGCGGGTGCTCGACAGCGTCGAAGCGCTCAAAGCGGGCGACCTTGAGCGCTTTGGCCAGCTGATGAACCAGTCGCACATCAGCCTGAGAGACGATTTCGAGGTGAGCTGCCGCGAGCTGGATGTGATCGTCGAAATCGCCTGGAAGACGCCGGGCGTGTACGGGGCGAGGATGACGGGCGCCGGGTTTGGCGGATGCGCGGTCGCCCTGGTGCACAAGGATCAGGTGGAAGCGCTTTCGGCCGCCATCCGGGAAACGTATCCCGAGGAGACGGGCCTCACCCCCGACATCTACGTCTTTTCCGCGGTGGACGGCGCAAGCGTCTTGGCCGTCGAAAGCGAGGGATCGGCGTGAACGTGCTCGTGACGGGAGGAGCAGGGTACATCGGCAGCCACACGGTCAAGGCCCTCGTGGAGGCGGGTCACCACGTGGTGGTTTTCGACGATTTGAGCACGGGCCACCGGGCGTCGGTGGCGGGCGTCCCCTTTGTCCAAGGCGACGTCACCCGCCGGGAGGATCTCCTCGACGCGCTCAAACGGTACTCCATCGACGCGGTGATGCATTTTGCCGCCAAGAGCCTGGTCGGCGAGTCAATGCAAGATCCTGCGAAATATTACGTCAACAACGTCGCCGGAGGGGTGACGCTCCTCGAGGCCCTGCGGGAGGCGGGCGTCGAGACGATCATCTTTTCCTCGACCGCGGCGGTGTACGGCGAGCCGGAGAGCATCCCCATTCCCGAAGAGCATCCCCTGCGGCCTACCAGCGTCTATGGCCGCACCAAGTTGATGTTTGAACAGATGCTCGAAGATTATCGCCGTGTCTACGGCCTGCGCTACGCGGCGCTCCGCTATTTCAACGCGGCTGGGGCCGATCCCGGTGGGCAGATCGGCGAAGATCACGATCCTGAAACCCACCTCATCCCGATCGTCCTTCAGGCGGCCCTGGGGCAAAGAGAGGCCGTCACCATCTTTGGCACCGACTACGACACGCCCGATGGCACCTGTATCCGCGACTATATCCACGTCACCGACCTGGCCGACGCCCACGTCCTCGCGCTGGAAGCCCTCAAGGCCGGGGGACCGGGCGGCGTCTACAACTTGGGAAACGGCAACGGGTTTAGCGTGCGGCAGGTGATCGAAGCGGCCGAGCGGGTCGTGGGGGCCAAGATCCCGGTCAAGGAAGGGGACCGGCGTGCGGGCGATCCGGCGGTGCTGGTCGCAAGCTCGGAAAAGGCCCGAAGGGAGCTGGGTTGGAAGCCCCGGTTTACCGATCTCGACGAGATCGTGCGGACCGCGTGGCAGTGGCATCGCAGCCACCCCAATGGGTACGCCCGGCCAAGCTGAGGCATGGAGGTTCGAAAAAAGGCGCCTGGTCTTTGCCAGGCGCCTTTTGCTTTTACTGCTCTCTTCCCGACCAACGGGTTTCCCCTGCGGGCTTACTCCACGACATCCCACTGCTCCGGGTTCCAAAACAGCCCGGCGGGTGGCGGCCCGTTGGCCCCGGGACGGGCGTTGATCACCCTCTTGTTGACCACCGTCAGCGCCTTGGGCGTGTTGAGGATGATCGCGGGCATCTCTGCGACGTAGAGCCGCTGCACCTCTCGATAGAGGCTCATCCGCTCCTCCGGATCCAGGGAGGCGGCCGCCCGGGCCAAAAGGGCGTCCATCTCGGGGTTGGCGTAGCCGGTGTAGTTGGTTTCGCCCCCGCTGCCGACGTCGGAGGAGAGGTCGGGGTCAAAGCTGGTCCGCATGCCCAGAAGCCCCAGCTCGTAGTCGCCTTCGCGCATGCGGGCAAATGCGGTGGTAAAGTCGGCCAGTTCGATCTGGGCCCTGATACCCACAGCCGCGAGGTCCGCTTGGATCAACGTAGCCGAACGCTCCCTTGCCACGTTGCCGGTGGGCGTCAAAATGGTGACCGTGCGGCTAAAATCGAACCCCGCTTCGACCAGGAGCCGGCGCGCCTCTTCAGGATCATGGCGGACCGTTTCGACGAGCTCAGGGTCAAAATACGGGTTGTTGGAGTTGAGGGGCGTCGGGTGCAGCTCCGCCAAGCCTTGCAAAAGCCTGTCGGCGATGCGCTGGCGGTCGATGGCCAACGCCAAAGCCCGCCGCACTCTCGGGTCGTCAAAGCCCGGCACCGCGTGGTTGATCAGGAGCACCTGGTACACCATCGGCGTGTACGGGACCGGTTGCAAATGAGGCGAGGCTTGAATCCGATTCCAGTCGGTGATCGGCACCTCGCCGATGCCGCCCCCCGCGGTGATGTCGATGACTCCCTGCTCGAGCGCGGCCGTCATCGTCGCGCCAGGCTGGATCACCAAAAAGACCCGGTCGATTTTGGGCGTTCCCTTGTGGTACGCCTCGTGCTTGACCAGTTCCACGTACTGGTCGGTCCGGTACTGGACAAAGCGGAACGGGCCGCTGCCCACCGTGGGCCGCATCGCCGACTCGTGGCGGTGCAGCTCGGCGGGGGGAACTGGCTCCAGGACATGTTTGGGAACGATGTGCACCCGGCTCGCGACCCGGGTCAAAAAGACGTCCTCGGGCATGGGAAACTTGGTGCGGATCGCTACTGTGTAATCGTCGATTTTCTCCACGCCAAAGGGTTCACCGGGCAGCAGCTTGCCGTCAGAGCCGGTCCCTTGGATCACGTTGAGCGCCTGTCCGTTGACCGACACAGTCTCCGGATGCGCGTTGATCCAGTACGTAAACACGACGTCGTCGGCGGTCACCGGTTCCCCGTCGTGCCAGCGGGCGTCGGGGTGCAGCTCAAAGACAAAGCGGGTGTTGCCGTCGTGGACCGACCAGGCCCTCGCAAGGCCTGGCACATACTCGAAGGTATCGCTGTGATCGACCAGCGCGTCGTAGATGAGGTGGATCGCCGCGTCGCCGTAACCGCTGGGATTGCTGATCGGGCTAAAGCTCGAGGGCGCGCTCCACATGCCGATGCGGAGCTGTTTTTCCGCCGCGCCCGCGGGCAGCGCAAACAACCCTGCCACAAGGGCCAAGATGAGCGGTACGAGCGTCCAGCGCCGGGTAGTCAAGTTGGTCCTCAAGGAGAGCACCTCCTAAGGCGTGCAAGGGATTGGAGTTTACTCGCGATACTGATGGCGCTTCCATCTCGCTGCGGACGACTCAAGCGCCTGGCTTTGGAGGAAAGCCTCATGGGTCACCTCTTTTCTTGGGGACTCAAGCAGAGCTTCTCGGATCCAGCGCCTCTCGCAGCGCGTCGCCGATGATGTGCACCGAGATGACCGTGGCCAAGATCATGACGCCGGGAGCGAGCCAAAGCCACGGCATCTGCTCGAGGACGGCGATGGATTGGGCGTCGGTGAGCATGTTGCCCCAGCTTGCGGTCGGAGGCTGCACACCCAAGCCGAGAAAGCTCAGCACCGCTTCGGTGAGGATCGCTTGGCCTACGCCAAAGGTAAAGGCGACGAAGATCGCGCCGGTAGCGCTGGGCATCAAATGCCTCTTGGCGATGTGCCAGCCCGATGCTCCGAGGGCGCGGGCCGCCTCCACCATCGTCGACTCCCGGAGAGCGAGCAGGTTGCCCCGCACGACCCGAAAGACCGATGGCCAGCCTAAAAGCCCCAGGAGCCAGATCACCTGACCAATCCCCGGTCCGACCAGGCTGACCGTCGCCAAGATCAACACCAAAGGCGGAAAAGCCAAGACCAGGTCGGCAAGGCGGCTCAAGATGCGGTCCCACGTCCTGGGGAAAGCCGCGGCGATGACCCCAATGAGGGCCCCGATGAGGCAGTAAAGCCCCACGGAGAGAAACCCCACCATCAGCGAGATCCGGCTGCCGTAAAGGAGCCGGGAAAAGACGTCGCGGCCGACCAGGTCCGTCCCCAGCCAGTGCTTTTTGGAGGGAGGCGCCTGAAAGTCGATGCCGATTTCGTTAGGATCGTAGGGAGCGATGACCGGCGCCAAGAGCGAGACCAGGACAAGGCTGAGCAAAAAGATCGAGCTCGCGATGACCGATGGGCGGCGAAAAGCGCGGCGAAGGGGTTGCGCGTCGGGTGTCACGGGTTTCAACTCCGGCGAATCCTGGGATCGGCCACAAGGTAGCCCAGGTCGGTGAGGATCGCGCCGATCTGGACGGTGAGCCCTGAAACGAGCACCATGGCCATGATCACGGGGTAATCTCGCTGAAAGACCGCCTCGAGGGTCAGCTTGCCAAGCCCCGGCCAATTAAAGACCTGTTCCACGACGAGCGCCCCGCCCAAGAGGTAGGGCAGCTCCAAACCGACCAGCGTGATCACGGGGATCAACGCGGTGCGCAGCGCGTGCTTGTACAAGACCCAAAAGGGCGCCAACCCCTTGGCCATCGCCGTGCGGATGTAATCTTGCTGGAGCGCCTCGATCATCGCGGCCCGCAGCTGCCGCATCATCGGCCCGAGCATATAAAGGGAAAGGACGACGGTTGGCAGGACCAGGTGCCGCAGCCGGTCGACGAGCCCGCCGCCTCCGCCGATCCTTTCAAGACCGCCGATGGGAAGCCCCCCTAGGCGCAGCGCGAAGAGGTAGATCAGGAGCAAGGCGAGAAAAAACGAGGGCGTCGAAAGCCCCAAGAGTCCCACAAACCCAGCCAAACGATCGCATAATCCGTGGGGGCGGCTTGCGGCCGCGACGCCCAAGGGGATCGCGAAGATCAAGGTGACGATGAGCGCCGACAAGGCCAAGGTGAAGGTGGCTCCGAAACGCTCGCCGATCCTTTGGATGACGGGTTGTCCGGTGTAAAACGAAAAGCCCAGGTTGCCGCGGAGCACTTGCCCGAGCCATTTCCCATATTGGATGTGTACCGGCTGGTCCAGCCCCAATGCCTGGCGAAAACGAGCGCGATCGGCTTCGCTCAACGTGGGGTCGACGAAGAGATCCATCGCGTCACCCGGCACGAGGCCGATCAGCAGGTAGACCACGCCGGACATGACCAGGAGCAGGATGAGGGTCCACGTGACTCTTGAAACCAGATACGGGAACATCGAAAACTTATCATTCCGGGCGAGTTGGTTTACATTTGCAGGATGTATGCTATCATGAGGGGCGTCCTGGTGTCAATTCGGGTTGCTCCCGGGAGGGGGAGCTTTGTCGCAGGAGTATTACCTCCACTTACGGAACATAAACAGCTGATTCTCTGAACCGAGTGGTGAGAGCGTTGGCAACGATCCATCGAGTGTTGGTCGCGAACCGCAGCGAGATCGCGATCCGCGTCTTCCGAGCTTGCACCGAGCTTCACAAACAGACCGTCGCCATCTACTCCGAGGAGGACACCCTCTCGTTACACCGATATAAAGCCGACGAGGCGTACCTGGTCGGCAAGGGGAAAGGCCCCGTCGAGGCCTACCTTGACATCGAAGGCATCATCGAGATCGCCAAGCGCAAAGACGTCGACGCGATCCATCCGGGTTACGGGTTTCTCGCCGAAAACCCCGAGTTTGCCCGCCGATGCGAGGAGGAAGGGATCGTCTTTATCGGCCCTACGCCCGAGCACCTGCGGCTTTTTGGGGATAAGGTGGCTTCGAGGGCCCTAGCCCAAGAGGCGGGCCTGCCCCTCGTGCCGGCGACGCCGCATCCCATTACCACGCTCGAAGAAGCGCTCCTTTTTGCGAAACAGTACGGGTACCCGCTCATCGTCAAGGCGGTCGCGGGCGGCGGCGGCCGCGGCATGCGGGTCGTGCGCAACCGTTCCGAGCTGGAAAGCGCCCTGGAAAGGGCGCGCTCGGAGGCGGAAAAGGCCTTTGGCAACCCGGCCGTCTTTCTCGAGCGCTACATCGAAGACCCCAAGCACATCGAGGTGCAGATCCTGGCCGACCAATACGGCAACATGGTGCACCTTTTCGAGCGCGACTGCTCGGTTCAGCGGCGCCACCAAAAGGTGGTCGAGATCGCGCCGTCTTTGGCTTTGACCGAGGAAAAACGGCAGGAGATCTGCGAAGCGGCGCTCCGCTTGATGCGCCGCGTCAATTACGTCAACGCGGCCACCGTCGAGTTTCTCTACGACTCCGAGGGCAACTTCTACTTCCT
>PKEU01000074.1 GCA_002919195.1 bacterium
CTGCTCGCCATCGCCGCGGCGATGGAGAAATGGTCGCCGCATCCGCTGGCCTCCGCCGTCGTCCGCAAGGCCGAAGAAAGGCGGGTGAACCTCTCCGCCTGGAAAGCCGAAAACTTTGCTTCACTGACCGGGAAGGGCGCGAAAGCGGTCGTAAACGGCCAGACCTATTATATCGGCAGCCCCGGGCTTTTTGGGGATCTTCAGGCCGCGGGCGGCGAAGCGGCCGCTCTGGTGCGCCGGCTGCAGGAACAGGGCAAGACGGTCATGCTGCTCGGCACGGAGCGGGAGGTGCTGGCCGTCATCGCGGCGGCCGACGAAGTGCGCCCAGGCAGCGGGGAAGTCGTGCGCAGGCTCCACGCGCTGGGCATCCGGAAAACGGTCATGCTGACCGGAGACAACCCGGAAACGGCGAAGGCGATCGCCCGGAAAGTCGGCATCCGCGAAGTGAAGGCCGGGCTGCTTCCGCACCAGAAACGCGAGGCGGTCAGGGAACTGGCCCGGACGGGCAACGTCGCCATGGTCGGCGACGGCGTCAACGACGCTCCGGCGCTGGCCTCGGCGACCGTGGGCATCGCCATGGGCGGGGCCGGAAGCGACGTGGCCTTGGAGACCGCCGACGTCGTGTTGGTTTCCGACGATCTGACCAAGCTGCCGCACGCCATCGCCCTGGGCCGGCGGGTCAAGCGCATCGTGAAACAAAACATCGCCCTTTCCCTCAGCGTCATCGTCCTTCTCATCGTAGCCAACTTCCTGGAAGCGATCACCCTGCCCATCGGTGTGGTCGGCCACGAAGGCAGCACCGTCCTGGTGATCCTCAACGGCCTCCGGATGTTGCGAGACCCGGCGTGACGTAGGGCCGGATGTGACGCGGGTTTCCGGCGGCACGCGAGAGGGTCTATAACTCGACCCGCCGAGGGTCTGCGACTCGACCCGGTGAAGGGGTTGCGCCTGGACGTAGCGAGGGGGCTGTAACTCGACCTGGTAGGCGGGCTGCGCCTCGACCGGACGGGGGGTCTTTGACTCGATAGCCAGGGGTCCGCACTGACGGGACGAGGGGGCTGCGACTTGATCTGGCAGGGGCCTGCACCGACGAGGCGAGGAGGATACTAGGAGGCTGCCGCGGGGCTGCCACGGGGCTGCCACGGGGTTGTCACGGGGTTGCCACGGGGTTGCCACGGGGTTGCAACCATCCGTGGGAGGGGCTCCTTTGTTCTGCAACCGCCAGTGGTCGGGGGCCGCTCTGGTCTGCTCCCAGCCTCCCTTCCCCGCTGCGCAGTGTCGTATACGCTCATTTGGCCAACAAATTGACTTAGCAGGATCTCGCAAGTGTTAAACTAGGGTGCGGTTGATAAAAATTGAACTTCGAAGTTGAACCATACGGGAATTGCACCCTGTCAACCATGCGAAATACGAGCTCTTGGGCATGTTTCAGTGGCACAGTTTGCGTTTCATTGGACTAGCCGAGCTTATCTGCGATCGATTTTTACAAACAGTTCGCGGCGAAATGTAAAAACATCGGCCACTTCAACCCGCGGGCCGGCTCCACAAGCTGCAACTTGTGATGCAACCCGCCGTTCGAATGGAACTCGTATGTGGAAACTCGACTGGGAAACCAAGTGGCAACTGCCATAAACTTGCGTGGGAACGACCATGTTAGTGAAAGCAAATCGTGGCCGCAATGATTCTGGCAGCCTCAGAATCTGCTCGCGGAGCCTTCTTGAGGGATGGCGCTGAAGCTTGGATTTCAGCATGGAAGGGGCAGTTTCGGGCAGGTAGTTGAGGAGAATACTGCGCAGAAAGAGTCGGGTCGTCAGCCAGGAGTCACATGTACAGGGGCTCGCAGGAGGAGCGTAGTAGGGCCGGTAACAGGGGCCGTAGCGGGGGCCGCAAACTCAACGCGCTTTCGCTTCGCTGCGCACACCGGTTATCGTAATGGGCTGTTTACCCCCGCAAAATCGGCTGCCTTTGGCCCAACCACCTCGGCTCAGCTACCTTGCCATCGGCTACCTTACCAAGAGAGGGTTCAGAAACCGAAGCCTCGACGGGTTAAGACCTCGACGAGGTAAGTCTCGACGAGCGAAGCCTGAACGAGCGAAGCTTCAATTAAGCGAATATGCGAAGTTTTGTCAAGAGCCTTCACAAGAGAGGCTTTGACACGCATAGCTTGGACACGCCAAGTCTGGACACGCAAAGTCTGGACAGGCAAAGCGTTAAGAAGCAAGCTAACCCAGGGCTCGAGCGCTTGAAAACTGGCTTCGTTGGGCCTTTCGCCGGTATAAGCGGGAGACCGATTCGAGGTACCTGATGCGCGGGCCTTCGTGTCGGAGGTCTCGCAGGGGCAGCAGGTGTCCGACGATCTTTTTCATCTTGGATAGGCTCAGATCTTCCGCGTGGACGATCTTGAGTTGGATGCCGCGGCTTGCGCATATTCCCGCCTTGATCAGATCCCTCACTCGTTGATTGGCTGCTTCTTCGGCGGTGTAGTGTTGGGTGGGCCCGTAATGCTGGGGCCCGTTGAATTCAAAGGCTACACCGGGAGGATAGTACCGGTCCAGCTGCAACCTTTCCTCCGTTATGGGGTTGACCAAAAACCCTGGAGCCGCGTTATCCTCATATTCATCGCTGTCAATAAGAAGGGAAAGGTATTCCCGCATCAGCGCTTCGCCGACGAACTGTGCCTTTTGCAGGCGCCGCTTGACCTTTTCGACTTCCGCCTCGCTTGCGGCAAGCCGCGGGTCTTTGAACGAGCAGTGCGCTGGATGGCGGTGGTTTTTGCGAAGGATGAGCAACCATCCGGCATTGGCCAGTGTGCGAATTGCTTTGGCGATGGTCTTTCGATGCCAGTTGAGGAGTTTGGCCAAGAGCGAGAACGTGAACTCGAGCAGTTTCTCTTGAGAACTGCTTCGCAGCCGGCTTTGCGTGAGCTGGAGCAAACCGTAAAAGACCTTGGCTGATGTACCGATTTGATGATCGGTGATCAGATGGGCGGGAAGATCGACCCACACATTTTCTTTACGACCGGCGGCACGAGCGTCGGGAGGGGTTTCAGACTGTACAAGCCAACCCGCGGCGGAAAGCTCCCGCATCGCTTTGTACACCGTAGGCCGTGAGACGCCTGCCCGCGCTGCCAGGCGCGCGATGCAGACACGGCTCGTAGGAGGTGGGGAAGCCTGGCGGGGCGCCTCCCGCCGAGAGGAGTGTTGGCGTGTTGCGCGTGGCCCGGACGCCTCGAGCTGCAGCGCCATCCAGACTACTTTGCTGCTCGTCGATAGCTGCGGGTCTACGAGGAGCGTCTTGGGGACCCGAACATACGGAGGTCCCATCCAGGCGTCCGTCGAGGTTTCGATGAATGCTTCTTTCGCGGCTCCTCTTGAAGCGTTCGCGGCAGTTTCCCGAGCTCCCACAGAAGCTCCCATGCGACGAGATCTCCCCACGAGAACCCGTTTTGCGTGTCTTCACAATGTCTTCCCGCGGTCTGCCCGCGGCGCAGAGCGACTAGCTGCGCTTTAGTGGATTCACGATCAAGCCCTAATTTCCTCGAGGTGGTCGAAAATTTCGTAAGGTTACATCATCAATGGAGCGACTGGGAAAAGCGGAACGGCCAGGGTGACGGAGGCCAAAGCGGTGAGCGGTGCAATGAGCGCCTGACGCGATCGGCGTGGAACGTCCGTGACTGCAGTGACGGAGGTGGTGGTGTGACGGCAGGGTGGGAAGGGCTTGGAACCGCCTCTCTGCGCTCTTTGCCAGTATTGGCCGATGTGCTGGCCGGGCGACAGGAGATCCCGGGAACCGAGCGAAACCATCGATGTCGTCGATACCAGCCGTGATAAGCGTGGAGGATAGCATGTTCAAAACACTGGAAGAGGCACAGGCGTACTGCAGGGAAAACGGTATCAAAATGATTGACTTCAAGATGATTGATCTTATGGGCCGCTGGCGCCACCTGACGATTCCGGTCGAACGCTTTACGCAGGAGACCCTGGCTCGGGGGATCGGTTTCGACAGCTCGAACTACGGCTACGCGTCAGTCGAAAAGAGTGATATGGTGTTTATTCCGGACCTCTCGACGGCGATGGTCGAGCCGTTTGTCGAAACGCCGACGCTTTCGATGATCGGCGATGTGTACGTGATCGATGAGCCGCCCCGCCGCTTTGATCAGGATCCCAGGGGTATCGCCGCGAAAGCGGAGGAGTACCTGCGCTCCACGGGCATTGCGGATACGATCATGACGGGTCCCGAGTTTGAGTTTTACGTCTTTGACCACGTGTCGTACCACGTAAGTCCGCAAGCTTCGAGCTTTCGCATCGACGCGGAGCAGGCGGAATGGAATTCGCAGATCGACGACCGGAAAAACCTGGGCTACAAGGTGCCCCGCAAGGGCGGCTACCACATGACGGCTCCGATGGACGTCATGTACGATCTCCGGAGCCGGATGAGCATGATGCTGCAAGAGCGGGGCATCGAGGTTAAGTATCACCACCACGAGGTCGGGGGCCCGGGCCAACTGGAAATCGAGATCGAGCCCGGCCCCTTGCGCAAGATGGCGGACGCCACGATGATGATCAAGTACCTCGTAAAAAACGCCGCGTTTGCTGCGGGGAAGACGGCGACGTTTTTGCCTAAGCCCATCTACGGCGAAGCCGGTAACGGCATGCACGTTCACCTGCAGTTGTTTAAGGACGGGGAGCCAGTGTTTTATGACCCCCGTGGATATTCGGGCTTGAGCAAGACGGCGCTCTCGTTTATCGCGGGACTCCTGGAGCACGCTC
This sequence comes from bacterium, assembly GCA_002919195.1. Taxonomy (GTDB): domain Bacteria; phylum Bacillota; class Limnochordia; order DTU080; family RSA5; genus RSA7. The sequence continues at coordinate 4,770 of PKEU01000074.1, forward strand.
CGGCGCTGTGCGGGCTGACCAACCCCAGCACCAATTCCTATAAGAGGCTGGTGCCGGGTTACGAGGCGCCGGTTTCGATCTGTTTTGGGACGGCGAACCGCAGCGCTGTGGTGCGCATCCCAGATTATGCCCGGGCGCCCGAGGCGAAGCGTTTCGAGATCCGTTCTCCGGACGCCACGTGCAACCCCTACTTGGCGTTTGCGGCGATTTTAATGGCTGGACTCGACGGCGTCGAACGTGAGCTCGATCCGGTGGCGCTCGGGTACGGGCCTTACGATGTCAACTTGTACCGCCTCCCTATTGAGGAGCAGCGCAAGATCCGGTCGCTTCCCCGCAGCTTGGATGAGGCGCTCGATGCTTTGGAGGCCGACCACGAGTTTTTGCTCAAAGGCGGCGTCTTTCCCAAGGCGCTCATCGAGACCTGGATCGAGCGGAAGCGGGAAGAGGCCCGGATGATCAACCTCGTGCCGCATCCAGCGGAGTTCGCTTACTACTACGATTTGTGACGACGCTGTGGAGGCTCGTATGCGGGCAAGTGTCGGCCGGGCACGTATCGGTTGGGCACGGGTCGGTTAGGCGCGTGTCGGTTAGGCACGTGTCGGTCTGCGGCTGGTCTGTTGTTGGTGTTATCGGTCAGGTGTTGATTTGGAACCGGTCTGTTGACGGCCTGTCGTCAAGCGGTTGTCGATCATCGGCCGGTCTGTTGACGGCCTCTCGTCGGTACGATGGCTTGTTGACGGCCTGTAGCCGATACGACGGCTTGTAGCGTGCCTCCCACGGCCGGCGGAGCGCCTGAGCGAAACACCAGTCGGAGCACCGGGAAGGGAATACCGGGGAGGAACACCGCGGCGATCAGGCGGGCAGATTAGGCGAGTGGATCAGGCGGGCGGATCGCGCGCGCCTTGGGCTTGCGGGTTTTGCTGTCTCGATGTGGCCACGGATTTGACGTTTCCAGATGCGTGGGATGTCAAAACCGTGGCCAGTTTGTTTGAGTGGCGGACGGGGCCCCGCTTGCTCGCGGTGATAAGATGCTGCCCGGTAACGCCGAAGCCCGTCCTAGCTGGGCTTTTGTTTTCCCGGTGGGCATTAGGTGCAAGCTGGGTTACTTTGGTGAGCGAAGCTGGGAGCCAAGCCGGCACCGATCTGTCCCCAATTTTGACACGTGGCGGGAAATCGAGTGTCAACAACCTGGCCGATCATCAACCAGTCAACGAGCGAAACGGGAGCCAATGGGTGAAAGCGCAGCTAAAGAGTGAATACGAAGCCAACGGGTAAAGGAGTCGGCAACCTGTTAAAGAGCAGGCACTGTGAAACAAGAATCGACGAGCATAGCAAAAGGAACGTGTGAACCACGAGAGCACCGTGTGAAGCAAAAAAGAGACCGAAGGCTCATGTGCCTTCGGTCCCGATATTCCGGCTCTACGCTCCTCGATGTTTCGCAGGTGTGAAGCGAGCAGGCTTCGCGGAGGCTTTAGCAGCCCTCTTTGTGGGAGTGCGAGCCGGCAATACCCGTTTAGTTGTGTTTTCGAAGGCCTCCTCGCCGGCGGGCCTTTGTTCCTCCCTCTGAGCCGGCGAGCCTGTGCTCTTACCGTCTAGTCGGCGACCACAATTCCTGCCTCGTAGCCGGAGGCCCTGGATCTCGCCTCCTACTCGACGAGCCCTTGCTCCCGGAGAAACTCGAGAGCCACGTCGCGCTCGTTGCGGCGGTTGCCGTCGACGTCGTAGTTGAGCCTGGCCATCGTGTGCTCGTCGATCAGGCCCTCCAACTTGGCCAGGATGTCCCGGATTTCAGGATACTTCTCGAGGGTCTCGCCCCGCACCAACACGCCGGCGTGGTACGGCGGGAAGGTGCCGCGGTCGTCCTCAAGCATCACGAGGTCCATGGCTGCGATCTGGCCGTCGGTCGAAAAGGCGACGATCGCGTCGACCTGTCCGAGCTGCAGGGCCTGGAACAACAGGGCGTGGTCCATGGCCCGGTTGCGGCGGAACTTGAATCCGTAAGTCTGCTCGGCGCCGCGGATGCCGTCGGGCCGGTCGCCCATGAAGGCGATGGTGCCACCCAGCGTCAGTTGATCAGCGATGGGAATGAGGTCCGACACCTTGGACAGATTGTATTTGTCTGCCGTCTCCTGGGTGACTACAAAGACATAGGTATTGCTGAAGCCGATCGTCCTTTCAGGCAGGAACTCCATGCCAAACCGCTCTTTCATGCCAGCGGCGGTCTGCTGGTAGAGGAGATCAGGGTCGACGCCTACAGCGATCTCTTCCTTAAGGAAGCCGGTCCACGCGGTGCCGGAATACTCGACGTACATGTCAATCTCGCCACGCTGCAGCGCGCCAAAGATGACGTCGCCCGATCCGAGCCCCGCTTTGACCTCGACGTCGAAGCCGTGGGCTTTGAGCAGCTCAGCGACCACATGGGCCATGATGTACTGTTCCGTGAAGTTTTTGCCGCCGACGACGAGCTTAGGCTGCTCAGCGGCAAAGGACGGAACGACCGCCGCCAAGAGCAACGTCAAAGCAAGCGTCAGCGTGAGCAGCACCGTTCGCAGGTTTCCCTGGATCAACTGCATTGTGACGACCTCCTCTTGATTTGTGATGCTAGCCGGTTGTGATGTGAGCCGGTGCGGCACGTGTTTGCCGCTGTTGGGATCACCGACCAATCCCGGCGATCCCGATCGCCTGCTCAACCGGTTGCCCGGATCCCGCGAGGGGTGATCCACCACTCGAGCCTGCCCAGGAGAAAGTCGGCGCCCAGAGCGAGGAGCGCTGCGGGGACAACGCCTAAGAGCAGCTTGGGTGTGGACACTTCCAAGACGCCTTGGAAGATCATGTCACCCAGCCCGCCGGCGCCGACAAACGCAGCCAGCGTCGCAATACTGACGCACTGCACGGCGGCGGTGCGGACGCCGGCGGCGATCAGCGGCGCCGCCAAGGGAAGCTCGATCATCGTCAAAATCTGCCGCCGGGTCATCCCCATGCCCCGGGCAGATTCGATGACGGCATCGCTCACCTCCATAATCCCGACGCAGGTATTAATGAGAATCGGCAGCACGGCCCGGACCGTCAGCGCCGCGATGGCGAGGGGAAACCCGATGCCGAGGAACGGCATCAGCAGGCCCAAGAGAGCCAAGCTGGGTATGGTCTGGCCCAGGCCGGCCAACCACAAGATCACAAACTGGAGCCGCCGGTAACGGCTGGCGATGATCCCCAAGGGGACCGAGATGACGAAGGCGATGCCCAGCGCCGTCGCCGTCATGATGATGTGTTCTTGCGTCAGCCAGACGAGTTCGTCCCAGTAGCGCTGCACGTAGTCAAACGCGCTCGTTACGGCGCCCATCACGTGGCGTACCCCCTCTCCACCTGTCGGCTCTGGCTATGGCGGGAGGTGAGCCGTTCAAGGCCGACAAAGAGCAAATCCACCACAATCGCCATCAAAGCCGCAGGGAGCGCGCCGGCCACGACCATCTCGGGGTACAAGAGCTGCATGCCCCGGAAAATCAGGTTGCCGAGCCCGCCGGCGCCCACGTAGGCGGCGATTGTCGCGACGCCTACGGTCATCACCGCAGCGACCCTAAGCCCGGCCACGATGGCGGGTGTGGCGACGGGAAGTTCGACCATCCAAAGGCGCTGCAGGCGGGTCATGCCCATGCCTTCTGCCGCCTCGATGAGCGAGGGATCGACGTTGGTCAGCCCGGTCGCCGTGTTGCGCACGATGGGGAGCTGGGAATAGAGCACAAGGCCGATGATCGCCGGCTGCTGTCCCAGCCCGACCAGCGGCACAAGGATGGCAAACAGGGCTAGGCTCGGGATGAGGTAAAAGATGCCGAAAACCCCGAGAATCCACGGCCCGGTCTTTGGCACCTGCGCTGCGATAATGCCCATCGGAACGCCCAGCGCCGTGGAAAACGCCATGGCGACGATCACAATCCACAGGTGCTCAAGCGTGAGCGAGACCACTTGCTCCCAGTTGGAGATGATGTAACTCACGCCTGGCGCACCTCTTTCTCGCGGACCGACGGGCGGGTCGACGACGAGGCGCGGGAGTCTTTTCTGGCGCCTGTTTCTGCCTGATCGCCCGCATCTGCCCGGGCGCCGACACGTTTGCCATCGCTGGCGCCTGCCCCGGTCTGAGCCCCGCCATCGGCCGGGCTAACCCCCTTCGCGGCTCCATCGCCGTCCGCCCTAGAGCTTGCCATGGCGTCCGTCAACGCGCTGGCGCCGCCGGAGACGCTGGCAACGAGACGCAGCAGCTCTGCGTATCCGATCAAACCGACGGGCCGCCGCTCACGGTCGACGACCACCAGCAGGTTGGGGAACCCTTTGACCCCGCTATTGTTGCTGTGCCTGCCGTTTGTGGCGCTATCGCTTTCCTCGAGCAGGCGAGAAAAGCTTTCGCGAACCAGTTCCCCTTCGTAGACGTACGGAGGAGCGGGTTCGGCAATATCTTTGGCGAGCGTTTTGCCCGGCTCTATAGCGCCGTTGGCGACCTGCTTTTCCGTGATAACGCCGGAGAGCGCACCCCGTTGGTCGACCACGAGAGCCGCGTCGGCCGCGGCCTCTTGTATCGAACGGGCGATGACTTCGGCCGGGGTGTCCTCGCTCACCGTAATGGGCGGCGTGTCGACGATTTCGCCCACCTTGAGGTACTCAAACAGGTGAAAGACGGCTTCGGCGCCGATAAACTCCGTCACGAAATCGTCCGCCGGATGGCGCACCATCTCCTCGGGCGTCGCATGCTGGACCACCTTGCCATCGCGCAGCAGGCAGATCGTGTCGGCCAAGACAAAGGCCTCCGAGATGTCGTGCGTGACAAAGAGAATCGTCTTTTGCACCTGTTGCTTGATCCGCACCAGCTCCTTTTGGAGCTGTTTGCGGGTGATGGGGTCGGTGGCGCCAAAAGGTTCGTCCATCAAGATGATGGGCGGATCGCTGGCGAGAGCCCGGGCGACCCCCACGCGCTGCCTTTGTCCCCCCGACAGGTGACGGGGATACCGGTTGCGGTACTCCGCGGGATCGAGGCCCACCAGGTGGAGGAGCTCGTCGACGCGCTCATCCCGCCGGGACTTGGGCCACTTTTTCAGCTTGGGGACCAAGGCGATGTTTTCCGCGATGGTCATATGGGGAAAGAGGCCGATCTCCTGGATGACGTAGCCGATGTTGCGCCGGAGCTCCACCTCGTCAAGCGTGGCGACGTCGTAACCGTCGATGAGCACCCTGCCTTTGGTAGGGGTAATCAGGCGGTTGACCATCTTGAGCGCCGTGGTCTTGCCGCATCCGCTGGGACCGATGAGAACAGCAAATTCGCCTCGATTGACCGTGATGTCCACACCGCGAAGAGCGTGCACCGAGCCGTAGCTCTTGTGAACCCCTTCAAACCGAATCATGAAATCCCCCCTCTGCACCGACAGGCGTAGAAAGCAACGAAAAACCTCACCGAGTCTACGTCGAGACTCAAGAACACGGGTGAGAGTCAGAGGTTCATTGAGTTGTCTTGACAGCACCGGCTAAGAGAACGGGTAAGGTTGTAGATCGTGAGCATCCTTGCGTGCGTGAAAGAGGCGTTCTCTTTCGCATGGCCTACGGGGTTAGCTGACGGGTTTGGGCCGAAAGAGTCGCCCTACTTGCTTTCGCAAGATTCACCCCAAATGCCCACTCCGTGTCGTGCAACTTGCTTTCGAGCGCTGACGCTGCCGACGCGCCTCGCCATCGTTGACGGCGATGCCGGCCAACTTAGGTGGTGTGCCGTGAGACGCTCTCAATGTCGAGCGCTAGCAGTGTGGGCTGTTGGTTCCCCCGCTCTTGACGCCACTCAAGATTCGGCCGTGGTCAGCGTGCGTGATGCGGCTGCATCCGCTTGCCGGCCTGACGAGGAATGAAGCGATAGCGTGAATGGCAGATCGTGGCCTCTCTACCTCCCTCGGTGTTGTTGGATGCGTGTCGCGCGATGGGAGAAGTGTTGTGCCATCGGGTACGCGTTGTGCCGTCGCGGACGCGTTGTGTTGTCGTGCGCGTTTGGCACATCAAGTGCGCTGGTGGCATGCAAAGACTTTGAGGCCTCAGACCCTCGGGTTGGGGCTGGGGTTTTCCCGACCCGTGGGATTGGGCTCTGAACATACGTCCCGACAAGTGACGATAGGATATTGGCATGCACCGAAGTTGGTACAGTCGGTACGCACCCATGGTAACAAATATCGGCCGGTGGGTCAAATCGGCTACCCACTTGATCCACGACGACGGAGAAGTCGCTCCGCCTTACGATTGACTGGTAAGCTCCCACTGCGAGCACGAGAGTCACAGCCGGTGCCGCACACGCGAATTTGCAGGCAGTGGATTCGATTTGGTCGGATCTGGCTACAGTCTTAACACCTCGTGTTGGAACGGGTGTAAAAATCGGAGTCCAATGTGGCGGTGACGAAACAGCCGAACCTCAGTATTTCGGAGATCAAATGATGTGGGGGTGTGAAATCGGCTTGAGAAGCTGGTTTTCGGATCGACCGGCTGGGGAGCGGCCGGAGTGGTCGCCTTTAGGCCGAGGCAGCGCAGGTGATGTTGGCCGTGAGCGGGTCGGTCTGGTCACGTTGTTGACATTCCGTGCGCACGAGAGTGTCAAATCCATGATCAGTTCGTCTATAGTCACTTCGCCGGGAAAATGCTGCCAGCCAGAAGTTTCCTTAGAATCAATTTATGGGAAGTGCAGGAATAGGCAGGAAAACATATTTTCAGGCAGAACAACCAAACTTCAAGAAATCGATATCTATTGCTTATACAGCATTTATAGGTTTTCGTTGGAGAGAAAAGAAGAGTGAAGCAAAAGAAACGACTCGCAACACTGGCGGACGTTGCGAAAGCAGCGGGCGTTTCGCGAGCGACGGCCTCGAGGGTGCTGAGCGGCTCGACGTACCCCGTAAGTCAGGAGCTTCGTGAGCGCATCCTGGCGGCGGCCGAAGCACTCAATTATCGCCCGAACGCGCTGGCCCGAGGCCTTAAGAATGATTCGCGCTCCGTCATCGGGGTAGTCGTCCCGTCGATATCCAACCCCTTTTACAGTGAGCTGATTGAGGGGATCAAGGATATCGCTTTCGAGGAACAGATCGTCGTGCTCCTGGCGCCGACGGACGGGCGCCTGCACCGCGAGGAACAGTTGATCGACACGCTGATCCAGCAGCGGGTGCAGGGGATCGCCGTGGCGCTTGCTTCCGGAGCCGCCGAGATGTCCCAGGCGTTGAGAAAATCAGGCGTTCATGTCGTGGTTTTTGATGAACAGTTTGACGAGCAGCAAAACGAAGTGCCGGGAGATTGCGTCGCCGTCGATTACCGGGAGGGGGCTCGAGCGGCGGCGGAGTTTTTGATTGCTTTGGGCCACCGTCGCATTGGTTTTGTGACAGCGCCACTGAGCCGGGTCAACCGGCGCCAGATCTTGGAGGGGTATCGCAAAGCCCACGCCGAGGCCGGGCTGACCGTCGCCGAGGAGTTGATCCGCGTGGCGGAGTCCGAATACCAGTATGGCCGCCACGTTTACGAACTCGACGTCGGCGGACAGCTGACCGAGAAACTCCTCGACCTTGCCCGGCCGCCGACCGCCATCATGACCAACAATGACCTGATGGCGTTGGGTGTCTTGCAGAAGCTGTACGAGCGAAAAATCCGGATCCCCGAGGAAATGTCGGTCGTGGGCTTCGACGACATCGCCATCGCCCGAATGACGTCGCCGCCGCTGACGACTGTGCGGGTGCCCAAGTACGAAATGGGGCGTTGGGTTGCAGAGATGCTGCTGAGGCGGTTTCGGTCGGAGGAACCGCTGACGCCCGTCGTCATGAAGGTGAAGCCCGAGCTCATCGTGCGGGCGACGACGGCGCCGCCGGCGTGAAGGCTTGGCGGCGGGTGGCCGGAAGTTTGCCGCGAGGGTATTGGATTTGAGGGTATTGGATCGTGAGACGGTCGAAGGCGCATCGTGGGAAAATGCCCGTTTGGGTTGGTGTTTTGGTGGGTGACAGCCCGTGCAAAAGGTGAGGACGCTCAAGGGGCGCAGAGCGGAGGACTCCCGTTGGATCGAGTTGCGAATCGAGGGCGAGCGGATTGCCGACGTGGTTGTTGGAGACGCTTGCGGCGGCGACGCCTGCTTTGAAGGCGTTCACCTTGAAGGAGTTCACCCTGAAGACGTTCATCCTGAAGACGTTCACCTTGAAGGCGTTCGTCCTGACGACGCCCCTCTTGAGCACGCTCGTCTTGAAGATGCTCGCCCTGGACATCTTCCCGGGAACGCGAGGGACGCCGAGGCGCTCGGTTTAGGGGACCGGGATGCGCGGGCGAGCGACACGCACGCCGGCGACCTGTACGACCAAGGTCCCTGGATCCTCCCCGGCCTGCTCGACATGCAGATCAACGGGTATGCCGGCCAAGATATCAATGCAGACGACGTCACGTGGGAGACGATCGTCAAGATGGTCCGGGCGGTGTGGGCCACCGGTGTGCCGCTGGTTTGTCCCACGGTGATCACGGGCTCTCGTGAACGCATGAGCCGTTCGATCGCCGCTATTCTCGAGGCCTGCCGGCGGGATCCCCTCGTCGACCGGGCCGTGGTGGGCATTCACATCGAAGGACCCTACATCTCGCCGGCCGATGGTCCCCGGGGGGCGCACCCGCCGCACCATGTGCGTCCGCCGGATTGGGAGGAGTTTGAATCCTGGATGCGGCTGAGCGAAGGGCGCATTCGGGTCGTCACCCTGGCGCCTGAAACCGAAGGCGCGATCGACTTCATCCGCCGGGCCAAGGCGGCGGGCGTGACGGTCGCGATCGGACACACGGAGGCCAACGCCGCGCAGATCCGGGAAGCGATCGCAGCCGGGGCGAGCCTGTCCACTCACCTGGGAAACGGTTCCCACGCCGTGCTGCCCCGGCTGGAAAACTACATTTGGGAGCAACTGGCTGCCGATGAGCTCGCAGCTTCGATCATCGTCGACGGACACCATCTGCCGCCGGCGGTGGTCAAGTGCATTTACCGGGTGAAAGGCGCCGGCCGCTTGGCACTGATTAGCGACGCGTCGCCGATCGCCGGTTTGCCGCCTGGCCGGTATCCCGGATTTTACGGCGAGGTCGAACTCCTTCCCAACGGGCGGATCCAAATGGTGGGGAGTCCCTATTTGGCCGGGTCGGGCTTTAACCTGCTCGGCGTCGTCGAGCGCATGTGTGAGTTTACCGGCGTCGGGTTGGCCGAGGCCGCCGCCATGGCGTCGATTGGCCCCCAACGGCTGCTCGGTTTACAGGGAAAGACCGGCCCCGTTGCCCCTGGAAGCCCGGCGACGCTCACCATTGTCGCACGGCAAGGTGCGCGCCTGGTTCCTCGAGCGACGATTTTGGCCGGTCAGGTCGTCTGGAAAGGAGCGTGGGAGACCGAGTGAGGCATGGGCGACGCGAGTTCAAGCGTGGACGCCGCGAACTCAGGCGCCAGTGACGTGATCCTAAGGAGATTAACTCAGGAGTGAAGAGAGTGACGCCGACGATTTTGCAGTTTGACCAGTTGCACGTAGAGATTTATCCCGATCAAGATGCAGCGGGGCGGGCCGGGGCGGAGTACGTGGGGAGCAAACTGCAAGAAATCATCGCCGAAAAGGGCGATGCCAACATCATTCTAGCGACGGGGAACTCGCAGCTTGCGTTTTTGCGGGTCTTGTGCTCGCTGCCGGGCATCGAGTGGAACAAGGTGCGCATCTTCCATATGGACGAATACGTCGGCATTTCGCCCACGCACCCGGCGAGTTTCGTCCGCTACATTCAAGAGAAAGTCGTCGATCTCGTCCAGCCGCTGGCCTTTTTCCCAATCAGGGGGGATACCGGGGATCCGCAGGCCGTGTGCGACGAGTACGAAAAGCTGCTCAAGGAGTACCCGGCCGACATCTGCTGCATGGGCATCGGCGAAAACGGCCACCTGGCCTTTAACGAGCCGCACGACGCCGATTTTGAGGATCCCAAGCGGGTGCGCTTGATCACCCTCGATGAGCGGAGCCGGCGCCAGCAGGTGGGAGAAGGCCACTTTGCGACGATTGACGAGGTGCCGAAAGAGGCGATCACGCTGACCATTCCCGCTCTGCTGGCGGCGCGACACGTGGTGGTGCAGGTGCCTGAGGCGCGCAAGACTGAGGCGGTGAGCCGGGCCCTTTTCGGGCCGATCCACAACGAGTGTCCGGCTTCGATCTTGCGCACGTGCTCCCACGCGAGGCTCTATTTGGACAGAGATTCGGGCCAGGACGTCCTTGCCCGGCTGGAAGACGGGAGCATCACCGCCGTGGACGGGCAGTGACGAGGGTGAGCTCGGCGCCTCCAGTGAGGGGACGAGGCGGGCAGTTGAGGCGGTAGCGCGGGTGGTCACGAGGCCGGTAGTTGAGAGGCCGCAGCTGGGGTTGTCACGAGCGGGACAAAGCAGTGGGTGGGGTGGCTGAGGACGATGGTGAGTCCAAGAAAAGGCGCTGATCTGGTCTACGAAAACGTCGTCAAGCAGTTTCCGGGAAAGGGCGGCGAACCGGTGACCGCCCTCGATGGGGTTTCCTTTGAGATCCGCCAAGGGGAGCTCTTTTGTCTCTTGGGTCCCAGCGGTTGCGGCAAGACGACCTTGATGCGCTGCACCGCAGGGCTTGAGACCCTCACTTCCGGGCGGATCCTCTACGGGGGCGTCAATTTCGCCGAGATTCCGCCACACCGGCGCAACATCGGCATGGTGTTTCAGAAGTTTGCGCTGTTTCCTCACATGACCGTCTTTGAAAACGTCGCTTACGGTTTGCGGGTCCGGAAGACGCCCGAGGCGGAGATCCGCCGGCGGGTGACCGAGGCGATGGAACTCGTTGGGTTGCCGGAAATTCTCAAACGGGACCAGGGGCCCACCGCTCTTTCGGGCGGGCAGCAACAGCGCGTGGCGATCGCGAGGGCGCTCGTCTATGATCCGGAGATCCTCCTTCTCGACGAGCCGCTGGCCAACCTCGACGCGAAACTGCGCCGGCATATGCGGACCGAAATTCGCAGGATCCAAAAGCGGGCTAACGTCACGGCGATTTACGTGACGCACGACCAGGAGGAAGCCATGGCCATCGCCGACCGGCTGGCGGTGATGAACCGGGGCCGGGTGGAGCAGATCGGTTCTCCCGACGAGGTCTACCGGAGGCCCAAGACGCCCTTTGTGGCGGATTTCATCGGAAAGATGAATTTCTTTGTGGGAACGGTCACCCGCGCCGAAAAGGACGCCTTGACGGTCCATCTCGACGTCGACCAAAAGAGCGTGCACATCAAACCCATCTACGAGGGAGACAAGCCGATCGGGTCGGGCGAGCGGGTGCTCCTTTGCTACCGGCCGGAACACTTGCTGATCACCAAGGAGCCTGATGCGGGCCTCTTGTCGGGAAGGGTGCAGATCATCCAGCACCTGGGCCAGGTGGTGCGTTATGAAGTGGGCCGGGCCAATGGGCAAGTGGTGGAGGTTGACGTCGACCACATGGTCGAGGGTATCGCCGAAGGGGCCGAGGTCTTCATCGGTGCCAAGCACCGGGAGGCCCTGATCTTCCGGGCAGACGACGATACGTCCGGGGCGGTGTCGGTAGCATGAAAGCGGAAATGCACCGGGGCGCTGATGGCCAGCTTTTCCACAAACCCTTTGGCAAACCACGCAAAGATTACACGCCCTACATCGTCCTCGGCCTGCCCATCATCTTTTTGGTCGTCTTTCTTATCTGGCCGCTCTTGCAGACGGTGGCGCACGCCTTTGTCTTGAGGGGCCAGGCCCTCAGCTTGGAAAACTTGACCTTTGCCAACTTCCGGCGCTTTTTCCAAGCGGGGCTTTACCAGCGTAGTCTCTACAATTCGGTGGTTGTGAGCCTCGCGGTCGTCTTTTTCACGATGCTGATCGGCGTGCCGATGGGCTACTGCCTGGCTCGGGTCAAGATGCCTTTCAAAAACCTGTTTTTGGCCGCCAACGTCCTGCCGTTGATCATGCCCTCCTTCGTCGGGGCGTTTTCGTGGATCATCCTCCTAGGCTATCAAGGCGGACTGCGGCAGGCGATCAACGCCGTTCTCGGGGTGTTTGGCCTC
>PKEU01000104.1 GCA_002919195.1 bacterium
CACATCGGCATGGGCGTGCGGGGCTGCATCGACACCTGCGACCTCATGACACAAGACGAGGGAATGATCGTCGGTTCGACTTCCAGCGGCGGCATTTTTGTCTGCTCCGAGACGCACTACCTTCCTTACATGAACCTTCGCCCCTTTCGCGTCAATGCTGGCGCGGTCCACTCGTACGTGTGGACGGGTACCGAGACGACGGAGTACGTGACGGAGCTTAGAGCGGGCAGAAAGGTGCTTTGCGTCAACACGCAGGGCGAGACCCGGGAGCTGGTGGTCGGCCGGGTCAAGATCGAGGTCCGGCCGCTTCTCTTGATCAGAGGCGTGGCGGCTGACCAAGAGATCAACGTGATCGTGCAAGACGACTGGCACATCCGCGTCATGGGCGCCGACGGCAAGCCGAAAAACGCGACGGCCGTCCGTCCAGGCGACGAACTCTTGGCCTACCCTGACCGGCCCGGCCGCCACGTGGGTCTGCGGGTCGACGAGACCGTCATCGAGCAGTGACGAGAGCGCCGTGGGAGCGTTGATACCAGGTGGGAGGAGACGCAATTGACCGGCAAGGAAATCCGCCTGCAGCGGCTGTTTCGCCATTCTGAAAAACTCTTGATCGTCCCGTTGGACCACGGGATCTCGATCGGTCCGGTCACTGGCCTCACGGGGATCGACCGGACAGTGAGCCAGGTCGCCAAGGGGGGAGCGGACGCCGTCGTCGTCCACAAAGGACTGGCACGCTATGTCGCCCCGCTCGCGAAAGAATGCGAGATGGTCGTCCATCTGTCGGCGTCGACGGACATGGCGCCCGACCCCAACCGCAAGGAGTTGGTGGCGACGCCGGAGTTTGCGGCAAGGCTGGGCGCATCGGCGGTTTCGACCCACGTCAATTTGGGCAGCTCCGACGAAGCGATGATGCTTAAGGACCTGGGGGCGGCTGCCGAGGCGTGCGAGCTCTTGGGCATGCCTCTCTTGGCCATGATGTACGTGAGAGACGGCGCCAAAGAGAGCGAGTACGATCCGAAAAAAGTGGCCCACGCGGCCAGGGTCGCCGAAGAGCTGGGCGCGGACATCGTCAAGGTCAACTACACCGGAAGCATCGAATCGTTCGCTCGCGTGGTGAGCGGGGTCAAGATCCCGGTGGTCATCGCCGGCGGGCCCAAGGCGAGCTCGGTGCTGGGAGTGCTTCGCACCATCCGGGACGCGATCCTGGCCGGGGCTAAGGGGGTCGCCTTGGGACGCAACATCTTCCAGCACGACAACCCCGAAGCGATGACCTCGGTAGTGCGGGAGACGCTCGAGAAAGTGCCGGCGGACGACGAGATTGAAGCGCTGGTTCGAGAGCGCCTTGGGGGTGAACCTCGTGACTCAGCATGAATCCTTGTCGGGTCGGCTCCACGATCGAAACGGTCATGGAGACGACCCCATGGGAGATTTTCACGCTCTTCTCTATAAGGGCGTGATCTCATTGAGGCCCGGTGAGACAGCGTTAATCGTCGTCGACATGCAAAAGGGCTTTCTCGACGACGGCGCCGCGCTCAAGGTGCCGGAGGGAAGAGCTCTGATCCCGGTCATCAACCGCGTGATCCGAGCACTCCGCCGCTGGGGAGCGCCGGTCGTCTTTACCCAGTTTGTCTATGACCCGCAGGTGCCCAGCCTCTTTGGGGAGCTGCACCCCGAGCACAAGCCGCCCCAGCCCAACCAACCCACCGGCTTGGGCCGGCCGTCGGGGTGCTGCTTGCTGGGCGATGAGAGCGCCGAGCTCCATCCTGATCTCGAGCGGCAGCCGTCCGATTATGTACTCCAAAAGCTAGGGTACGACGCCTTTTATCAAACGCCGCTTGACGATTACCTGCGTTTGAAAGGGGTCCGCACCCTGATGTTGACGGGCGTCTTGACGGACGTCTGCGTCTGGCACACGGTCTCGGGAGCCGTTCATCGAAACTATAAGGTGGTAGTGCTGAAAGACGCCGTCGCCACGCTCTCTGCCGAAGCGCAGCGGAGCACGCTCAATTCGCTGGCGTGGAGCGTCGCGAGGATCCTTACGGCGGATCAGGCCATTGCGGAGCTCGAAGCTGCCGGAAAATAAGCCTTTGCGGCGGGGCAGGGTCGCCGACGGACTACGGGCCGGGCGAAAAGGTGGAATGCTGCTGTCGTGCAGTCGAAAGCTCAAGGGGAAATAGGAGAACACAAGCTGGAGCGAGATCTCAAAGCGGGCGATGGCCGGGCGGCGCAGTCGCCCGCTTTTTCATCTCTCGTTAGACGCTTTTGGCACCTTGTTACGATCGGCTTTTCAGCCCCTCGAGCGCGGCGATCATCTCTTGGGCCGTGCGGTACCTTTGCTCAGGATCAGGTTGCATCGCTTTCCGGATGACCTTCCAGAGGGGATGGCTACCCGCCCACCATCTTGGAGAGCCGTTCCCAGGGACTTTTCCGAGTTTGACGACGCCCGTCAAGAGGCAGGCGCACATGTATCCGACGCTGTAAAGGTCAAAGCGCTCGTCGATCATGCCCGACTTGCACTCCGGGGCGAGGCGCCGGCGCTCGACGCGCCGGATGGCCGCAGCTTTGCCGGTACTAAGCTTGCGGACGGCGTGCTGGAAATCGATAATCTTGACGCGGGCCCGGTCAAAGTCGGTGACCATGACGTTTTTGCCGTGGAGGTCTCCATGGATGTAACCCTGGGCGTGCACGTGGGCGACCCCGTTGAGGATATCGATGGCAAGATCGATGACTTTCCGTGGAGGGAGCGCGCCCCGGTCGGCCATCAGCGCGTCCAAGGTGACGCCGTCGACGTACTCGGTGAGGATGCACCAAAGGCCTTCGACTTCAAAAAAATCGATCAGTGAGACGATGCGCGGGTCGCCGGAGCACGTATGCAAGACCTCGTACTCCCGGACGGCCTCAGCGCCGGACGTGTACTGTTTAAGCACGGCGACCTGTCCCGTGTCCGCCTCCTCGACGAGAAAGACGGCTCTTTGCTTTCCGCCCTTGAGCCGGACGACGTAGAAGCGTCCGACGCGTTGGAGCATACCATCACATCCTCCCCTTGACCTCGAACATGAACAAGGCCCCACCGCAAAAGCCTTTGCGGCGGGGCGAGAAAACCTCGATCGTCATCCATTCGCCATCGAGACGGCGGACGGGGTCGCGCCGGCGGCGCCGGCCGGCGCGGCCGTTGCCCGGAGATTTTGCAGACGGGTGAGGGGTGTGAGATCGGCAATGGTGGGGACGCCCAAGCGGGCCCAGTCGACGGGCTCTCCCGGGGAGCGGCGGGCGATGAAGGGAACGCCCTCTTTTTTCGCCGCGTCGTAGTCAAACACGCCGTCCCCGATAAAGAGCATGTCGGCGGAGCGCAGGCCATAGAGCGCCCGGATCTTGCGGATCGCAGCGCTTTTTTCCATGGGCGACCCCCAGGCTCTGGTCACCAAGGGACCCAGCCCTCTTTTTTTGATGATCCGGCAAAGCTCCCTGTGGGGCGTGCCGGAGATGATAAAGACCGGGATCCCGGCGTCTTTGCAGTGCATGAGCGTTTCCAGCGCGCCCGGGACGAAAGGAGCGCGCATCACCTTTTCCAAGACGATGTTGGAGAAGCGCGCGCCCAGCGCTTTGAGTTTCCGTTTGGACAGGGGCTTTTTGAGAAGCGTCTTGTAAATCCAGCGAAACTTCTTATAGCGAGACATCCCCAGGTGCTTCTGGTGATACTCCTTGATCGCGCCAAGGTGCTGGGGATGCTTTCGAAACATCTCCTGAAAAGCTTGGGTCTTGATTTCGGTCGACTCGACAACGACGCCGTCGAAATCGAGGATCAGGGCCGACACACTCACCGGTCGTTCTTCCACTGTTTGCTCCTCCCAAGGTTTAAATGGGGTTTTTCCCTCAGCCACCATTCGGCGAGGGCGATGTCGAGGTAGGTGTGCACATCGCGGCCGGTCACCCAGGGGCGTACAATGGGCAGGCAGCGTTTGCCCATCCACCACCAAGGGTTGGGGCCGTCTTTGGAGTAGATGCACTGCTTGCGAAAAACCCAGATGCCTTGATCAAAGTAATACGCGGGCGGGTACGATTGCCGCTCCGTCGAGACCGAGCGGTTGGGGTCGCCATAGGGGCTGAGCACCCCGTTTTTGATCTCGAGCGCCCGCATGGGGTGATCGTCGGCGGCCTCCCACACCGACATCACCGAATCCAGGTCTTTCCGCTCTTGGAGGATGGAAAGCCCCTCGTCGATCAGCTCCGCGTCGACCATGACGGTGTTGCCCAGCAAGATCACGACGTTTTCCAACTCCGGCCTATCGACGTACTCGACCGCGTGCTTGATCACATCGCCGTGGTTGACGTGGTCGCCGGCCAGCTCCGCGGGCCGCCAGATGACCTCGCAGCCCAGCGATTGGGCCACCTCCGCGATGGACTGGCCGTCGGTGGAGACGTAGACGCGATCCACTTTCGAAGCCTCTTTCGCGGCTTGAATGGGATACGTGATCATGGGCTTTCCTAAGACGGGATAGACGTTTTTGTTTTTGATCGATTTACTGCCCGCCCGGGCAGTGATGATCGCAACATTCATCGCGGTTCACCTCACTTGCGAAACCGGGGCTTGGAGGTGGCGGAGCAGGTTTTCCACCGCCTCGTTTTCCATCGCAAGGCGCGCCTCTCGGGCGTAGGCTCCCACGTGGGGAGAAAGGATGACGTTAGGCGCTTCCGTGAGCGGGCCCCTGTACGGCTCCGTTTCAAAGGTGTCGAGAAAGGCGCCCGCCAGCCGGCCGCTCGCCAGGAACTCGTAAAGGGCCTCCTCGTCGACCAGGCCGCCTCGAGCCGTGTTGATGAGGTATGCGCCCGGCTTCATGCAGGCGAGGAGCTCCCGGTCGAGCAAGTGGCGCAGGTGGGGTTGGTACGGCAGGTGCAGCGAGACGATCTCCGCCTCGCGCACGAGGTCTACCAGCGTCGTGTAACGCACCCCGTGCTCCCGTGCAAAGGCGGTGTCGGGGTACGGATCGTAAGCCAGCACGCGGGCGCCAAAGGGCTGGAGGAGCCGGACTACCGCTTTGCCCACTTTGCCGAGGCCAACGATGCCGACGGTCCGGCCCTGAAGGAGCTCGCCCATCGGCTTTTGCCACTCGCCGCGGCGGACGGCCCGGTCGCTTTGAGGGATCTGGCGAAGCAAGGCCAACATGCCGGCCAGCGTGAGCTCGGCGACCGCAGGGACGTGAGCCTGGGTGGTGGCGACGACTGTGATCCCCAGCTCGGCCGCGGCATCCAAATCCACGTTGTCGAGGCCCGTGCCGCAGCGGGAGATCACGCGCAGGCGCTTGGCCTGGGAGAGGACAGAGCGGGTCAGGGGCTCGGTGCCCGCGATCAAACCGTCGACGTCGGCTAGAAACGCTGCGATCTCAGGGGCAGATAAAGTGCGGCCGCGAGGATTGAGCTGCACAGCAAAACCTTGCTCCCGCAAACGGGAGAGGGGCGCTTTGTCCACCTTCCCAAACGATGAGGTGGAGATGAAAACCTTGGGCCTGCCATCGCTGGGCAAGCCCGGACTCATTTGGTCCGAAACAGCAACCGACATCGTCGTCGCTCCTTCCGCATGGCAAGTCTGTGAGACAATCGGCGATTTTGGGGTTCGCAAAGCCTTTGGAGCCCGTGTAACCGGCGAACCGGAGAATGCCTGAAGTCAACGTTTCCACCGTTTTTTCCGGATCGCGTGCTCGGTGAGTAGCTGCGCGATGACCGGGTCGACTTCCAACCGGGGATCCCGGCGGATGAGGCGGAGGAGGTACGACTTGTTTTGCTTTTGGTCGTGATGGCGCACGGCTTTCTTGGCGTAGCTCGGCTTGTAGTTGGGGTACTCGAGGTATCCCGTCGTATAAAAACTAAAGCCTGTCACGTACAGGTGCTGGATGGGAAATCGCAACAGGTCCTCGATGGCCATGATGCCAGCGTTAGGGTGTTTCACCCGCTTTTGCATGCGGGCTTTTAGCCAACCGGGAAGGGCGCGAAAGTGCAGCGCTCCCCGGTTGAGCTTTTGAAACTTGCGCAGGCGATGGCGAAACCGGGCTTCGCTCGCGGGATGGGTCGAGACCATCCACTTGACCCCGTCCTCGGCCATCTGGAGGATCGTCTTGCGCTTGAGCTTTTGATCGCGGAAGTTCATGTTGTGATAGATCACATCGGTCCGCCGGCCGATGTCGGCAGCCAATGCTTGAGGCAGCGGCCAGGCGTGGTTGAGGCGTACGACGATGTCGTGGCCGTCGATGAAGTCGCCCATCCTTTGGCCGCGCAGGGTGGCTGCAGGACCGACCAGCGCGATTCGCTTCCCTTTTACAAACTCTTCAAACTTTCCCAATGGGTTGCCCTCCCTTCAAACAGGAATCGGCGGATCAAGGCGATCGCGTGCCTTAACGCCTGCTGTCATAGTAGTCTTGAAACTTTTAACCGGAATGGGAGAGAAGTCTCGATTTGAAACCTTATTAAGCAGGTATCAAAGGAAAAGTGGAAAAAATCGAAACTTTTCTCGGGTGGCAAGGCGTGTGAAAGGCGCGGCTGGGAAAGGAATGCAGGAAAAGGGCGGTGCGCGCTCTAGCGCTTCCTGCCCCGTTTGCGGCGCCTGCGTTTTCTTAAGCGGGTCATGTGCTGCCGCAGGAGACGCTCGATAAATGGGTCGACGGCGAGGCGAGGTTCGCGCTTTAAGAGTCTTGCCAGGTACGTCTTGTGCCGCCGCTGGTTGTGATGATTGAGGGCGTTTTTGATGAAACTCCGCTTGTAATTGGGGTAATCCAAATACGGTGTCGTGTAAAAACTGAAGCCTGTGACATAGAGCCGCGCGATGGGGTAGCGGAGGAGATCGACGATGGCAATGAGGCCGCCGTTCGCGCTGCCGACGTGGGGGCGAAGGCGCTTTTTGACGGAAAGAGGGACCGCCCGGAAGCGTACATAGCGGCCGCTCAGCCGGCGCAGTAGCCGCTGCCGGCGGCGGTAGCGAGCCCGTACCGCCGGATGGGTGGAGACCACCCACTGGACGCCGCTCTGGTGCATTGCGATGATATCCTTTTTGCGGAGTCGCTGCTTTTTCGGGTTGAGATTGTGGTAGAGAATGTCCGTCCGGGTGCCGACGTCGCGGGCGAGGTGCTTCGGAAGCGGCCAAGCGTGGTTGATCCGGACGACGACGTCGTGCCCGTCGATCCACGGGCCCATGCCCTGCCCTAAAAGGGTGCTTGCTGGGCCGACGAGCACGACCGACTTGCCTTTGAGATACTCCTTAAACGCGGACAATCCTCATCGCTCTCCCGCTTATCGCTTTCTTTTTTTGCGGCTTTGCCTTCGCGCCATGTGCTCATTGAGAATCGCTTCGATGAAGGGATCCACTCGCAAGCGGCTTTCTCGTTTGAGAAGCTGGGCGAGGTACGTTTTGTGCCGGGACTGATTGTGATTGCGCAGCGCCATGCGTTTGGTGATGCGCTTGTAGTTGGGGTACTTTAGGTACCCGGTGGTGTAAAAACTGAATCCGGTCACGTAGAGGCTTTCGATGGGAAAGCGCAGCAAGTCGGCGATGGCCACGACGCCGCTGTTGGGAAAGCCGACCTTTCGTTTGAGCCGGCGTTTGAGCCACGCGGGGATCGCCCGGAACCGCAAGCGGCCCTTATTGGCCCGGCGAAACCGGCGATGGCGGCGGCGGTACTTGAGGCGGTTGGCCGGGTGGCTCGAAACGATCCACTTGACACCGTCTTTCTTCATCTGAGCGACGTGTTTTGGGAGGATCCGCTGGTTGAGCGGGTTGAGGTTGTGGTAGATCACGTCGATCCGGGTGCCGATGTCTTCAGCGAACTCTTTGGGCAGCGGCCAGGCGTGGTTGAGGCGTACGACAATGTCGTGCGAGTCGATGAGCGAGCCGTAGCCCGACCCCTTTAGGGTCGCGGCGGGGCCGACGATCACGATGCGTTTGCCCGTGACAAACTCCTTAAATGAACCCATTTTACGGATTCTCCTCATGCCGGTCGTTGGAGAGCGCGCATGAGCCGCTCGGCGTAGCGTCTCGGTTATGCATAGTAGTTTTTCTGGGATCCGTCGGAATGCGACTAAAGTCGCGTTTTAAAAGGGCTCTGGAAAAGAGTTGCGAAAACGGCGAGGTTTTGAGGAAACTGGAGCTGTGGAAATTGGAGCAAACAAGGGAAAAGAACCGAAACAGAGTAAAAAAAGATCCTGTGGCTTGTGGGCGTGGTCATTGCTTTCAAAACGGGGGTTGATATCCGGATCGTACCGGCTCTTGTGATTCGCCACTACGCAAGCGTCGCCGAAGGGAACTTTCGCTGGAGGGAGGAGCGGCATACGGCATGGTGCTTTCTCAAAAGTGTAAAAGACAAAGCGTTGCGATGGCTCTATTAGGCTTGTCCCTTTTGATCACGGCGCTGTTTTCACAAGGCGCGGCGGCCCAAACCACGCTGCAGGTAGCCGTGGTGTGGGGCGAAGACACGCAGGAATGGCAAGGGTTTTTGGCTGCCGGAGCGGCGTTTGAACAGCTTCATCCTGGCGTCAAAGTGGAGTTTTTGCCGGTGACGGGTTGGTTGGGTTCCAACACCGAACAGACCGCCCGGCTGATGACGCGCGTGGCCGGGGGCGTCTCCCCGGACGTGACGCTCGTGGACGGCATGATGGTGCCGCAGTACGCTCATGCCGGCCTCTTGATGCCCTTGGACAAGTACATTGAAGCCTACGGTGTCAAGGAAGAGGATTTCATCCCCGCGGCGTGGCGGCAGACGCAGTGGCTCGGCCGGCAGTACGCGCTGACGCTGCACGTGGACCCCAACTTCCCGCTGGTCTGGAACAAGGCCTTGTTTGCGATGGCCGGCCTTGATGCAGAACGCGGGCCGGAGACGCTGGCAGCGTACGAGGAGTCTTTCCGCAAGCTCACCCGCCTCGAAAACGACCGCCTTGTCCAGTTTGGGCACCGGCTGTGGGATGTGTATGGCGGCGCCAACACCATTTACACGTGGGGCTGGATCTTTGGCGGCGACTTCTACGACGCCGAGACGATGCGGATTACGGCCGCGGATCCCCGCAACGTCGAAGCGTTGGAGTTTATCCGCAGCTACTACGAGCGCTATCAGCCCTACTTGACGCCTGAGATCGAATTCCCGGCCGGTATGGAGGCGATGCGCTTTGCGACGGCGGGGGCAGTGCAACGGTGGCGCGAGCTTCATCCCGACGTCGAGATCGGCGCGTCGTTTATGCCCTACCACGAACAAAGCGGCTCACCCAACCCCTCCTGGATCGGCGGGCACGCCATCGGAATTCTCCCCGACGCGCCCAATCCCGATCTGGCCTGGGAGTTCATCCACTTCATCACGGCGACTGAAGAGGGCACCCTGGCTTTCGCCAGCGCCTCGGGGACGATACCGGCTTACCTGCGGTCTCCGGCGCACCAGGCCTTCCTTGAGGACCCGATCACGACGGTGTACCTCGAGATCGCTCAGCAGGCCCGGAACGTCCGCCCGGCCGTTCCGGTGATCGCCGATTACGGCGTCTACCTGGATCAAGCGTTTCATGACGTCCTCAACGGCGTGCAGCAGCCGGCGGACGCGCTGGCATTTGTCCAGAGGCAGATTCAGATGCAGCTGGACGAAGTGCTGGCAGGAATCGAGTAGTTTTTCACTGCTGCTGGCAATCGACACCCATGGTGGAAACCCGAGGAGGCCTTGTGGCCTCCTCGTGTCTTCAAGGGATATGGCTTGGCGCGTGCCGTATCGTTGGGGGCTGCCTGGGCTTAGGGGTTGATGACAAACCAGTTTCCTCCGACGCCGTGGCCGGTGGCATCGCCCGGTTGCTGGTCGTTGATCCATCCGTAAAGAGGCATGCCGTTGTAAGTGACTTGGCGGGCTCCGTCGCCCCGGGTGATCCATCCTAGCTCGCCGTCGATGCCGGGCTCTAACGTAGGTTCACCGTAGGAGAGAATGAGCGGCGGCCAGTTGATGGCGCAGGTTCCCGAGCAGTTGCTGACATTTTCCTCATCGTTTGCGAAGCGGTACAAGGTCATGCCGAGGGCGTCGACGAGGATCCGCCCGTGGTCGGGATGATCCGCGGCGCGCACGGTCGGAGCCGGATGGACGACAAACCAAACATCATCGACTCCATGGCCGGTGGTGTCACCCGGCTCGTTGTCGGCGATCCAATAATACAAGGGGATGCCGTTGTAGGTTACCTGCAAGGTACCGTCGGCGCGTTGGGTGACGTCAAAGGTTCCGGGGAGGTTCCCTGGCACCTCCAAGTCGTCCGGGGAATCGACGAGGAGCGGCGGCCAGATCCTCGCGCAAGCCTCGTAACAGGTGCTCACGCCAGGTTGGTCGGGAGTAAACAGGTAGAGGGTCATTTCACCCTCGCCGACCAGAAAGTGGCCGAGCTCCGGCGAGTAGCGCACGCCGATCGGCACCGCCCCTGCCAGCGCACCGTAGGCCGCAACGAGGATCCACCCGGCGAGAACAGCTAGCGCCAACCGTCTCTTCACGCGATCTCCTCCTGTCTTATGGGGGGTGTCGTCACGTTCACCCGTAGATACGAAAGTGAGGGGAAAACGGATCACTCAAATTTTCCGCTAGCAGGATGTCGCGGCCTGGATGCTCAATGGACCCAAGAAGGGACGGAGAAGCACGAGCGGTAGGAGGGTGAGCGGTGTCGCAAAACCAGTCGATCTTTCGGACGCCCGGTGAGGTGCATTTCGGCGCCGGCGCCGTCGCTTCGGTGGGCCGCATCGCCAAGACATGGGGGGAGCGCGCGCTCATCATTACGGGGGCTAGGTCCGCCAAAACCACAGGTGCGCTCGATGCCGTCTGCCAGAGCCTCAAGGCTGCGGGCGTCAGCGTGGTGATTTACGACAAAGTGGGGCACGAGCCCACGATCAGACTGGTCGAGGAAGCCCGGGCGCTGGCCCGGAGCGAGCAGTGCGACCTCATGATCGGCTTGGGAGGAGGCAGCCCCATCGACACCGCCAAGTGCGCGGCGGGCCTTTTCTACTCGCCGGAGCCGGTCGCAAGTCATTTCCGCGACGGCTTGGAGCCGCCTGACCGGGCATTGCCTTGGATCGCCGTGCCCACGACGGCCGGAGCCGGGGCCGAGGCGACGCCCAACTCGGTGCTGATCGACGAGGAGACCAAGATCAAGCAAAGCCTGCGCAGCTGGCGCTGGCTGGCCAAGGCGGCGATCGTCGACCCACAGCTCACCGTCAGCTGTCCCCCAACCGTCACGGCTTACAGCGGCATGGACGCTTTCACCCAAGCTGTCGAATCGTACGTGAGCCGGCATGCGACGCCGCTCACAGAGGCCATCAGCTTCGAGGCCGCGCTGCAGGTGGCCAAGGCTCTGCCGCGGGCTTATGAAAACGGGGCCGACCTCGAAGCCCGGACGGCTGTGGCATGGGGCGCGACGATGGCCGGCATCGCTTTGGCCAATGCCCGCCTGGGCGCGGTCCACGGTTTTGCTCACCCCGTCGGCGCTTTTTACAGCCTACCCCACGGGATGGTCTGCGCGATCCTGCTCCCGTGGGTGATCGAATACAATCTCGATGTCGCGGCGCCAAAATACGCCCGCCTGGCTCGGGCTTTGGACGTAACGGCGCCAGCGAGCTCCGACGAGTGCGCAGCCCGGGATTTTCTCGCCTATGTGCGGGAGCTCAACGCACGGCTCGGGATACCGGCCAAACTGGGGGAGGTGGGCCTCGAAAGGGATCGCATTGACGAGATTGTCAAGCATACGCTTCCGTCGGGCTCGCTGGCCGCCAACCCAAAGGACGTGCCTGAAGAGGACCTAAAAGCCATGCTCGCCGCGCAGCTTTGATCAGACCCTCGATCCATTTGGAAAAGACGTTACCCCATGACCCCCTCAAGGCCGAGGCGGCGGAGCAGGGAAGGGTCCCGGATCGTGAGGTCCTGGCCGTTGAGATCTTCCGGAGCGAGCTGGCACAGGCGAACCACCACCTTGGCCGGGATGGCAGGATCGAGGAGCTGATCCGCCGGCAGGTCGCTCACCTCGTTGACGCGCCGGCTTCGGATCTTTCGCTGCATGTCGGTGTTAACCACTGCGGGTTGAAACCCGTAGACGCGAATGCCCATCGCTTGCGTTTCTAAGGCGAGGCACTGGGTGAGCATCGCGACGCCGGCCTTGCTCGAACAATACGCGCTCCAACGCAGGCGAGGCCGGTGCGCGGCGCCCGAGGAGATATTGACGATGATGCCGCCTCCCTGGGCTTCAAAGTGGGGCACGACGGCCCGGCATCCGTAATAGACGCCCAGGAGATTGGTCTTGATGCTCAGCTCCCATGCGGCAGGCTCCGATTGGTGGAGCAGGGTCATCGGTTCAATGATGCCGGCGTTGTTGATGAGCACATCGAGCCGTCCGAAGTGGTCGATCGCTTTGGCGACGAATTGTTCCACTTGAGCGTACTCCGTAACGTCGCAGGGAGCGGCGACAGCTTCTCCCCCGAGGCTCTTGATTTCTTCCAGGGTTTTCGAGGCGTTGGCGAGCGTGCGGCTTCCCACGACGACGGCGTAGCCCTCTCGGGCGAGCTCCACCGCGATGGCCCGGCCAAGACCCCGGTTGGCGCCGGTCACGGCAGCGACTTTGGCAGCGCGATGTTGGGTCATCTCCGCGTTCCTCCCTGTGCCCTTCTTTCACAAGCTTTTTGCCAAGGATCGCTCATCTGCTTCGGATTCCCTCCCGGTACAATTCCCCCTCCTGAAGGGAGCCGACCGTTGGACGAGAAGGGCGTCTCGCTTTCGCATGGAAGTCGTTGCACGTCGACCGAAAGTGAAAGACGGCTGTTAGGAGCGATCGTGTGGACGCGAAGTCTCTTGAGACGCACTCGGGTCGGGTCTTTGTGCCCTTTCCATGCCCTTTGCAACCCGTCCGGTTGATCCAGCGGCGCAACCGCTTTGTGGTGGACGTCCGACGGGACGCGGGGGCGGCAAGACACGTCCAAACCGCGGCGCTGCCCGATATCTTTCCACTGCACCTGCCTAATTCCGGGCGGATGACGGAGCTGCTGCAACCTGGCACACTGGGGCTGGCTCACGTGGAGCAGCGACGTGGCAGGGGCACCGCCGGCACACTGTTGTTGGTGCAATACCAAGGACGCTGGGTCTCTGTGGACGCCCGGATGCCCAACCGCCTCTTCGCCCGCTGTCTCGAGCTCAAAGCTCTGCCTCCCTTTTTGGGTTACACGGAGTGGAAAGCCGAAGTTTCGTGGGGGCAAGGCCGGGTGGATTTTCTCCTTTCACCCTCCGAGGAAAAGCTTCCGGAGAAAAGATCGCGAGAGCTGCCTCCTTGTCTGGTGGAGACCAAATCGTGCAACTTAGTGGTGGACAGCTTGGCCCTTTTTCCTGATGCGCCTACGGCGCGCGGCGCGAGACACCTTAGAGAGCTGGCGGAGGCTGTGGAACTGGGGTACCGTGCGGCCGTCGTCTGGTTTGTCCAACGGGACGACGCTCGCGCTCTTTCGCCTCATGGGAAAGCCGATCCGGTGTTTGCGGAGGCTTTTCGGGAGGCACGAGCGCGGGGCGTTGAGGCATACGCCTACCGCTGTTTCGTCGAGCCCAGGGGCATCACCGTGCTCGACGAGATCCCCGTCGTGACGCCGTAGGGTGGACGTGCGCTTTAAGTCTCCTGGGGGGATCCATCCAGCAGCGTCCATGAATCCGACGAAAGTATGAGGCGCGCCTAATGCGCCTGGCGGATTTGCCAGAGCTGGGAATTCGATAGAGTGGGATCACCGGAACTTTTTGAGCGAGGTGATCCCCGATGGAGTCCGCGCGTGTCTGGATTGTCACGGGAGCGAGCCGGGGGCTGGGCTTTGCCCTCGCGAAGGAAGTGGCTCGTCGCCAGGAGACCCTGGTGATCTGCGCGAGAAATGTGGAAAAGCTGGTTCGCGCGGCGGATGAGCTTCGCGCTACGGGGGCGACAGTGCATTTCGCCGTAGGCGATGTCGCGGACCGGGAGTTTGGCAGACGCTTCATCAATGATGCCCTCGAGCGCTTTGGACGGGTGGACGTGCTCGTCAACAACGCATCGCTTCTCGGCCCGTCACCGCTGCCGCCCCTCCAAAGCTTCCCCTTGGACGCGCTACAGCAGATCTTTGCCGCCAACGTCCTTGGGCCCCTTTTCCTGGCGCAACTCGTCCTTCCCAGGATGATCGCGGAAGGTCGCGGCCTCATCGTCAACATCTCGTCGGACGCCGCCGTGGGTGGGTATCCCGGCTGGGGAGGATACGGCGCCAGCAAGGCGGCGCTAGACCTGATCACCCACACCCTCGCCAATGAGCTGGCGGGCACTGGCGTCGGCGCCGTCGCCATCGACCCTGGTGACATGCGGACCGAGATGCACCAGGCGGCATTCCCGGGCGAGGACATCAGCGACCGGCCTCTACCGGAGGAAGTGGCTCCGGCGATCTTTCAGATCATCGAAAAGGAGCTCACTGGAGCGCGAAAACAGCGTCGAGATGGCAAGTCCGGCTCTTTGGGCGAGGCGCAGGAGTCATCCGGAGTTCGCCGGCGCTGGCGGTATCAAGCCCAGGAGGTGGTGCCGTCGTGAAGACCGAGGCGCTGGCCTTCGACTTGCCCCAAGCCGTCTATGCTCAGGTGCCGCCGGAGGCCCGGGGGCTCGAGCGGGACCAGGTCCGGCTGCTCGTCTCGTCGCGGCGCGATGGCACGCACTGTCACGACTCGTTTCTCGGACTCGCGAAGTACCTTAAGCCGGGCGACCTTTTGGTGGTCAACAATTCCAGGACGATTCCCGCTTCTTTGCCAGCTCGGATCGGAAGGTTTCCCGTCCGTCTCCACCTTTCCACCGATCTCAACGACGGGCGCTGGATCGTCGAGGTGAGGGAGGCTTCCGGAGCGCCCTGGGAAGAGGATCTTCCTTTTGGCACGGCGATCGAGGTGGTCGGGCCTCCTTTGCAAGCGACGGTTTTGGAAAAGTATCGAGATTTCGCCCGGCTCTGGCTGGTCGAGGTTGCGGGAGATCCGCTGGCGGCGGCTTTCCAGGTGGGCTCGCCCATCCGCTATCCCTACGTTGCCGGTGAGTGGCCGTTGCGGTTTTATCAGACTCTCTTTGCCAAGGTGGATGGGTCGGCGGAGATGCCGTCTGCCGGAAGGCCCTTTACGCCGCGCGTCCTCCGATTCTTAAGGCAAAAAGGCGTGGAAATTGCCGAAGTTACCTTGCACACAGGCGTATCCAGCCACGAGCTCGTCCATCCCAACGTGGAGGAACACGCGACGTATAATGGTATTCTATTCCTGAAAAGACAGTCCAAGCGATCCGCGCCGCCAAGGAGGCCGGCCGGCGCGTGATCGCCGTCGGCACGACGGTGGTCCGGGCTTTGGAAAGCGCAGCCAATGATCAGGGCGTCGTGGTGCCTGCGTCAGGTTTTACTGAGCTTTTTGTTCATCCGGGGTACCGGCTAAGGGTTGTTGACGGCCTGCTTACCGGATTTCACGCACCGGTAACGTCGCATCTTGCCATGCTGTGTGCCTTTATTGAGCGTGACACCATCATGGACGTCTACGAAGAAGCCGTCGCGAGAGGTTACCTCTGGCACGAGTTTGGCGACGTCCATCTCATCATTTGAAAGTGGGCCTTGGAAGGGAGAAGATCGGCGGTGGACGCCGGCGAGGCGCGCACACGGGAGCTGATGGCTCTCAAAGCGATTGCGGAGACGCTCAACGAGGGGACAGAAATCGAACCCATGCTCCAGGGCGTCCTTCCCGAGCTGCTGGACGCCCTGGGGTTTACCACGGGCTGGATCTTTCTTGCGGGACCAGGCAGGCGCTCCTACAGGCTCGTCGCCGATCACGGCCTGCCGCCGGCCCTTTCGAAGGACCACAAGCGGCCGATGTGCCAGGGCGTTTGCTGGTGTCTCGACTCCTATTGGAGCGGTAAACTTGAGCAGGCGGCCAACATCATCGAGTGCAAGCGCCTTGAGGACGCCCGGCGGCGCCAGTGGGGGGAGACTCACGAGATCAGCCACCACGCGTCGGTGCCGCTGACGTCGGGAAAGGAACGGTTTGGCCTGCTCAACGTGGCGCACCCGGGAAAGCGCCGGTTCTCGCCGCAGGAGCTGGCTCTGTTGGAGTCGGTGGCGCTTCAGATCGGGAGCGCCATCGCCCGCGTCCGCCTCCTCCAGGCCCAGCGGGACCAGGCGCGCATCGACGAACGAAACCGCCTCGCCCGGGACCTGCACGATTCGATATCCCAGTCGCTTTTTTCGCTGAACCTGTTAGCCCAAGGCGCCCGGAATCTGGTCTATGAGCGGCCGGACGAAGCGGCGCGGGCACTGATCGAGATTCAGGCTCTGGCCCAGGAGTCGCTGGAGGCGATGCGGTCGCTGATCTGGCAGCTCCGGCCGGAGGGACTCGAACAGGGGCTGGTCACGGCGCTCACGCAGTACGGCGCTCGCATCGGACTCGACGTCGAAGTGGACGTGACGGGCGGTGCCACGCTGCCCCGGGCGGTCGAAGAGGCGCTGTGGCGGATCGGTCAGGAGGCGCTCAACAACGTGAAGCGGCACGCTGGTGTCCAGCGCGTCCGGATCGAGTTTACAGCTGACCAGGAGGCCGTCACATTGATCGTGCGGGACAACGGCGCCGGTTTTCGCTGGCGCCCATCGGGCGCAGACGGCTTCGGCGGCGGCTCTTTTGGCCTCATCGGCATGCGCGAGCGGGCGCAGTCGCTAGGAGGCGATGTGACGGTCCGG
>PKEU01000165.1 GCA_002919195.1 bacterium
ACGGGAGAAGCTGAAACAGTTCAGGCTTCTCTATGGTTGAGAAGCTCGACCAACCTCTGCGCATCGGCCACCAGCCGCTCGAGCTCTGCCACGAGCTGACCTGCTTCCCTTTCTGCCATCACGTGATCGTCTTGACCGGCGGCGGCCGGCTCTCGTTGTTTACGGCCGCCCCGCCCGTAGCTCGCATAGGTGCGGATCGTGCGCCTCCGTCCCGTCCCCTCAGGCTTCTGCGGCGCCCCGTTGGACGTGCCGCCTTTTTTGTCCTCCCGGTCCAAACCGCCCCCGTTGATTAACGCCAGTGCCGCTCTTAGCTCCTCTGCCGCGGTGCGAATTTCCCTTGCGGCTCCCTCACACGACTCCGTCAGTTCGCTTAGGTCCCGCCAAAACGCACTGACAAGCTCGGCGATTCTGATCTGGGCGTCGGCGACGTCGTGCAAAAGGCGGGTCAACTCCTGGGCGACACCCGCCGCGTTTTTGGCATCCTGACGCTGCGCGTCCGTTTCCGCGCTGCGTTGATGGTCCGCGCTGCTCATGCTCCTCCCTCGCTTCCGTCTCACATATTGTGTCATTTTCCAGGAGAACTTACCTGTAGCTTTGCAGCCTCTCACCCTTGCAGCCGCGGGACGGGACTTGCAGGAGGTTGTGCCCTTGAAGAGCGACTCCGTCGAACGCCACGTGATCCTCGAAGAGTACGAAGGATTGATCGCCCAGGCTGAGTCGCTGAAAGACCGCTTTGTCCGCCGGGACGCTGTGTTCGCCGCTTCCGCCGTTCTCGAGCGCCTGCCGATCAGCGACGACCTCGATCAAAACCGGCGAAGCCTCTCTCATCTTTTCCACTTGGCCAGCGACTGGGTGATGCGGGAGTTTCGCACCGCTCAAGGGCGCGAGGGGTTTGTCACCTACATCGATGGACTGATCGACAGGGATCGTCTAGACCGCCACGTGGTGGCGGCGTTGATGGCGGCCGATGAGCAAGATTTCACGGGTCCAACCTTAAACGGAGCCTCCCAGGATTTGATCGAGGTCGTGCGAGAGCGTATCGTGCGCGCCTCTCAGGTCGATACCGCATCCAACCTCCGGACGGTCGTGGACGCCGTCTTGCACGGCGATGCGGCGCTCTTTCTCGACGGCGAAGACCGAGCTCTCATCATCAGCGAACGAGACTACGAAAAGAGAAGCGTTGGAGAGCCTGAGACCGAGGCGGTGATCCGGGGCCCCCGAGAGGGCTTTATCGAGAGCCTGCGCTGCAACACTGCGCTGATCCGCCGGCGCATCCGCACGCCTCAACTCAAAGTCGAGACCATGCGCGTCGGCCGCGTCTCTCGCACCGACGTCGCGATCTGCTATATCCGCAACCTGACGCCTGACACCATCGTCGAGGAAGTGAAACGGCGGGTCCAAAGGATTGACGTCGACGCCGTCATCGACAGCGCCATGTTTGAAGAGCTGATCGAAGACGACCCCTATTCGCCCTTCCCCCAGGTCATCGCTACCGAACGCCCCGACATCGTCGCAGCCAACCTGCTCGAAGGGCGCCTCGCCATCATCGTCGACGGATCGCCCTTCGCGTTGATCGTCCCCGTTACGCTGTGGAGCCTTCTCCAGGCGAGCGAAGACTATTACGAACGCTTCTACATCGGCTCCTTTTTGCGCATCTTGCGCTACGCCCTCTCCTTCTTGGCCTTGGTAGGACCGGCGCTTTACGTGGCGGTCACGACCTTTCACCAGGAAATGCTGCCGACGGCGCTCTTGCTCACCGTCGCCGCCACTCGAGAGGGGATTCCTTTTCCGTCGGTCGTCGAAGCGCTCATGATGGAGCTGATGTTTGAGGCCCTGCGAGAAGCGGGCGTGAGGTTGCCGCGAAACGTCGGACAGGCCGTGAGCATCGTCGGCGCTCTGGTGATCGGGCAAGCGGCTGTGCAGGCAGGTTTGGTCAGCGCGCCGATGGTGATCATCGTCGCCATCACCGGGATCGCCTCGTTTTCGTTCCCCCGCTTTAACCTCGGGATCTCGGTGCGGCTCCTGCGCTTTCCCATGGTGCTCTTGGCGTCCACGCTGGGCCTTTACGGCATCGTCATCGGACTTCTCATCATCTTGATCCATGTCGCGGGGCTTCGCTCTTTCGGCATCCCCTATACCTCGCCGGTGGCTCCCTTTCTTGTCCAGGGCTTTCGGGACGTCATCTTCCGCCCGCCGCTGTGGCTGCGAGGATCGCGCTCCTCGCTCCTTGGCTATTTGAACCCTCGGAGGCAGGGTGGGCGCATCAAAGCAGGCCCCGATCCTTGGGAGGGAAGGAAGGACGACAAGCAGAGATGAACTCCACGCGACGCCTCATCTACCTGGGCTTCTGTTTGAGCTGCGCTTTGACGCTTACGGGCTGCTGGGACCGGATCGAGGTGAACGACCTCGCCATCGTCCAGGGAATTGCCCTCGATCATGCACCTGACGGCCATATCGAGGTGACCATCTCGATCCCCGTACCATCCGAGATCACTCCGCCGGGAGCGACGGGCGGCGGCGCTCAGCTGGGCCCCCCGGCCACCAATAAGTCGGCCGCCGGCCGCACCGTCACCGAAGCGGTGATTCGCCTGCAGGAGAAGCTCTCCCGGAGAATTTACTGGGCCCACAACGCGGTGATCCTGATCGGCGAAGACCTGGCGAGAGAGGGGATTGGGCCGGTCCTTGACTTCTTCACCCGCAACCGCCAGTCGCGGCTGAGCTCCGTGATCGCTGTCACGACCGGCAAGGCCCGCGACGTCTTGGCGTCGACGCTCCCCGTCGAGCTCAACGTGCCGACAGGGATTCAAGAGATGGAACGCCTCCACCCTGCGCCATTCGCCGACGTTAAGACCTTCCTCCAGATGATGCTCGGCGAAGGCATCGAACCCACCACCAGCCTGGTCCACGTGGTGACGGGCGGCGCGCCCGAACCGGGCACGCTTCAGCTTCCCAGCAGCCAACAATCGGAACGCGATCCTGCACAACCCGCGGTGTTTGGGGCGGCCGTCTTTAAGGGCGACCGGCTCGTCACGATGCTTTCCGAACGAGAAGCCGCCGGAATCCTTTTCGCCAAGGGCCAATTTGGCCCCCTGTTCATCCCGGTTTCTGTCGACCAAGACCGATGGGTGGGTATGAGACTCCTACGCTATACTTCTCGCTACAGGCCCCGGCTCGAGGGCGATCAGCTGAGGATGGAAGTTCACGTTTCCGTTGAAGCGGAGCTTCTTGAAAACAAAGCGGGCGTCGACGCGGACGACCCGCGCGTGATCAAGCTCCTCGAACGTGAGCTGGAAAAGACGATCGGCGCCACCATCCGCAGCACGGTCACCAAAATGCAAGACGAGGCGCAGGCGGACATTTTCGGCTTTGGCGCTGCGGTGCGGAGGCGGATGCCCATCCTCTGGCGGGAGATCAGCGCGTCTTGGGATGAGATCTTCGCGCGGTTGCCCGTCGACATTGAGGTAAAAGCGGCCATCCTGAGGACTGGATTGACCAACCGCCCCCAGCCGCTCACCCGCGGTGAAGTGCTCTCTGCAGAACGGTTGGCGGAGCTCTTGCGGGAGGAGTGATCTCATGGCCGCTGTGGGGGTCGTGTTTCTCTTTGGCTTCCTCTTTCTTTACGAGTACAGCCGCGTCCGGCGTTTTGGCGGCGGAGCCCGCGAGATGTCGGCTTTTGCGGGCTTGATGATCATCGCCTTGGCCTTCGCCCTCGCCTTGGCGCTCGGAGTCGAGATGCCGCCGCCGGCCCAAGTGCTCGGCGCCCTCTTGGAAAAGCCGGCCCGCCTTATCAGCCTGCGGTGAAAGGTGCGGACACCATGGAAAAGACTTCACTGCTCAGTTTGATCTTGTGGATGATCGCCGTGCGGGTGACGCCGATGTTCTTTTCGTTCCCCGAATTTGACGCTTCCGCTGGTGAGGCCAGTTGGATCGCGGTCATTCTTTCGACGATCCCCGTGACGCTGGGAGTGTGGGTCGTCCTAAAGCTTTGGCAAGTCGATCCCCAACGGTCGATCCCGGAGCTCATCCGAGACCGCGCAGGCCGGGTGGTGGGCAACGCGGTCAACCTCATGCTGGCGGGCTACTTCATGCTCGCGGCGGCCATTTCCCTGTGGGAGCTCGACGACGTCTTAGTCACCACCATCTTCACACGGACCCCGTCCGTAGCCGTGTCGGGCGCCATGGCGCTGGTCGTCGTCATCGCAGTCCGCCAAGGCATCGAGGTCATCTCTCGCACCGCCATCTTTCTGGTCGCAGGCGGGATGCTGAGCACGGGCCTCTTAACTTTGATCTGGCTCCCCGATGTCACCCTCGATTTCCTGCTCCCGCTCTTCCCCGTAGACGTGGGGGCCCTGATCTCATCGACGATCTACCACGCCTCGCTCGTCGACGTCTTGCTGGTGTTTGCCTTTCTCCTGCCTTTCACCGAAGTAAAGCCAGAAAACATGCGCTTCCTCTACGCTTCCCCTTGGATCGCGCATAGCATCATCGCCCTCGCGATGCTCTTTTGCATCGGCGTGCTCAGTTTCCCGGTGATCGACAAGGAAAACTTCGAATACCTCGCTCTCGTCCGGCAAGCGTCGCTCGGCACCTTTCTCGAACGTTTTGATCCGCTGATCTTGACGGGCTGGACGGTGTTGGGCTACTTGCGGATCTCGGCATTATTTCTCTCGGCTCTGATCGCGCTCTCGACCGTGCTCGGGCTTTCGGATTACCGAGCGCTCACAATCCCGATGGGCATCATCCTTCTTTGTCTGAGCCTGATCGTCTTTGATACCTTTCCCGCTCGAGAAGAGTACATGACGGGCGGTGGCATGGTCCTCAACTTGGTGTTTATCTACGTTTTGCCGCTCTTGTTATGGCTCGTCCTTCGCAACACCCATGACCCCGCCGGCGCGCCGCGCCCTACGGCAGCGGCAGACCGCGGCGTCAGCGCGAGCGACGCGATGAGCGCTGAGACGAATTCCGGGCAAAAAGAGGCAGGCGCTTGATGTAGTAAATGATTCGTCCGACAAAGAGGATGATCGACGTCGATGCCCTGATGGAAAAAGCCTTCTCCGCCGCTTTGCCCCCGATCGTGAAAAACGCGATCATCCCCAACACCACCATCGAGACGACGGAGGTGGGCACCTCGGGATACATCCGGCTGATGTCGAGAATGATCGGCGCTGCGGCGACACCGCTGATCGTGCCGCAGATGTCGCCCACGATATCGCTGCAGATGCTGCTTACCTTGCCCGCGTTGCGGACAATGGCCACGGCGTCCCGAGCGCCGGGCACTTTGTCCGCCGCCATCGCGTTGAAAGGCGCTTCCTCTCCCGCGGTGGCCGCCACCGCCACGATATCAAAGACAATGGCCACGACGATCGAAGCGGCTAAGATCAGCACTGCGGTGCCGATGCCCACGTTTTCCACAATGCCGCCCAGCGGCCCGCCCACCGCCATCGCGATGATCAGCGCGATCGTGCCGATCGATAAGCCGTCCCGCCAACCTGACTGGCTTCTCCTGTTGTTGCCTCCCCCTCGTCGCTTGCCCTTCCCCTTAGCCAACCCACTGCCTCCTCCTCGATAGTCGCGCGGCCTGATCGAGTTTCTTGGTCAAGAAGCCACAGCCCCGTTGACGGCGCCCGGTTCCGCCGGTCCCGCTTCCGCCAACAAGGCCCTACGTCTCTCATGTGCCGGCTCATTTCTCCCCTACGTCGCTCACGACGAGAGACAAAGCACGACACTGATCCCCGGCGCCCTGACGGCTCTGCAGCCCGGACGAGGCCGGCCCACAAACAACGCACAACCCATTTCGTGACCTTCTTTTCGGGATCATGGGGGGAGGACGAACTCGAGTTGGCGCGCTCTTGGCGCCGTGGAGAGCGATCTGGATGCGCGGTCTTAGGGCCCGTTCCTTGCTGCGGGGCGCGCTGGCAACGATCGCGGCCGCCGCATCAGGTCCCTTTTTCCGTCGCCAGGAGATCGATGCGCAGGACGCTCCCTGCCGGAGAGCGCCCCAGGAAATCGAGATTTCTTGACCAAGTTTGCCTGGTGGCGGTTTATCTGCCGAGGCTCGATGAGTGTTCACTGTCATCCTGCGCGTCCCGTAACGGACGCGTCCCGACGATCCACGCCGTTTCTATCGTTAATCGCTCTCTTTAAGAATATCAGAATACCGCAAGAGCGTCCTGCCGGAGATCACAAATTTGGGGGCGCCCCCGTCACGGGACACGCCCCCAGCGACACTGCTCAATCAGGCTATCTCAAGACGTCGTGCTGGACGTGCCGCTCGCCCCGGAGCTCACTGATCAGCCCCACGGCGACGTGGGCGCCATGACCAGCGGTGATGATCGTGTGCGCGCTCACGCCGGCAAGGATCCCGGCCGCCCAGATGCCCGGCACACTGGTCCGCCCGTCAACGTCGACTTTGACTACACGGGGATAGCGGGTCTCCCGGCCATCGGTAAATTCAAGACCAAGGGCCTCGGCGAGTCCCATTGCCGCGCCCGTCGCGAGGATCACCTGCTTGGCGTTAAAGCTCGTTCCATCCTCGGTCTTGAGGACAAATCCGTCGTCTTGCCGTTCGATCGCGGTCACCTGAGCGATGTGCCAGGCTGCGCCGAGGCGCTCGGCTTGCTTTCGCCCGGCGTCGACCAGATCAGGACCAGTAACCCCTTCGGGAAACCCATAATGATTTTCGATCCAAGCACGGCGAGTCTGACCCTTGTCGTTATCCAAGACCAAGGTCTTGACCCCAGCTTTGGCCAGAAAGATTGCCGCGCTGCCTCCGGCGACGCCACCGCCTACGACAGCCACATCGTACTGCATCCGTGCATCACCTCATCCAACAAAGTACCCAGATGGGCCAGTTCTCCATCCGATGCCAGGGACCTGTCGCGACCTCTAAGCCTTGAGTTAGACCTCTTTTCGGCCCTTGCCTGCTCGTCTCGGCTCTTACCTACGGCCTTCTCCCGAGCATCGCAGAGACCTCGGTCGCCGCGTCACCTGCCGCAAGCATCCTTTCCACGGGCCCGCATTACGCTGCCCGCGTCGGCGCCCTATTCGACGCGCTCCAAAAGGTACGAGATCGCGCCGCTGCCCAAGCGAACGACAGGCTCTCCCTGTTCGTCGTGTTCCAGCGCGACGGGAAGGCCGGCGACGGGTGCGTCAATCACCACGTAACCGTCGGGACGCCCTTCCCGGTCGAGCACTCCCCGCACCTCGGCCCGAAACTCGCCGGCGTCCATCATGAGCCGCCCGTTTTCCAAAGCGAGGACCACATCACCCAAAGCGTCATTGGTGTACCGCCCGACGAAAGGCTCAAGGTCCGTTGGGTCGTCTTGTTGGACGAGCAGCGACTGCAGCTCTTGAATTGTGTCTTGCATCTGGGCCAGCGTAAACTCGAGCCCTTTTTCCACTTCGCTCTCGACACCGTACACGAGCTCAAAGAGGCGGGTGCGGACCCCGACCGTAAAGGTGTTGGCCTTTTCGGCGTTGGCGAGGACGACCACTCCCAATCCCGCCTCGGGCATAAAGGCGAGCTCCGAAGTAAAGCCTAACGTATTTCCCCCATGGTAAACAACCCGCACGCCCTTATACTCGCCCGTCATCCAGCCCAGGCCGTAACTTTCGGTCGCGGAGATCGGCACCTGGGGCTCCCAGGTGGTATGAAGATTTTCCTCCGAGACCACGCGCTGGCCATCGGGAGCGACGCCATCTTTGAGCTGCGTGAGGAGATACTGCGCCAAGTCCCGGGCCGTCGACCAGTGAGAACCCGCCGGCCCCACCGGCGTCAAGAGGCGCTCCGAATGGACGTCGAGGGGAACGTACTCGCCTGTCGTGATCTTGAGAGCGTGGGGGAGCGCGTAATCGCCCCGGCCCAGCACCTGATCGATCGAGAGCGTCGTGTCGTTCATGCCGATCGGCTTGAGCACCCGGCGCTCGAGCGATGCCGCGTACCCCTCAAAGAGCTCGCCAAAGGCGGCTCCGTCAGCCGCCGCGGCAGCGTACCCGGCGGTCGCCACCAGTTGGTTGCTGTACTGAAAGGCTTCGCCAAAGCCCGTGAAAAACTCAAAGGTCCTCAAGGAGGCGACGATGGCTTCAGCGGACAATTCGTCGGCGTTAAACAACAGCTCCAAGTCTCGCCGGGGAACACCGGTGCAGGCGCAGACCAGATGGCGCATGGCCATCTTTTCGGTGATACCGGGATCCGCCACGGCAAACTGAGGCAGGACGCTGACCACCGGGGTTTCCCAGTCAAAAAGGCCCTCGTCTACCAAAGCAGCCATGAGCATGGTGGTCATCGTCTTTCCAACGGAGCCGATCATCATGTGGGTGTCGGGAGTGACGGGTTCGTCGCTACCAGCTCGCTTGACGCCAAACCCTTTCAAGTACACGACTTCTCCGTCTTGGACAACGGCGACGGCGGCGCCCGGAATGCCAAAAGCGTCGAGGCTTTCTGCAATAAAGGCGTCCAATGCTGCCTCGATCTCAGCTACCGGCTTGAGCGGCGCACCCGATAGGTCGATCCTCTCCAACCCCGTGATCTCCAAGCCCGTCGCGACGATCTGCACCTGCGCCGCCCGGCGCTGCACCGCGGCCAGCTCTCCGTCGACCAGGAGGATGTACGCCTGGCCTTCGTAGAGGATCGCAGCCGCTTGGTAGATCCTGTTTTCCGGCCCGTCGTAGTTGTACAGTA
Organism: bacterium; assembly: GCA_002919195.1. GTDB lineage: Bacteria > Bacillota > Limnochordia > DTU080 > RSA5 > RSA7. The sequence continues at coordinate 8,681 of PKEU01000165.1, forward strand.
AGGAACGTTCAATCCGGGGATCGTCTGGAACTTCCAGCACCTGATAGGGCTCGAGATCAAACTGGGGATCAAAGCGGCTCCACGCCTCTCGAACCGCAGCATCGACCTCGTCCGCCGCGGCCGGGATCACAAAAATTGCGAGGCGAATTTGCTCGTCCGGGTCCGTCAGGACGACCCAGTCCTCGCCAGCTTCTCCGGTATCGCCGTCCCCATCCACCTCATCCGCTCGCGACGGCATCGTCACCCGCCATCCCACAGGCACCGGCACGCTGTACCTGCCCAGCGGGTCGACATACTGGTCCTCCGGGGTTAGGAGAAGCTCGCCACTGTCACCCTCTTGTACGGAGCGGGTCATCGCAAAAGGAAACGTCACTCCGCCCTGGGTAAACGTACCCTCGATCCGGTCGCCCGCCAAGCTCCCGTGGAACGTCGGGTCGCCGGGGATCCCCGCCATCAGAAAACGGATGTTTTCCCCTTCGATCTCGATTCCCGTCAAGGGCACCTCGAAGGCGCCTTGAGCCGGAATGTCGATCGTGCCCTCCCAGACATCGTCGACTTGCGCCAACCGGACGATGATCTCGAGGGGCGTGCCAGCGACGTCGATCGCCCCCTGCCACTGTCCGGAAAATGCTTCAAACGCCTCGCCCTGGGCCCAAGCGCCGCCTTGAACGATTCCCGCGAACACGGCCAAGACCAGCCATACAAGCGCCTTTGACGTTATCGGTGATTTCCTCGTGAAATTCATCCTGCGATGCTCGATGCCATTTTCGGACAACCCGTCACTCACCTTTCCCATGTTTTTTTCCCAAAACGCTTCAAACGCAGCGATGAAATTCGGCTCGAAAATCGGGCTCGAAAATTGGCTGCGAAAACTGGCGACGAAATTCGGCCACAAGATTCGGGCGAGAAAATCAGCCACGAAAACCGGCCGCGAAGACACGACGTAGAAACACAAAGAGCAGGGGAGCGCCCACCCCCCTGCTCTCCTCACGATCTTGAAAGTTCCCCGTATCGCAACCCGCTTTCGGCCATCAATCGGGGACGATCCGGACAGCCCCTTTTGCTGCGCTGGTGGTCATCGCGGCGTAGGCTCTCAGCGCTGCGCTGACCTTGCGCTCACGGGGCGCCGCTGGTTTCCATCCCTTTTCGTCCTGGACCTTGCGCCGCCGGGCCAACTCCTCTTCGTCGACATCGAGATGAATCCGGCGGTTGGGAATGTCGATGTGAATGATGTCGCCGTCCTGCACGAGTCCGATGGTGCCGCCTTCGGCCGCTTCGGGCGAGACGTGTCCGATGGAAAGGCCCGAGGTACCGCCCGAAAAGCGCCCGTCCGTGATCAGGGCGCACACTTTCCCGAGGCCCTTGGACTTGAGATAGCTGGTGGGATACAGCATCTCCTGCATGCCAGGACCGCCCCGGGGACCTTCGTACCGGATCACCACCACGTCGCCCGGTTTCACCTCGCCGCCCAGGATGCCCCGCACCGCAGCGTCCTGGCTCTCGTAGACCCGGGCCGGCCCCGAAAAGGTCAGGATCGACTCGTCGACGCCTGCCGTCTTGACGATGCAGCCGTCTTCGGCCAGATTCCCGTAGAGCACGGCCAGTCCCCCGTCTTTCGAGTATGCGTGCTCTACGTCGCGAATGACTCCCTTTTCCCGGTCGAGATCGAGCGACTCGTAACGCCTGTCTTGGCTAAATGCCTGCTGCGTCGGCACGCCGCCCGGCGCGGCCCGGTAAAACTCCTTGACCGATTCGTCATCCGTCCGACGCACGTCCCAGCGCTCCAACGCGTCGGCGAGGGTCGGCGAGTGGATCGTCCGCACGGAGGTATCGATCAAGCCCGCCCGGTCCAACTCGCCTAAGATTGCCATGATCCCGCCCGCTCGGTGGACGTCCTCCATGTGGACGTCGGGCACGGACGGAGCCACCTTGCAGAGCACCGGCACCCGGCGGGAGAGGCGGTCGATGTCGGCCATGGTGAAATCGACGCCGGCCTCGTGCGCCGCCGCCAGAAGGTGCAGCACGGTGTTGGTCGAGCCGCCCATGGCGATGTCCAAGGACATGGCGTTTTCAAAAGCTGCAAAGGTCGCAATCGACCGCGGCAGGACGCTCTCGTCATCTTCCTCGTAATAGCGCTTTGTCAGCTCGACGATGAGCCGTCCTGCCTCGAGAAAGAGACGCTTCCGGTCTGCGTGGGTCGCCACCAAGGAGCCGTTTCCAGGCAGCGCCAAACCCAGCGCCTCCGTAAGGCAGTTCATCGAGTTGGCTGTGAACATCCCCGAACACGAACCGCAGGTCGGACACGCGAATCGCTCGATGAGCAGCACTTCTTCGTCGGTGACGTTGTCGTCGGCGGCTGCGACCATGGCGTCAATAAGGTCGACCGTTTTCCCCTCGCCTCTGAGGACGACTTTTCCGGCCTCCATCGGCCCGCCGGAGACAAAGACGGTCGGGATGTTGAGCCTCAAAGCCGCCATGAGCATACCCGGGGTGATCTTGTCGCAGTTGGAAATGCAGACCATCGCGTCGGCACAGTGGGCGTTGACCATGTACTCGACCGAGTCTGCGATCAGCTCCCGAGAGGGCAGCGAATAAAGCATCCCGTCGTGGCCCATGGCGATGCCGTCGTCTACGGCGATGGTGTGGAACTCCCGCGCCACGCCACCGGCCTTCTCGATCTCCTGCGCTACCAGCCGCCCGAGATCTCTCAGGTGAACGTGGCCCGGCACAAACTGCGTATACGAGTTGACGACGGCGATGATCGGTTTGCCAAAGTCGGAATCTTTCATGCCGGTCGCCCGCCATAGGCCCCGGGCGCCCGCCATGTTTCTTCCGTGCGTCGTGGTGCGAGAACGATACGGGGGCATTTCTTTAGAAACCTCCTGCTGCCAACCATTGGTGACCGGTGACCGGCCCAAAACGCGGCCAAGGTGAAACCCGGTCAATCGTAAAGTCAGAGAAAAAACGAGACAAGAAATCGCAGCCATAAGCAGAGCCAGCGCTCACGATACGGCCAACGCTCCGCAATCACAGTTAATGCTTCGCACCAATTGCCGATTAGCCTTGCAAAAGGTGGCGCGCCTTAAGTCGCACGTTCTCGCATTTTCGAATCCCAAGCGGAACCCAAGCGGAACCCAAGCGCAATTCGGGGCGCGGTATTCCCCCTCCGCTCCGACCGGGGCGCCACCAAAAGATCGACCTGCTACCGGGGCATGCCCAACCCTTCCTCGCATTCTTCTGCCATGTTCGGTTCGTGTAGGCCGGATCCTTCTTGGAACGTTCAGGCTCCGACGGGCATACTACCTTCGCCCAAGGAAGGAGAGAACGACAGTGCGCCGACGACCATCGTCCTTTGGATCGAACCAAAACCGCGGCGGCCAGGCTGGTGGCCTGCAAAAAAGCGAGCTCCACAAACCCGGCGAATTCGGCGAGTTGCAAGGCGAATTACGGGATGAAGCTAGCGACGTCGGTTTTCAGCAACAGTCGCTGCTGGAGCACGCGCCTAAACACCAACAGCAGCAAGCCCCGCCTGACCGCCGAGAAAAGGAGCAACGGCGACACAATCGCCAGCAACGAAACAGGCCGTTCACGACCCTGGGCGACAAACACGATACCCGCCTGTGACAGATTCCCCGGTGCGTTGGTCACCCAGTTGCGGCGGTCTTCGAAGTTACCCGATCTCCCTACTCCAGACGAAAGACCTCGCCCGGCTCGAGCTCATGAATCATGACATCCGGCGCCGTCTCCTTCGCGTAGCGGCGGAACTCATCAGCGCTCTGCGCAAGGAGCGGGAAAGTCTTGTAATGCATCGGCAGTGCATGTTTGGGCCTGAGCCACTTGAGCGCGTGAGCCGCCTGTCGAGCGTCCATTGTGTAGTGGTCGCCGATGGGAATGAGCACCACGTCGATATCAAACAGCTCGCCCCACGTCGTCATGTTGATGTGTAGCCCGGTGTCGCCCATGTGGTAGACGACTTTCCCGTCTTCTAGGGTGAGGATGTATCCCGCCGGCGTTCCCGACTCGCTGGAATGATACGCGTCGGTCATCGTGACACGCACCCCGCCGAGGTCGACGGTTCCCCCGATGTTCATCCCAATGGCCTGGATCTTGTGCCCTTGAGATTCGGCAAGCTGCGAGTAGCGTGAAACCACTTCCGGCTGTGCGACCATCGTCGCTCCGGTGGTGCGGGCAATTTCTACTACGTCCGAAGCGTGATCCGCATGGTCGTGCGTGACGAGCACATAGTCGCACTGTCCCAAATCGGAAATGGTGATGGGCGCAACAGGGTTTTGGCTCAACCAGGCGTCAATGAGGATCTTTTTTCCTTTGGAGGTAACGATCTCCCAGCCGGCGTGTCCCAACCAACGCAGCGTGTTGCTCATAGATCTTTCCCTCCCAATACTGCGCTCAGGAATCCTTCCCAATGATCGAAAAATGTGAGTTCGATCAATGGCTTCACCGGTCTAGCGCAATTTCCTCGTCGCTCTCGTTGCGTCATTGGTTTGTCCGAGGCGCGGTTTGGCTTGTTCGAATTTTGCCCCGACGTTGCATGACTCCCAAGGCACACCCCTTCTGAGCTGGGAAAATAGTTGTCCGCGCGGCTTTACACTTCACTTCCAAAGAAGCTCCGTCCACTTCCCGGACAACCAAACTTCCTGGACACTCCAACGTCCACCCCTTCCCGGACACCCAAGCGACCACGCCCCCACACGGGCCACGGCCACCGCTGGCAAATTTCGCGGCGTTAGATCCGCAAGCCGAGTAGGAGAACATCTGTTTGCGCCGAAATGAGGCGACCAAGCCTTCGACTAGCTTGTCACCAAGGCTTCATGAGCGAGTCTTTGCTACCGCGTTTCGTTAGGGGAAAAGCTTCGGTCGAGTCCGGGCTTCGTGCGGTAAGCGAGGGATGATCGAGGTGCCTTTGCCCAGCTTGGCGGTCCCTGTAGCTTTACTGTTAAGCCGAGAGTTAACTCCCGCAGCAAAACTTCTCTGGGTTGTCGTGCGACTCGACGAGGTACGGAAACGCGAACGCTCTCACGCTCCAACCCATCTCGCCCGGCGCACCGGATTGGCGAGATCCACTGTGTACGAAGCGATCGCCAGGCTCACCGACACGGGCTGGTTTCGCACGGTTCGTCACCGCTCCAAGAACAAGCGCCGATTTCAAACACAACTTCCGCACGGAATATCAGAAAGATCCGTTCGTTTGCCTTTCGATTTGGTTAACGCCGCCCGGGCACTCCGGCCTCAACTGCTCGTTTGCTACGGCCTCCTGCAGACCCTACACGAGTTTCGCGACGAGCGGGGCCGTTTCAAGTGGATGCAACTTCACCAAGAGACCGGCTTGCACTTGAGGACCCTGAAACGGGCGCTGGGCGAACTCGCGCAGGCTGGGTGGGTTTCGATGCGTCAACAGAATCGCCTGGCACCGGTTGAGTTTGTCTTGCACCATCCGGATGAAGCTTGGCGACGGGCGGCTGCGAGCCGATTACAGCGGAGTCAGTTCGCCGGCCAGGCTTTGATGCAAGAGTACCTGACACTCATCGTCGATTCAAAGGAGTACGTCGAGGACGGGGCAACCGGATTTCTCGTAAACCCGCGCACGCAGCAACTGTTGCAATTCGACCGCTACTACCCGTTGCACCGGGTCGCCTTCGAGTTTAACGGCAGGCAACACTATCAACCGACAGAGCTTTACTCAAAAGAACAAGTGGCTCTTCAACGCGAGCGCGACAGGACAAAGCGCTCCATCTGCAAATCGCTCGGCATCACTCTGGTGATCGTGCATGCAGAAGACCTGTCTCTAAAAGAGATGTTAAAGAAGGTGCCGGATGTCTTGCCTCGGCGAGACTTGCGGGGTTTCCCGCGCACGATTCAGTTTCTCGAAGAAACCGCCCGACGATATAGGCAAGCTGCACGTCACGCCCGTTGGAGCGCTTAATTTCGAAAAGTGACGTCCATTGCACAGCGTACATCTCGATAGCCCTCACGAGCTCTCCCGGTGCCACACGCCGTTACGGAAACCGCTCTTTGGTTTTTCCCCTCCGCCCCCGGGGGTTTGAGTCCCCACCAACATCTCGAGCGATTGCGTCCCGAGCGATTGTATCTCGAGCGATTGCATCTCGAGCGATCGCGTCTCGATCACTGAACCTCCGCCCGCTCCACCCCCAACTGTTACATACCCGGTTTTCGCACGGCGCACGGTTTTCGCATCACACATCCGGCTTTCGCGTCGCCAACCGTTTCCTCTAAGCTTGTGCACGCTTTCGCGACGAGCTTTGACGTCTACCTCCTGGACCATCCCGGCGCTGTACGGAAAATGCCCGGAACGCTCGGAAAACCTAGTTCCCCATCGGGACCGTTGCCATTTTCCCAGCTCAGAGCGTCGCCACCCAAGCAGGCGTTAAGCGTTCGTCGCCCTGGAAGCAAAAATCGGACGCCCAGCTACTGCTTCGCTACTGCTTTTGCACCCGTGTCAAATCTTGTGGCAGACTTGTGGTTAACTTGCGGCGGGTTTGTTGAAAAGCGCCTCGAAAACTTGAACACTTGAACACTACTTGAACACTTGAACACGTGAACAACAACATTAAACGAACGCAAACGAACGCGATCAACCGTGGTGGCGAAAAACGCCGCGTGTAGGCTCTTCGAATGCCCAAGCTCGATCAATAGCAGCTTTACACCTCCAATGACGACATTAAGTCTCTCCCAGAAGAAGTCTCGCCTAGTTGAAACTTTCTTCCTGCCTGCGGGGTATTGACAAGTAGAGGAGCATGGGGAGGAGGAGCAGCGCTGCACAGGGATGACGAGATCGTACGCCTCTGCCAGCAGGGGCGCCAAGAAGGCTTCTCCCTTCTTCTCCGCACGTATCAGGGCCGGGTCTATCGCCGGGCGTATAGCTTTCTGCGAAACCACGACGACGCCCTGGATGCCACACAAGATGTCTTTCTCCGGGTGCTCCCGGCGATCAGCCGGTTTCGCGCCGGCAGTAGCCTATGGCCTTGGCTCCGCAGGATCACGACCAACACGTGCCTCAATCGTCTGCGGGCCAAAGCCAATAGCCCGGAAACCCTGGCTTGGGATCATGCCGTCGAAGAGCTCGAAGCAACACCAGACTGGCACGACCCCCAAGCTGTGTTGGAGCTGGCCTCGGACCGAGACACTTTAGATCGAGCGCTTGCGAAGCTCCCCGCCCCATACAGGGTCGTCGTCTTGCTACGGCACGAAGAAGATATGACGTACGAGCAGATTGCAGAGGTGACCAACCTCCCGCTCGGAACGGTGAAAACTTACCTTTTTCGAGCTCGCAAAGCGCTGCGCGAAGCGCTCCGAAACGAGGTGGCGCGATGAGCAACCACGTGCATGTTGACCAGGTGTGCGGCGACGACACCTTGCTTCAACTCTATGCGGAAGGCACACTCGATCCACAAAGAGCTAGCGCCGTGAAAAACCACATTGCCACGTGCCGTCCCTGCCGGGTCGCAGTGGCCGAATACAAGCAAATTATGTGGGACCTGCAACGGCTACCGGAGATCGAGCTCCCCCCTGAGCTCGACACCATGTACGGCAAGTTGATGCAAGCGTGGAAACAGGAGCGCCAAAGCAGCCCGGTCAAAAGCCGGCAGCTGGTGCCCGCGTGGGCGGCGTACAGCGTCTTGTGGACGCGCAACCTCTTCCCCGTCGGCGCCACGTTGAACCTGATGCGCCAGATTCACAGCGCCCTCACCGCACGGACGCTCGCGCGATGGATCCGGCGAAAGGGAGGGGAGCGCGATTGAGCTGATCTCAGGCCTTCTTCTCGCCTTGCTCTGGCTGGTGGTGGGCGTTGTCAGCCTTTCCGTGGCACTCTTGACGGCCCTCAGCCTTCCACCCGTTTTTGTCAAGGCGAAACTTTCCTCAATACACATCGACGAAGAACAGCCCTTTGACTGGGCGGATGTCGGGTTGCAGGCCGAGCTAAGAGCCCTCTTTGGCGCGCTGCAGATCCACGCGGTTCACGAGGACGGCACGGCAAAGACGCATTGGC
>PKEU01000016.1 GCA_002919195.1 bacterium
CCGACCTCTTCGAGGATGACGACCCGTTGCTCTCCCCGGGGGTCGAGGCCGACCATCTTCACCTTGACCTCGATCACTCGCCTGCCCCCTTTTCCCTTATATTTTACACGATTTCACCATCGCTCTCGTCGTTGGCTTCTCCGTCGGCATCCTCTTCGCCTACATCGTCGCCTTTATCGTCGGCGTCGGGGTGAAAGAGCGCCAGCGGATCGCCGTCGAGGACGATGACGACCTGGTACCCCTTGCGCTTGGCGCGGTTGAAAAGCGTGGCCACGGTGCCCACCGAAACGCCCAGGCGCTTTGCCACCTGGGCATTGCTCAACCCGCTTTCCCGCAAGACGACCACTTGCCGTTCGCGAAAACTGAGCTTTTCGGCGCCCCGGATTTCGACTTGCACCCGCACTCCCACCTCGACCCGGCTAAGTTATCCACAGATTGTGGACAAAATGTGGACAAATCAATGACAAAAATGCGCCTACGGGTACTTCCACGGGGGCGGGAGGATCCCTGCAGGGACATGGCCTTTTTCGAGTGGGCCCGTCCAGGGGACAGGGGGGCCAACGAGAAGACCGTATATACAAAACATGTACATGCAGCAGCCCTGGATGATGACAAGGATGTGACAGAGATGAGCGTGTTGAAGGGCAAGCGGGTGCTCCTTGGCGTCTCGGGCGGCATCGCCGCGTACAAGGCGGTGGAGCTCCTGCGCCTTTTGACAAAAGAGGACGCCGTCGTCGATGTGATCATGACCCCCACCGCAACGCACTTCGTGGGTCCCGAGACCTTTCGCGCCCTTTCGGGAAGGCCGGTGTTGATCGACCTCTTTGACAGGGCAGGGGGAGAAGGGGGTTCGACTGTCGTCATACCGCACCTGGAGCCAGCGGAGGCGGCCGATTTGGCCATCGTCGCTCCGGCGACCGCCAACACCCTCGCAAAGATGGCGTTAGGGATCGCCGACAACGCATTGGTGACGACGCTCCTTTCGGTGACGGCGCCTGTCTTGGCCGCACCCGCGATGGACAGCGACATGTGGCTTCATCCCGCGACACAAGCCAACGTGGAGCTCCTGCGCCAACGCGGCGTGCACTTTGTCGGCCCTGGCACCGGGCAGCTGGCCCGGCGCAATGTGGGCCCCGGCCGTATGGCTGAGCCGGAGGAGATCGTGGCAAAAGCCCGGCGGATCCTGCAGGGCCGTTCCCAATCTCAGCTGCTCGCCGGCCGCAGGATCGTGGTCACAGCGGGGGGCACCCGGGAGCCCCTCGACCCGGTGCGCTTCATCAGCAACCGTTCTTCAGGCAAAATGGGGTTCGCCCTCGCTCAGGCCGCTTTGGACCTGGGAGCCGAGGTCGATTTGATTGCCGCGCCCACGGCGCTGGCGCCTCCCAGGGGTTGCCGCTGCGTGGAAGTGGAGACTGCCCTCCAGATGCGGCGCGAGGTGTTGGAACGGCTCGACGCCTCCGACGCGGTGATCATGGCCGCGGCCGTAGCCGATTGGAGAGCCGAAGAGGTGCCAGAGCATAAAGTGAAAAAGGGAGACGCAGACCGCTGGACGATCACCCTGGTCAAAAATCCCGACATCGCCGCCGAGGTGGGCGCGCGCAAGAAAAGCGGCCAGGTGCTGGTTGCCTTTGCCGCGGAGACCGAGCGTTTGAGGGAACACGCCACAGAAAAGCTCAAGAAAAAACGAGCCGACCTCGTGGTGGCCAACGACGTGAGCCGGACCGAGATCGGCTTCGGGGCTGACGAAAACCAGGTCACCCTCTTTTACGCGGACGGGCGGATCGAGGAGCTGCCCCAAATGCGAAAGGAAGAGCTGGCGCTGGAGTTGATGCAGCGGGTTGGAAGGCTTTTGGCTCAAGGCGGTGGCGCGTAAGACGCGGCGCGAGCCTTGCCGGTTCCTAGGGTCATCGGGCTTTGTTGCGCTCATAGATGAGCCGCAGCCCGTCCAAGGTAAGCAGTTCGTCGATCACGTCGACGGTCGTGCAGTAGCGGGCCAGCGCCTGGCTCATCCCCCCGGTCGCGATCACGATCGGATCCCCTTGCATCTCCTTTTTGATCGCTCGCACGATCGCGTCCACTTCGCCGGCCGTTCCGTAGATGATCCCAGCCTGGATGCTGTGCACCGTGTTGGTGCCGATGGCCGAGCCGGGATCGGCGAGACTCACCCGGGGGAGTTTGGAAGCCCGCTCAAAGAGGGCTTCGAGGGAAATGGCCACGCCGGGACAAATGGCGCCCCCCAAATACTCCCCTTCGGCGGAGATGCAGTCAAAGGTCGTGGCGGTGCCAAGATCGACTACGATCGCCGGCAACGGGTACTTGGCTTTCGCGGCGACGGCGTTGACGATCCGGTCGGCGCCCACATCCCGGGGAGGCTGGTAGCGGATGACCAGCCCAGTGTCTAAGTCGTGAGTGACGACCAGGGGCTGGACGCCGAAGTAACTTTGCGCCATCCGTTCAAAGACGGGGAGGACAGGGGGCAGGACGCACGCGATCGCGACGGCGGTGACCGCTTTAGGATCAAGGCCCTTGTGCGCAAACAGCTGCAGCATCAGGACGCCGTACTCGTCGGCGGACTTTTCTCGGTCGCTTTGAATCCGCCAGTGGGCTTTGAGTTGGTCTCCCTCGTAGACGCCCAATGTGGTGTTGGTGTTTCCGATGTCGATGACCAAGAGCACCGTTTTCGCCTCCCCAGCACCAGATCGCATCTCTCAGGATCGGGTATGCTAGTTCCGGGCTGGGCCGGGCAATTCCTTCACCCGCCCTTTCAAAGGAGTCCGCGTTTTCCCTGGCGAAAGTGCTGCCAGTGTCGCCTGGTAGCGCACGAGTTTCACGAGCGTGTAAGGGGGCGTTGTGGGATGTTAAATCCGACGATCAAGAGCTATCCTTCGCTGGGCCAGGAGGTCGAGCAGGCGAGGCTTGACAACGGGCTCAAGGTTGTCCTCTTAAAGAAACCGGGATTTGAAAAGAAGTACATCACCTTTTCCACCCACTACGGGGGAATGGACTCGGTCTTTATCCGGCCGGGAGAGACCGAGCCTACCACGATGCCCGATGGGATCGCGCACTTCCTCGAGCACAAGCTGTTTGAGGAACCCGACGGCACCAACGTCCTCGATCTCTACTCCAAGATGGGAGCCAGCCCCAACGCGTACACCGGCCAGTACTACACGGTGTACCTTTGCTCGCTGGTCGAGGAGTTCCGCCCGGCGATGGATCTCCTCCTCGATTACGTGCAGCGTCCCTATTTCACCGACGAAAACGTGGCCAAGGAGCAGGGGATCATCGAACAAGAGATCCAAATGGGGCTCGACAATCCGCAAAGGGCGGCGTACTACAACTTGATCGAGGGGCTGTTTCACCGGCACCCTGCCCGGATCCGGGTGATCGGCTCCGTCGAGTCGATCCGGCAGATCACCAAGGAGATGCTCTATCTTTGCTACGACACCTTTTACCACCCCAGCAACATGGTGGTGACCGTCGCGGGGGACGTCTCCTTCAACGAGGTACTGGACATCGTCACCGCCGACATGAGCCAGCGCTCCTACACCAAGCGGGGGCCCATCGTCCGGCCCATCCCCGAGGAGCCCGACCACGTCCTCGAGGCGGTGGTGGAAAACCGCATGAAGGTGTCGCGGCCCTATCTTTTGGTCGGTTTCAAGGGGCGGCTCGACCGGCGGGCGGGTGAAAGCTCCCGGGAATATCATCGCCGCTTGATCGCCGCCGAACTGGCCCTTCATTCGGTGCTGGGCAAATCGACTCAAACATACTGGGATCTTTACGAGCGTGGGGTGATTGCCAGCCGCTACGGCTACCACCTCTCGGTCTTTGACGGCGCGGCTTACTTTTATGTGGCCGCCGAGAGCGAAGACGCCGACGCCTTTGCCGGGGAGATCACCCAAGCGTTGATCGACGCGAGAGATAAGGGCATCGACCCCGAGCTCTTCGAAGAGAGCCGAAAGCGCGAGATCGGCCAGCTGCTCACCGCCTTTGACGATCCCGACTGGTTGGTCAACTTGTATGTCACCCACCTGTTCCAGGATCTTGACATCTTTGAGCGGCGGGAACTTTTGGATGAGGTGACGGTCGACGAGGGCCAGGAGTTTTTGAAAGCCTTTGTCCGGGAAAACCAGAGGACGATCTCGCGGGTGGTGCCGGTATGAGGGGCTATCGAGGCAAGTCTTGCGATCGTGGAGGGATGCTCCAGTGGTAGTGGGCAACGAAAGCACCACGTTTCAGCAGTTTACATTGGCTCCTGGCCTCGACCTGCACGTCGCGCCGACCCCAAAGTTTAAGAGGACGCGGGTGAGCCTCTTTGTACATGACCGGTTGGATCCCGACCGCGTCGCCTTGGGAGCGCTGCTGCCCTACGTGCAAAAGCGAGGGACCCGGTCGCATCCCACCGGAAAAGCGCTGGAGCGGGCGGCCGGCGAGCTGTACGATGCCCAGCTTTCGGGCGGGGTTTACAAATTTGGCGACCGGCAGACCATCGCGTACTCGCTGGACATCGTCAGCGACCGCTACGTCGATGAGCCCGTCTTTCAAAAGGGGATCCAACTGCTCCGCGAGATGGTCTTGGAGCCGGCTCGAGAAAACGGTGGCTTCGTCGCCGCCTACGTCGACCAGGAGAAGCGGTTTCAGATCGGCCGGGTCAAGGCGCTGGTCAACGACAAGATCCGCTACGCCAATTTCCGCTGCATCGAGGAGATGTTTAAGGGGCAGCCCTTCGCGCAGTATGAGCTGGGAACCGAAGAGGCGATTCAACAGGCGACGCCCTCCAAGCTTTGGGAGCATCACCAAGAGCTCCTTGCCACGCGCCCCATCGACATCTACGTCGTCGGCGACGTCGACCCGCACAAGGTTCGGGACGAGATCGCCGAGGCGTTTGTCACGTCCCGTGGAGACGTGTTGGCGCTGGAGCCCACTGAGGTGAGTTTGGGCGAAGGCCCCGAGCGGACGGTGATCCAAGAAGAACCGATGAATCAAGGCTGGCTGGTCTTGGGACTCAGGACCGATATTCGCCGCTCCGATCCCTTGCGTTACGGGCTCCAATTTTTCAACGGGATCTTGGGGGGCTTCGTCCATTCCAAGCTGTTTATCAACGTGAGGGAAAAGGCGAGCCTCGCGTACAGCGCTTTCTCTTCGTACAACGCCAATAAAGGCGTGATTTTGGCCTACGCCGGGATCGACGTCAACAAGTACGAGCAAGCTTTGGAGATCATCAAAAAGCAGATCGAAGACACCCGGGCCGGCCGCTTTAGCGACGAGGAGTTTGAGGCGACGCTCAAAGGGTTCGAGACCCAATACCGGATGCGCCTCGACACTCCCGACGGCCGCATCTACCACCACTTGGGCGGCCAGCTGGAAGGGTGCCCTGAAAGCATCGACGAGAGCTTGGCCAAAGTCTCGCAAGTGACGCGCGACGATGTGGTCGAAGCGGCGCAGCACGTCCGTCTCGACATGGTCTACTTCCTCAAGGGAGTCAGCGACAGGTGATCGACCTTCACTGCCACACCACGGCCTCGGACGGCACGTTAAGCCCCGAGGCCGTGGTCGCCCATGCGGCCAAGTCGAAGATCAGTCACCTCGCCATCACCGATCACGACACCACCCGGGGCGTCCTCGAGGCCCAAGGAGCCGCTCGCGCCTATGACGTGCACCTGATCCCCGCGATTGAGTTAAGCGCCAGCGTCGCCGGCCAGCCCATGGACCTCTTGGGCTACGGTATCGACCCGCGCCATCCGCCGCTCCTTGCTGCCCTCGATGAGATGGTTCGCCGGCGAAAGGAGCGCATCGCGGCGATGATCGAGCGCCTCAACGCCCAGGGCGTCGCCCTCGATCAGGAGCAGGTGTTTGTCCACGCTCGCGGCGGTGTCATCGGCCGCCCGCATATCGCTCGGGCCTTGGTCGAACGGGGCCATGCGGCCAGCGTCGCAGAGGCCTTTGAACGTTATCTCAAGCGGGGAAGAGCGGCGTACGTGCCCAAGGAGAGCTTTTCTCCCGAAGAGGCGGTGGGTCTGATTGTGGACGCCGGGGGCTTGCCGGTCCTCGCCCATCCGGGGTACCTCAAGATGGACGACGAAGCGCTCGGCGGGCTCCTGGACCGCCTGGTCGCCGCAGGGCTCGGCGGCATCGAAGTGTACTACAGCCAGCACACGCCCCAAGACGTCGCCCGCTTTAAACGAATGGCACGGGAACGGGATCTTGTGGCCACAGGCGGAAGCGACTTTCACGGCGCGACGAAACCGCATATCCAGCTGGGTAGGGGGCCGCAAGGAGAGCCGCTTCCCCGGCAGTTGGCCGAAAACTTGCTTGCGGCATTAGCAAAGCGGCGTTGACACCCCTCAAAAGTGCGGGGAAAAGCGCGCTCAAGCGCATACAAAAACGGCGGACGAGCCGCCCCGTCCGCCGACGCTGCACCAGCAGCGCGATTACTTATTGTAGTATGCCCGGTTTTTCTCGATGTACGAGTGCCACTTCTCGGGGACCTCATCCTCGGGGAAGATCGCCTCGACCGGACACTCGGGCTCGCAAGCGCCGCAGTCGATGCACTCGTCCGGATCGATGTAGAGCTGGTCAGACTCTTCAAAGCCCTCTTCGTCGGGCATTGGATGGATGCATTCTACCGGGCAAACATCCACACAAGCCGTGTCTTTGGTCCCGATGCATGGCTCTGTAATGACAAAGGCCACCGTCGATCCCTCCACTTGTAATGCGGCGCCTCTGGAAAGAGGCACCATACGTCATATTTGGTGCCGCTTCCTCATTTCCTGCACCGCTCACACAAAAATCGGCCGCCTCTATTGTACCAATGCGGCTCTCCCTTTACTATTGACCTCTGTCCCCCGCATGTCTCTGGCCCGTCGAGCCATACTAATGGAGAGATGTCCACGAAAAGGGGGCAGCCTGACATGGATGAGCGCGACGGGGAGCAGCAAGGTGGGACGACCGTAGGCAACGACGCCATCAAATGGAGCGCGATCGTCATCATTGTGCTGGCCATTCTCTATTTCCTCGCCCAGTTTGTCATCCCGCTCTTTCGTTAACATCCCTAGAGGAGTTTGACGTTCCACTCGCCAAATGCATCGGTAACAACGCACCGATCATCCCGGCGCGGCCAAGCACTTTCCGACGCCGGCCAAGTGGCCCTTTGGGGCTAGCTCTTACCTGGAGCTCGCCGCAGGGTGAAACTGCGTCTCACGCTCTGTGCCGGAGGCCGGGGCCAAAGCGCCGGGCATCCCTGTGACCTTTTGAGACGAGGTGATCCAATGTGAGCCAGGCTCCCCAAACCATCGAAGGCTGGTACGCCCTGCACGATATGAGGCGGATCGATTGGGCCGCGTGGAAAAAGCTCGATCAAGAGGAGCGCCGGGCTATTGTCCAGGAGGCCGCCGGCTTCCTCGCGCGCTGCGAGCGCGCAGAGGACGCAGCGGAAGGCGGGTCGGCCACATACGTCGTGGCCGGGCACAAGGCCGACCTCCTCATGCTCCACCTCAGGCCTACTCTCGACGATCTGGTCCGGGTCGAGCTGGCCTTTCATAAGACGCGCCTTGCCGATTTCACCGAGCGGGCCCATTCCTACACTTCGGTTATCGAGCTTAGCCGGTACACCGAAGGCGAAGGGGGAGGGGGGCATCACGCTGAGCGGGAGGCAGCCCTTGCCCGCAGGTTGAAGCCTCAAATCCCATCGACCCGTTACGTCTGTTTTTACCCGATGAGCAAGAAGCGGGGTGAGAGCGTCAACTGGTACTCGTTGCCCATGGACACTCGCAGGCAGCTCATGCACCAGCACGGCATGATCGGCCGCAGCTATAAGGACCAGGTGGTCCAGATGATCACAGGCTCCGTGGGATTTGACGACTGGGAATGGGGCGTCACCTTGTTTGCGGACGATCCCTTGCCCTTCAAAAAGCTCGTCTACGAGATGCGCTTTGACGAAGCCAGCGCCAAATACGGCCTCTTCGGCCCCTTTTGGGTCGGCGTCAGGCTCTCGCCCTCCGGGCTCGAAGAGTACATGGAGGGAAGACTGCCCAGCTAACGAGCGCCTTTTTGCCCGAGCGGGGCTCGTTACGCCTTAAACCCTTCCTTGACGGGGCATTTGCAACGGCCTATTATAATATTCGGAAAAACAGTCTTTTACCAGCGCCGGCGGGCGCCCACGCTGGGCGCTTTCCGGCGCCTTTCATCATTGGGGCTTTTCAGGTTCTTTCGACGCTTTTAGGATCTTGAAGTTCACCGATATTAGGAGGCGGGGATGCCTTGAGATCACGGCTCTACTACCGGCGCCCGGCAGCCGCGTGGACCGAAGCCCTGCCCTTGGGCAACGGTCGCCTTGGGGCGATGGTCTTTGGAGGAGTGGAAGTCGAGCGACTGCAGCTCAACGAGGACACGCTCTGGTCCGGAGGCCCTCGCGATTGGGATAACCCCCGGGCTAAAGAGGTGTTGCCCACGGTTCGCGAGCTGATTTTTCGCGGCGAGTACGAACAGGCGGATCTCTTGACCAAGGAAATGATGGGTCCCTACACCCAGTCGTACCTACCGCTCGCCGATCTTTGGCTTCATTTCTATCACGGCGACGTGGCGCACGGTTACGAGCGGAGCCTTGACCTCGCCACTGGAATCGCCGAGACCGCCTACGAGATCGGGAGCGCCCGGTACCGCCGGGAGGCTTTCGTCTCTTACCCCGACCAGGTGATCGTCGTCCGGTTGGAGGCCGAAGGGCCCGAAAAACTTAGCTTTACCGCCCGCATGACGAGCCGCTTGCGCTTTCAGACCCGCTGGGAAGGCGGCCGTTGGGTCCTCTTTGGCAAGGCGCCGGCCGACGTGGCTCCAAACTACTATCGCCGGGACAATCCGGTGATCTACGACGATGCCGCCGGTCTCCGATTTGAAGCGCACATCGGGGTCGCCGCCGCGGGAGGGAGGAGCTGGGTCGACCACGACGGGATTCACGTGCATGGCGCCGAGGCCGCGACCCTCGTCATCTCGGCCGCGACGGATTACGACGGCGGAGACCCGGGAGCCAAGGCCGCCTCTTGGGTCGAGGGAGCTTTGGCCAAACCCTACGCGGAACTCCGGAAAGCCCACATCGATGACCACTCCTCGCTGTTTCATCGAGTCCAACTCACCTTGGGACCTCGTGAGGAAGACGCGTCCGGATCTCCTAAGGTGCCGACGGACGAAAGAGTGCGCCAAAACGGCGCCCACGATCCAGGCTTGGTCGAGCTCCTCTTTGACTACGGGCGCTATCTGTTGATCGCAAGCTCTCGTCCGGGCACCCAGCCCGCCAACCTGCAGGGGATCTGGAACGACGCGGTCCGGCCCCCGTGGAGCAGCAATTACACCCTCAACATCAACGCGCAGATGAACTACTGGCCTGCGGAAGTGTGCAACTTGGCCGAATGCCACGAGCCTCTCTTGGACATGATCGCGCAGCTCGCAGAAAAGGGACGCCGCACGGCCCAAGTCAACTACGGTTGCCGGGGGTGGACCGCGCACCACAACAGCGACCTTTGGCGCCAAAGCGCGCCGGCGGGGGACTTCGGCCACGGCGATCCGGTCTGGACAATGTGGCCGCTGGCGGGAGCGTGGCTTTCCTTTCACCTCTGGGAGCACTACCTCTTTGGCGGCGATCTGGAGTTTTTGCGGACGCGGGCTTACCCCCTGATGAAGGAAGCCGCCCTGTTTTGCCTCGACTGGCTGGTCCCTGATCCGAGCGGCTATCTCGTGACGGCTCCGTCGACGTCTCCCGAGCACAAGTTCTTCGTCCCAGGCGGCGGGAAAGCGGCTGTGAGCGCCGGCGCGACGATGGATCTCTCGCTGATCTCCGAGCTTTTTGCCAACGTCATCGAGGCCGCTCGTCTCCTCGGCGTCGACAGGGACTTTTGCATGGAGCTCCAGGCTGCTCGGAAGCGCCTGCTTCCCCTGGGTATCGATCGCGAAGGCCGGCTCAAAGAGTGGGCCCACGATTTTCCCGAGGAAGAGCGCGAGCATCGCCATCTTTCCCACTTGATTGGTGTCTACCCCGGGAAACTGATCGACGAGCGCTCTGCGCCGGAGCTTTTTCAAGCCGCCCAGCGTTCGCTCGAAGTGCGGGGCGACGAAGGCACCGGTTGGAGCCTCGCGTGGAAGATCGCCTTATGGGCGCGTTTTGGCGACGGCGAGCGGGCGTTTCGCCTTATCGAGCGGGTATTCCGCCTGGTCGATCCCCACCGTCCGGCAAGGGGAGGCGGCGTCTACGCCAATCTCTTCGGAGCCCATCCCCCCTTCCAAATCGACGGAAACTTCGGCTTTACCGCGGCCGTGGCAGAGATGCTCATTCAGTCACACCGGGGAGAAATTCACCTGCTTCCCGCCTTGCCGCAAAGGTGGAGCGAGGGCCGTGTCAAAGGTCTAAGGGCGAGGGGAGGTTTTGAGGTCGACTTCGCCTGGCAGGGCGGCGCCTTGACCGAAGTGGTGGTCCGCAGTGCGCGGGGAGGCCGCGCTCGTATCCGGGGAAGAGGGATCGAGCGGCTCGAGGTTCGCCAGGGTACCGGTGCACAGCGTGACGGTCATGTCCTGGAGGTTGCCGTGTTGCCGGGGGAAGCCGTCGTGTTGACGTAAGCGGATTAATCGGACCCCACTCCTGTGAGCGTGGGGAGGGAGGAGGAGCGAGATGAAAAGGCAAAGCGCAGTGCGCGTCTTGTCGCTCGCATGGGCCATGGTCGTCGCGGCCCTATGGGTATTGGCTGCCCCCGGGTGGGCGCAGCAGGCTCAGGAAGGGACGCGGCTGACGGTCACAGCGATCGCTTCCGTGCGCAGCCAACCGGACGTGGCGATGATTAGCGCCGCCGCTGACGCTTCGGGCGAATCCGCGCTGGAGAGCGAAGCGAGGCTGCGGGATCGCTTGCGAGAGGTCGGTGCGGCCCTGGGGGAGCAGGGATTTGTCGTCACGGCAGGGCACCTCAGCATCTTTCCGCGCTACGATTACCGGGGCGACGCGGGGCCGGAGATCGTGGGCTATGAAGCCCGACGGCAGCTGGAGGTGACCCTCTCGTCCGTCGAGCGCGTGGCGCAAGCGATCCAAGTCCTCCTCGATTACGGGATCAATGAAATCCACGGCATCACCTACGGCCTCCAAAACGAGGCGCCCGCCCGCAAGCAGGCGATCCGCAGGGCCCTGGCCGACGCTCGCGAGCAGGCGGAGGAAATCGCGGCGCTCAACGGTCAGCGGGTGGTCGAGGTCGTCTCGATCGCCATCGACAGCAGCGTACACTCGTACTTGGGCGGCGCGGCGCTGCATGAAGCGGGGGCCGAAATCTCGCCCACTCCCGTTACCGTTCAGGTGTCGGCGACGGTCGAGTACCGGCTCGGATCTCGATGATGAGCGGCGCTCGCCTCCTGTTTCGAGCTCTCCTCGGACGAAGGCTTCCTCGCTACGAGGGAAGCCTCCGCGTCGAGGGCATCAGCGCCCCTGTGCGCATACGGCGTGACGACTGGGGCATTCCCTACATCGAGGCGCAAGACGACTGGGACGCCTGGTACGGGCTCGGTTTTTGCCAAGGTCAAGACAGGGCCTTTCAAATCGAGACGCGCCTCAGGGTCGTCCGGGGCACCCTGGCCGAGCTCATCGGGGAGGCCGGAGAGCCCATCGACAGGCTTTCCCGGACCCTCGGCCTTTACCGGTCTGCCCAAGAGCAGCTCAAGGCTCTGGATCCCCAAGTCCGCCGGATGCTAGAATCCTTTGCCCAAGGGGTGACCGCTGGAGCCGCCCGTGGGGCGAGGCGCCCTGCCCACGAATTTGCTCTCCTCCGTGCCCGTCCTACGCCCTACACCGCTGCCGACATCTTAGGCCTCCTCAAGCTCCTTTCGTTTCTCTTAGCCTCCAATTGGGATGCCGAGCTTGCCAGGCTTCAGGTTGCGCACGCGGATGGGAGCGACGCCCTCGCCGTTGTCGATCCTGTCCTGGCCGGATCCCGAGAAGCCGGTGCGGTCGCGAGCGATGCCGCGCTGGGGGAGGCGATCTCCCTGGTGAGCCATGATCTCCGCCTGTTTCTCGCTGCCATCGGGCGAAGCGGCGGCTCCAACAACTGGGTTCTGGGCCCCGAGCGGACCAAGAGCGGGCGGCCGATCATGGCCAACGATCCCCACCTGACGCCCGATCTCCCGCCGCATTGGTATTTGGCCCACATCCGCACGCCGCAGTGGCGGGTGGCTGGAGCAGCCCTCGCGGGCGCGCCCGGCATCATCGTCGGTCACAACGGCCACGTGGCGTGGGGCGTCACGGCTGGGCTGACGGACAACACCGACCTCTTTCTCGAGGAGTTGGGCCCCGACGGGGTTTCGGTCCGCCGGAAAGGCGCGTTTGTCCCGTGCAGGGTTAGGGACGAGGAGATCCGCGTACGGGGAAAAGGAGTCCGGCGCATCCGGATCTTGGAGAGCGACTTGGGACCGGTTCTTACGCACCCCGCTGCCAGCGGATGGGCCCTTTCGCTCAAAGCCGTTTGGCTGGAGCCCCTTCCCGTGGTCGGCTTTTTAGGCGCCCACCGGGCTAAGACAGGGGAAGAGCTCCGCCGGCTCTTTGCGGCGTGGCCGTCACTGCCTCTCAACTTGGTTTACGCGGACACGGGTGGATCGGTCGGTTGGCAGCTGGTAGGACGGGCGCCCATCCGCAAGAGAGGGCTGGGGCTCGTGCCTCTGCCCGCCTGGGAACCCGGCGTGGGCTGGGAGGAAGAAAGCGTTCCCTTCGATGCAATGCCCCACCGGGTCAATCCTCCTGAGGGGTTTTGGGCCACGGCCAACAGTGCGCCCCATGAAGGCGACGGGCCCTATCTCGGCAGTGATTGGCTCGAACCCTACCGCAAGCAGCGGATCGTCGAAAGGCTTGCGGCAAAGAGGGATTGGACCGTCGAGGAAAACTGCCGCCTGCAATTGGACGTGCAATCGCTCCCCTGGCGCGCGCTCAAGCCCATCCTGTTGGCTTTGGAGCCCGCCGATCCTGACGCAAAGATCGCGCTCGAGCTCTTACAAGCATGGGACGGAAACCTCGACGCCGATTCGCCGGCAGCCACCGTTTTTGAGGCGTTTCTCTTTACGCTGGCCCGCCGTGTGTTGAGCCGCTGGGCTCCTAAGTCGGCTCAGGTCGCCCTTGGGCAGGGCTCGGTACCGCTGGCCCCGCTCACCTCGTTTGGCGCAAGAGTGACCAGCCGGGTGATCCGCTGGCTGGTCCAGCGCCCACCCGGCTGGTTTGAGCAGGGGTGGGAGCACGAGATCGAGCTGTGCCTTGCCACCGTGGTCCGAGAGCTGCGAAGGGAGCTGGGCGATTCACCGGAGCGTTGGCGGTGGGGCAGTGTGCGCCCCTTGGTGCTGACCCATCCCGCAGCCCGAGGCCCATTGGCCAAAGTCTTCAACCGGGGGCCGTTTCCGATCGGGGGCGATACCAACACCATCGCGCAAGCGGGCGTTCACCCCCTCAATTGGCGCGCTTCACCGCTTGCGATCGCGTCGCTGAGGGCCGTGATTGAGGTGGGCTCGTGGGACGAGGCGCGGTTCGTGTTGCCGGGTGGGCAGTCGGGCAACCCCTTGAGTCCTCACTACGATGATATGCTCTCCCTTTGGCTCAAAGGCGAGAGCCTCTCACTTGCCTGGTCCGACGAGCGGATTGGCCAGGTGGCGGTCAAAACCCTCACCCTCCTCCCAGCGCCCCGGATATGAGAGGAGTTTGCCGTGGAGACCGCCAAATTATTTTTAAGAGCATAAAATATCTCACCGCCCTCCACGGACGGAGAGAAAGGATCGGAGCGTGGATCCTGTGCGTGTCGGTTTTGTTGGCGTGGGCTCCATTGCGCGGGCCCATATGAAAAACTTATCCAGTTTTTCCGATGTCCAACTTGTCGCAGTGACCGATGTCGACGCGACCCGGGCGTCCGAGGTCGCCGCCCAGTATGGCGCGACCGTCTATCCCAACGTGGGCGAGATGCTCTCCGAGGCCAAGCTCGACGCCGTGTACCTTTGCATCCCGCCCTTCGCCCACGGTGAACCGGAGCGCCTGTGCGTGCAGCACCGGGTCCCCTTTTATGTGGAAAAACCCCTGGGCCTCGATCCCGACCTGCCCGAGGCCATTGCGAAAGAGGTGGAGGAAGCTGGCCTGATCACCGCGGTAGGGTTTCAACTGCGCTACGTCGATACCATCGAGAAGCTGCGGCAGGCGCTGGCTGGAAAGCGCTTGGGGATGGTGAGCGGCCATTATTTCTGTCCTCTGGTCCCCACGCCGTGGTGGCGGCGCCGTGAGCTTTCCGGCGGCCAGCTCGTCGAGCAGGTCATCCACATCGTCGATCTTATCCGCTATGTGAGCGGCGACGAGTTTGCCTCACTTTATTGCCAGGAGGCCTTGCGCATCCACGACGACGTGCCCGAGCTGGATATTCCTGATGTGACGGTCACGAGTTACCGGCTAAAAGGAGGAGCCATCGGCGCTTTGGAGCAGTCCTTCGCCCTCCCGTCAGGTTGGCGGGCCGGTGTCGACGTGATCGCCGACGGGATCGCCGCCTCGTGGACCACCAGTGAGTTGGTGATCACCGATGGGCAAGGCACCCGCTCGATCAAGCCTGAGTCAGGCGATCCCATGGCCCTGGCCGACCGTGCCTTTATCGACGCCGTCGCGTCGGGTGCTCCAGACAAGGTAAAGAGTACCTATCAAGACGCGCTGCTCACCCATCGAGTCGTCATGGCTGCGACCCGGTCGGCCCGCGAGGGAAGGCCCGTCGATCTATAGTCCATGCATCAAGTGAGGGGGAGATCCACGTGAAACTCGCGGTCAACTTGAGTCTGTTTCCGGGGGACGTGCCCTTAAAAGAGCGGCTGCGCCTCTCGGCGGAAGCCGGATGCGACGGCGTCGAGATCAACATCGAAGGCGAGGGCGAGTTGAGCCTCGAAGCCAGCGACAGCCAGCTCGAAGCCGTCAGGAAGGAGGCTGCCGACCTGGGGCTCGAAATCCCCTCGGTTCACTGCGGTCTTCATTGGAAGTACACGTTGACCGATCCGGATCCCGCCGTGCGTCAAAAGGGGATCGACGTCCTCCAGCGCTCGCTGGAGATCGGCGCAGCCTTGGGCGCCCGCGTCCTCTTGGTGGTTCCGGGCGTGGTCAACCGGCAGGTCTCCTATGCGGACGCCTACCAGCGGGCTCTCGAAGGCGTCCGGAAGCTGGCCGAGAAAGCCGCCTCCACCGGCGTCGCGATCGGGGTCGAAAATGTCTGGAACAAATTTCTCCTAAGCCCCCTGGAGATGCGCCGCTTTATCGAAGAGTGCGAGAGCGAATGGGTCGGCGCCTACTTTGACGTAGGCAACATCTTGGCCTACGGCTATCCGCACCACTGGATCGAAGTGCTCCATGAAAAGATCCGCGCCGTTCACGTCAAAGATTACCGCCTGGACGTGCCGGGCTTTGGCGGCTTCGTCTACCTGGGGCAAGGCGACGTCCCCTGGAAACTGGTTCAAGACGCGTTAGCCAAGATCGGCTACGACGGGTACATCACCGCCGAACTCCCGCCGTATCGCTACGGTGGGAGGGAGACCGTCTTTGACGTGGTGACCTCGATGAGGCGGGTGATGGGGCTTTCGGCGGCCTGAGCCCATCACTCCTCATAGATCATCTTAATGGTCATGCCCCCGTCAATCACCAGGTTGATCCCGGTGATGAAGCCGGCTTCAGGGTCGCAAAGGAAGAGGACGGCGCGGGCGATGTCCTCAGGCTTGCCCACCCGGCCGGCGGGGTGCTGCAAGTGATCCCTCTCCGTCAGTTCCACCGGCTGGCGGCGGGAACGCTTTTGCCAGGCTGAAGTCTCGATCCAACCGGGGCTGATGGCGTTGACGCGAATCTGCGGGCCGAGGCTCACAGCCAGCGCGTGGGTCAGCGCCAACAGCCCCCCCTTTGATGCCGAGTAGCTCTCGGTGTTGGCTTCGGACATCAAGGCCCGGGTGGAGACGATGTTGACCACGCTGCCAGATCCCGCAGCCCGCATCAGGGGAAGAGCGTACTTAGTGCAAAGGAGCGGTCCCCGCAAGTTGACCGCAATGACCCGGTCGAAAGCATCGATGGGCAACGCTTCCAGCGGCGCGTTGTAACCGATTCCGGCGTTGTTGCACAGGTGGTGGAGCCTGCCGAAGCGCCGCTCGACCTCACCCATAACGTTTTTAACGGAAGTTTCGTCACCGACATCGGTGGCGACAAAGGTGGCGGCGCCTCCTTGAGCTTCGATCTCGTCCACGCACTCTTCACCCGCTTCGGCGTCGATGTCGGCCACGACCACGTGCGCCCCTTCCTTGGCAAAGGCAAAGGCGATGGCCCTCCCAATGCCTTGGCCTCCGCCGGTCACCAGTGCGATCGTTCCCTCAAAGCGCTTCAACGATGCCTCGCCTCGCTTGTTGGCTCGGATTTGCGACGGGGAGTGCCACGTTACTTTCTCTCTCAAAGCAAAAAGACCCTGCCGTCGCATCGAGGCAGGGCCATAAGAAGAGCGTGGCGGAGGAGGTGGGATTCGAACCCACGTCACCCTTTTGGGGTGGCACGATTTCCAGTCGTGTGCGCTAGGCCAGCTACGCGACTCCT
>PKEU01000136.1 GCA_002919195.1 bacterium
GCGTCGGTGTCGATGCGAAATCCGCCGTTGACGATGGACATCACTTCCTCAGAGTCGCCGACGATGATCAAGGCGCCAGTCCGCGCCCTGAGGATGTTTTCGAGCCCCTCGTAGAGCATGGTACCAGGCGAGACCAGCTTGAGAGTCTCCCGGATCATCGGACTGTCCTTGCCTGGATCCTTCATCCCCACACCTCCTTGCCAAGGCCTTGCTTTCGCCGCCTCTTCTCGACGCAGTGGCTAACCGGTAGGGCGCTTGGGCCGCAAACAAGTCCCAGCTTGCGTCAGCACGGACGAGCATTTTGGATTTTATGAGCCGTGACATGCGCCGTTTCCACGGCCCCTGTTTCCACGACCCTCGCGGCGATGACGTTGACAACTTCGAATCCTAACGCACGAGATCCTCGCATAAGGGGCGCCGGAGAACCTGCCTTATGTTGGTGATCGCGTCCTGCAACGGGAATGTGCGCTTACGATCTCCTTTGAAGGGGCTCAGTAAGGCACTTGAGCCGTCCCTGGTTTCTTCGCCGCGGGAGACTCCCCCAGCACCGCGGCGATCGCTTCTTGAACCGTAGAGGCGCCGAGTAGCTCGATCGCTCCGCTTGGTTTACCCGCGGGGGCAGAGCTCTGTCGGTAGCGGCTCGGCACCAGCGCCTTGCGGAAGCCCAGCCGGGTCGCTTCGGCGAGCCGTTCGCCCATGTGGCCCACGCTTCGCACTTCCCCCGCGAGCCCCACTTCTCCCACCACGAGGGTGAGCGGGTCGATCGCTCGCCCGTAGTAACTCGACGCGACCGCCACGGCGATGGCCAGGTCACAGGCGGGCTCGGAGATCCTCACGCCTCCCGCCGCGTTGACGTACACATCCTGAGTCTGGAGATTGATCCCGACGCGCCGCTCAAGCACAGCGAGGATGATCGAGACCCGGTGGTAGTCGACTCCGGCCACCTGGCGGCGCGGCGTTCCCCCAAACGCGGTGGGCGCGACCAAGGCCTGCACCTCGATCAAAAGAGGGCGAGTGCCTTCACGGGAGGCGGTCACCACCGAGCCCGGAGTGCCGAGCGGCCGTTCGGCTAAGAGCAGCTCCGAAGGATTTTGCACGGGGCGCAGCCCGCCTTGGGTCATCTCAAAGATGCCCACCTCTTGCGTCGAGCCAAACCGGTTTTTCGCGGCTCTGAGCAGCCGGAAGGCCGTGTGCTGCTCACCCTCGAAATTGAGGACCACGTCGACCGCGTGTTCCAAGAGCTTGGGGCCTGCTAAATCCCCTTGCTTGTTGACGTGCCCGACGAAAAACATGGCGATGCCCTGCTCTTTGCCGAGGCGGCCCAGTTCGTAGCAGGAAGCCCGCACTTGGGCGACGCTTCCGGGGCTCGACGGGATATCAGGGTGCTGCATGGTCTGAATCGAATCGATCACCACAAGCTGGGGAGCTTCGACGGCGATGACCTCTTGGATCACTTCGACGCGGGATTCGCTCAAGATGCGCAAGGCGTCGTGAAGTGCGCCCAAGCGGCGGGCCCGCATGGCCACTTGCTCTACCGATTCTTCCCCGCTCACGTAGAGGACGCTGCCGTGCTGGTGGGCAAAAAGCGAGGCAACTTGCAGGAGGAGCGTCGACTTTCCCACACCCGGCTCCCCGCCCACGAGCATGAGGGAACCAGGGACGATACCGCCTCCAAAGACCCGGTCGAGCTCAGAGTCGCCCAGCGTCCAGCGCTGCTCTTCCAAGGCCTTGGCCTCGGTGACCGGAACCGAACGCACCGCCGTCGCTCCCCGCGGCCGGCCAGCCGGCGCCCCCTGGGGCGCGACCTCTTCGACGAGGGTGTTCCATCCTTCGCACGACGGGCAGCGACCCAACCACTTCACGCTGACCTCGCCGCATTGTTGGCAGACGTACCGGGTCCGGCTCCTACTTGAGCGCAAGCAGCATCGACTCCGAGAGAAAACTGGAAATGTGCAGCCGGTTCGATTATAACAGGCAAGCTGAGGAGGTGACAACCGAGCGTCCTCTGCAGGTGCCTTCCGGTCGGAGGGCGAAGCTACCGTGTCGGAGGTGAGAGCTTTGTTCGTTTTTCGCTGGATCGTGTCCATCATCGCCGTCGGGCTGATGATCTACTTCGCGGTGATGGCTGGGCGTGCTGTCGGCGCAGCGGAGGAGCCCATCATCACAGCCGGGGTGGTGCGCAGCCTCATCGGAGTGCTGGTGACGTACCTCAGCGCCAGACTCCTCCTCAACGTGCGCCGCTAAAACATATCAGAGGAGAAAAGCCTACGCGAACAAGAGCGGGGAGGAGGCTCAGGAGCGAGCCTTCCTCCCCGCTCTACTTTCGGGAGAATCTCCCGGCAAGATCCTCACTTGATCGCTTCGGCAAGCTCAGCCTTTTTAAAGACGATCTCCTGGTCCTGGCTGGCATCCACGATGATCCGGTCACCCTGCGAGAAGGTGCCCTTGAGGATCTCTTCGGAGAGCGGGTTTTCCACCAGTCGCTGGATCGCCCGCCGCAAGGGCCGGCCGCCGAAGTCAGGATCGTAGCCCTTGTCGGCCAAGAGCGCCTTGGCGGCTTCGGTGAACTCCAGGTGGATATCCCGCTCCTGGAGCTGCTTGACGAGGTAGCCCACTTCGATCTCGACGATCCGCTTGAGGTGCTCTTTGTTGAGGGCGTGGAAGACGATCACCTCGTCGATGCGGTTGAGAAACTCCGGCCGGAAGGTGCGCTTCAGCTCATCGAGCACCTTTTTCTTCATGGACTCGTAGTTGGAGCGCTCGTCCCGGTCGAGGTGGAAGCCGATGCCCGTATCCCGCTGGATCTCATGCGCGCCCACGTTGGACGTCATGATGATCACTGTGTTGCGGAAGTCGACGGTCCGGCCCTTGGCGTCGGTGAGGCGTCCGTCCTCCAGCACTTGCAGGAGGATGTTAAACACCTCCGGGTGCGCCTTTTCGATCTCATCCAGGAGGATGACCGAATAGGGACGGCGCCGCACCTTTTCAGTGAGCTGGCCCCCTTCGTCGTAGCCTACGTACCCCGGCGGCGCGCCCACAAGGCGCGAGACGGTGTGCCGCTCCATGTACTCCGACATGTCGATGCGGATCATCGCGTCTTCGTCGCCAAACAGGGCTTCGGCCAGTGCCTTGGCCAGCAAGCTCTTGCCGACCCCCGTGGGACCCAGGAAAATGAAGGAACCGATGGGGCGCTTGGGATCCTTGAGGCCCGCAAAGGCTCGCCGGATCGCCCGCGAGACTGAGGTGATCGCCTCGTCTTGCGCCACGACTCTTTCGTGCAATACTTCCTCCAGGTTGAGCAGGCGGACGGTCTCCTCTTGGGCCAGCTTGGAGACGGGGATCCCGGTCCAGCTGGAGACCACTTCGGCGATGTCGTCCGCCGTGACAACCCCTTCCGTCCGCCCGCGGTTGTTTTTCCACTCCGCGCGGCGGCGATCGAGCTCTTCCCGCATCTTTTGCTCCTGGTCCCGCAGGTTGGCCGCCTTTTCAAACTCTTCGTTTTTGATGGCAGCTTCTTTCTCCATGCGGGTCTCTTCGATGCGCTGCTCCAGCTCCTTGAGCTCGGGAGGCGCAACCAGGGCCTGCAAGCGGATCTTGGAGCCCGCCTCGTCGATGAGGTCGATGGCCTTGTCGGGCAGGAACCGGTCGGTCACATAGCGGTCCGAAAGGACGGCTGCCGCCCTGAGGGCCTCGTCGGTGATCTTGACCCGGTGGTGCGCCTCATACCGGTCGCGCAGGCCCTCGAGGATGGCGATGGTCTCCTCCACGGTCGGCTCATCGACCATGATGGGCTGGAAACGCCGCTCCAGCGCAGCGTCTTTCTCCACGTGCTTGCGGTACTCGTCCAGAGTGGTGGCGCCGATCGCTTGGAGCTCGCCCCGGGCCAGCGCAGGCTTGAGGATGTTGGAGGCATCGATCGCGCCTTCGGCCGCGCCCGCGCCGATGATCGTGTGCATCTCGTCGATAAAGAGGATGACGTCGCCCGAGGTGCGGATCTCCTCCATCACCTTCTTCAAGCGCTCTTCAAACTCGCCCCGAAACTTGGAGCCCGCGACCAAAGCCCCCAGGTCGAGGCTGACGACCCGCTTTTCGAGGAGCGTCTCCGGCACGTCGCCTTCGACGATCTTTTGCGCCAGCCCCTCGGCGATGGCTGTCTTGCCGACACCGGGCTCGCCGATAAGGCACGGGTTGTTTTTCGTGCGGCGGGAGAGCACCTGGATCACCCGTTGGATCTCCTTCTCCCTGCCGATCACCGGATCGAGCTTCCCTTCCCGCGCCAGCTCGGTCAGATCGCGGCCAAACTGGTCGAGCGTCGGAGTCTTGCGGCCGCGAGACGACTTGGTGGTCGCGGGCGATCCCCCGCCCAATAGCTCCACGACTTGCCGGCGCACCTTATCCAGGTCGGCGCCGAGGTTTTTCAGCACCTGGGCTGCGACGCCCTCGCCCTCCCGGATAAGCCCCAGGAGAATGTGCTCAGTGCCGATGTAGGTGTGCCCCAGCTGGCGAGCCTCGTCAAAAGCCAGCTCAAGCACCCGCTTGGCCCTGGGCGTAAAGGTGATTTGCCCTTGGGGAACCCCTTCGCCCCGGCCGATGACTTTCTCGACCTCAGAGCGCACTTTCTCTAAGCTGATGTCCATGTTTTGCAGCGCCCGGGCAGCGACGCCTTCTCCCTCCGCAGCAAGGCCTAGGAGGATGTGCTCGGTGCCCACGACGTTGTGGCCAAGGCGCCGCGCCTCTTCCTGTGAAAGGGCGACCACTTTTTGCGCTCGCTCTGTAAACCTCCCAAACATCGGTTCCACCGTCCCTTTCGTTCGTAGCTATATCCTGCTCATCCCTGTCCCTAAAACCCCACACTCGAGCCTATCGCCCCTGACCGCGCAACCGCTCTCTGATGAGCGCCGCCCGTTTTTCATCCCGGGCGGGAGCATCGAGCTCTTGACCCATCAGCTTTTGCAGATGCGCCGGTCGGATCATCACCATGAGCTCCTGGAGGATCCTCGGTTCGATGCCGGTGACGATCCCAAGATCGATGCCGAGACGGACATCGGAAAGCCGCTGCATCGCTTCCTGGGTCGCGATCATCCGCGCATTGGCGAGGATCCCGTACGACCTGTAGATGCGGTCCTCCAGCTGCAACCGATCTTTGGCCAAGATCCGCTCGCGGGCCGCCCGCTCGTGCTCGAGCACTTGCTGGGTCACCTTGTAAAGGTGCCGGATGATCTCCTCTTCGGAATGACCCAACGTGATCTGGTTGGAAAGCTGGTAGATGTTGCCGAGCACCTCGGTGCCCTCGCCGTAGATGCCCCGCACTGCGAGGCCAAACTTGCCGACGGCGCTGATCATCTTGCGGATCTGGTCCGTCATCGTGAGCGCGGGCAGGTGCATCATGACCGAGGCCCGCATGCCCGTGCCGACGTTGGTCGGGCAAGCCGTGAGATACCCAAACCGGTCGCCATAGGCGAAATGCAGCACTTCGTCAAAGGCGTCGTCGACACGGCTGCAAAGCTCCCAGGCCTCAAAGGGAGCAAGCCCGGGAAAGAGGGCCTGGATCCGGAAGTGGTCCTCTTCGTTGACCATGATGCTGACGGCTTCGTCGCCCCTCAGGATCACGGCCTTATGCTTTACCTGCTGCGTGTGAGCCGGACTGATGAGGTGTTTTTCCACAAGTAGCTGCCGCTCTAGGGGCGACACTTCAGCCATCGGGATAAATTCGAGATCGCCCAAGGCGTTTTTCGCCTGCTGCAACGCTCTCTTGGCCTCTTTGATCACATACCCTTTCTGTTCGTCGTCCGCGATTTGCGGGAAGGGCACGTCAGAGAGGTTGCGCGCCAAGCGGACGCGACTGCCGATCACGATGTCGCTCTCAGGACCGGTCCCTTTCATCCATTGACTCAAGGTCTTGTTGATGATGTCCTTGAGAGACATGGCCCGTCAGTCCTCCTTGGCTTGCAACTCGAGGCTGCGGATTTGGTCCCGCAGGCGAGCCGCCTCCTCGTAAGCTTCCTTCGACACGGCGATGTGGAGCAGTTCCCTGAGCCTTTCGATCTCACGCCGCACATCGCGGCGATCGTGTCCTCGGTCTTTGGGGTGTTTGCCCGCGTGATCCGTGCTTTGGTGAATCCGCTTAAGGAGCGGTTCGAGTTCCCGTTCAAACTGGGCGTAGCAATTGCTGCACCCAAGCTTCCCCAGCCGGCGGATATCGGCGAGGCTCATCCCGCAACGGCTGCACCGGACGGCGACAGGACGGTTTCTTTGCGAAACCATCGTCGACTCCGGCTCAAAGAGGCCTGCGAGGATATTGTGAAAGGCAAAGCTGGGCTCGAAGTTCATTTCCACCTCTCCCCGCTCCCTAGCGCACTGGGCGCAAAGGTGCATTTCTGTCTTTTGATCGTTGACGATCCGGGTGATGTGAACGGTTGCCGGCTCCTTGTGGCAAACTTCGCACATCACGGCAGCATCACCCCGTTCTAGAAAGCGTACGCCCTACCCCTCCTGGTGAAACACCAACAACAACAGCGAGCGGAGGAGTTTGGCCCTGACGACCTCGTCCCAAGGCGACTCCACCCCCGCGGTCTCGTCGCGCAAGGCGCCCCGGATCAACGTCGCCTGGCGAGCGTTGATCCGTCCGATCTCCACAAGGCGGTTGATGATGGCCTCGGCGCGTTCGGCACAAGCTCGATCGCCGATCTCTTCGCACACCGAATCCCACGTGACGGGAGATCGGCGCACGTAAAGCCGCATGATCCTGATGTAGCCGCCGCCACCCCGGCGGCTTTCGACGTAGTATCCCCGCTGGGGGGTAAACCGCGTCTCAAGAACGTAGTTGATTTGAGACGGGACGCAGTCAAATTGCTCTGCCACCTCGGAGCGGCGGATTTCAATCACGCCTTCGACGGCTCGGGAAAGACGCCCCTTAAGGTACCTCTCGATGCTGTCGGAAAGCGTGGGCACAACTCGTCCTCCTTCGTACGCCGGGCCGGCACAAGGTTGCCGGCGATGGTCCTTGACCTTTCTTGACCTTTCGAGGCCATTATACCATGTTTTGCTGGTGCGCGCACGGGAAACTTGACTTTCTTTGACCTTAATTTTTCCCCCGCCTGCTCCAAGCCCGATTTTCCCATTTTCCAGGGGTTTTCATGCGTCCCTCACCAAAGCGGCGACGGCCGCTGCAAGGGTCTCGACGTCGGATGGGTCGTTAAATGCGTGAAACGACGCCCGCAACGCGGCAAAGGACGGGATTGAGCGGATGACGACCCGGTGCTTGGACCAGGCGTCCTTGACCACTCTTTCCGGATCGACCCCGTCAACCGCGAAGGTGAGCAGCCCCGAGGCCTCGGCCTGAGGCGTCAAGACGCGCACGCCCGGTATCCGGGACAACTCCTCCCTCGCCAGATTGGCTAGGTAGAGCGCCCGTTGGAAAATCGCCTCCCATCCGATCGCTTCGAGCATGCGGATCGATTGGACAAGGCCCCGAAAGGCAGGGGCATGAATCGTTCCCGTCTCAAAGCGACGAGCGTCGGGCAGCAAGCGGACGTCGTCATCGTCGGCCTGCGCCGGATCGTGGACCAGCGACGCCCAACCGATCCGGCTGGGCTCGATCTTTTCGAGCGCGTGGGGCGCCACGTATAAAGCGCCCGTCCCTTCAGGCCCCAGCAGCCATTTCTGTCCGGGAAACGCGTAAAAGTCACATCCGAGGGCAGGGGCGTCGACCGGGAGATGGCCCGCCGCTTGAGCCCCGTCGACGAGCACCAGCACGCCCTTGGCCCGTGCTGCCCGGCAAACTTCCTGTACCGGAAGGATCGCGCCCGTAGCGTAGGAGACGTGGCTGATGCAGATCAATTTGGTCTTCGGTGTGATCGCCGCGACGATGCGCTCGGCCGGCAAGCGCCCTCCTTCGCTCTGCAGGGTCCGCACGACGACGCCCTTTGCTTGGGCCAACCGCTTCCACGGCGCGATGCCCGAGATATGCTCCAGGTCGGAGATGATCACCTCGTCGCCGGCTTGCCACTCGAGGCCGGATGCAACGATCCCGATTCCTTCGCTCGTGGAATGGGTGAGCGCAATGCTACGAGGCTCGCAAGAGACAACGGAAGCCAAAGCCTCTCTCGCCTCTTTCAGCGCTTGGGAGTAAGCCGAAAGAGCCGGTGGGGAGGCGTAACCTTCGCGCGCGATCAACTCCAAGAGCTCGACAGCCGCCCTTACCGATCGCTCAGGCATCGGTCCTGACGTGCCGGTGTTGAGGTACACGCGATCTTGCGCCGCTGGCAGCTCGGCTCGAAGCGACTCGATCGTGGCCAATCCCTTCGCCTCCTCCCATGTATCACCAAGTCATTCCGTTCCTGTGGCATGACTCCTCCTGAGGCCATCGTCCTCTAAGAGCGCTCCTTCGCCGCCCCCCGACCGGACGCCGAGCCAGTTCTAACGGCCCTTGCCACCGCTGTACACTACTGGGGGAGGTGCACCGTGCGCCCGCCACTCATTTTCGCTGTGAGCATTCGCCGCTTTCGCCTTGCCCTGATCCTGGTGATCGCCCTGGGCACCCTGGCCCTCGCGAGCTCCAAAGAAGCCCGAGCCCCCGGGAGCGACGAGGCTTTTCCGTTGCTGGGCAGGATCGTCGTGGTCGATCCGGGCCACGGGGGCATCGACCCCGGGTGCCACCTCGACGACGTGACGGAGAAAGAGATCAGCCTCTCCGTGGCCTTGCTGCTCGCCGAAGAGCTCGGCAACCTGGGGGGCAAGGTGTTTCTCACCCGCACCGCCGATGTGGAGTTGAGCTCCTTTGGCCGCAGCATGCGCACCCGGCACGGGCGGGATCTCGAAGGGCGGGTGCTCTTGGCCGAGAGCTACAAAGGCGAGCTCCTGGTGAGCCTGCATGTCAACGCGGCCAACTCAGAGAAGATGGGCGGGGGCATGGTGTTTTACCACCCCGGCTCCTTTGAGAGCCGCAAGCTCGCGGCCTCCATCCTCAAGCACTTGAGGGAAGTGACGCCGGGCGACCAAAACGCCGCCCTGCCGGCCGACTTCTTTGTCTTGCGCCGGGCGGCGATGCCTGCGGTGCTGGTCGAGATGGGATTTCTCACCCACCGCCAAGACCGTGCCGTCCTCGTGAGCCCCCAAGGGCAAAAGAGACTCGCCGCTGCCATCGCCCGGGGCATCGAAGAGTACTTGAGTGTCGACCCGCCGCTCGCCCAAGAGGACCGGGTGGAAGCGGGCGTCCCGTTCCTTCACCTATATGGGCTCGGCACGGATGGCGCCCACGAATGCCCTCTCATCCTGAGCCAAAGCCAACCGGGGTCACAGGTTGGCGGCCCCTGACACGCCAAGCCCCCTTGACCATGTGGGAGGGGTCCACATTGAACCTGATCTGGACGGCGATGCTCGTGATCAGCGTCGCGTTCGCCCTCCTCCAGGGCGAAGGCGGCGCCCAAGCGATCACGCAAGGTGTGATCGACGGCGCCGAAAACGCGGTCGTCTTCGCTTTTGGCCTTGTGGGAATCCTGGGTTTTTGGTGTGGGATCCTGAAAGTCGCCGAGGCCGCCGGGTTCACCTCCTTTTTGGCGAGGCTCCTCTCCCCGCTCGTCCGCCGGCTCTTTCCCTCGATTCCCCCCGACGATCCCGCCAACGCCTCGATCTTGATGGCGATCACGGTTAACCTCTTAGGACTGGGAAATGCTGCGACCCCGCTGGGCCTCAAAGCGATGCAGGAGCTTTCCCGGCTCAACCGGGGTAAAGACGTGGCCTCCGACGCCATGTGCACCTTCCTCGCCATCTCGACCTCCGGGGTCACCCTCTTGCCTGCGACCGTGATCGCCCTTCGGGCCGCGGCGGGTTCGGCGCAGCCGGCCGCCGTCGTGGGCACCACGCTGATCGCCACCGTGATCGCCACGGCCGCGGCGCTCCTGGCCGACCGGGCCGCTCGCCGATGGGGGCGCCCGCGATGATGGAACTTTTCCGCGCGCTTTCCGCCTGGACCGTGCCGGCGCTTCTCATGTCGATCCCACTGATCGCGATGGCCCGCGGCGTGCGCGTTTACGAAGTCTTTTGCGAAGGGGCAAAAGAAGGTCTTGAGATCGCCGTCCGCATCCTCCCCTACCTGATCGCGATGTTTGTGGCCCTGGGCGTGTTTCGCGCCTCCAGCGCTCTTGACTTCGTCCTCGGCCTCGTAACGCCCGCGGCCAAGCTCCTGGGCATCCCCGCGGAGGTGGTGCCCCTCGCCTTGATCCGTCCCTTGTCCGGGTCGGGATCGCTGGGGATCTTGGCCGACCTTCTCGCACAACACGGCCCCGACTCGCTGGTCGGTCTGATCGCCTCCACGATGCAGGGAAGCACCGAGACGACCTTTTACGTCCTCACCGTCTACTTTGGGTCGGTGGGCGTGGTGAAAGCGCGGCATTCCGTCGCCGTGGGCCTTTTGGCTGATTTCGTCAGCTTCGCCGCCTCGGTGCTCGCGGTCTACGCGCTGTTGACATGAGTTTTATCGAACGCACCGGCGACCGATGCAGGGCCACCAGAAACTACCACCCCAGCGCGCCAGGAATCACGCCCAGCGGTTGAGAAGGAAGCAGGAACATCCTTGGCAGGCCGGGAGCTTTCCTCCGCCTGCCAAAGGAGGAAGATCATCTTGCGGTCATTGAAACCCGTCGCGCCAAGCGAACACGAAGCCATCATCGCCCAGTTTCCGCCAAACCCCTACCTCGAGCGTCTCGTCGAGAAAGCCTTGGCGCTGGGCATTACCTTCGAATCGAGCCCGGTTCCGGAACAGTGGCTGTATCATCCAGGACGGCGGGCCATCCTCGTGTGGGAACCCGATCTCAAGGAGCAGTCGCTTTCTTATCTCGTCGTCGTCTTAGCCCATGAGATCGGCCACGCTGTCGACTTCGACGAAAATCCTGATCATCTCGTCGCTGCGAAGGAGCTGCACTGGCTCGACGTGCCCTGGGAAGTGGAGGCAGCCGCGTTTATCCACGGATTTCGCCTGCTGAAAGAGCTCTGGGTCCCCATCAGCCTCGACGACTACCAGATGATGATCGAAGAGCCCGTGGCCACGATGGTCCGGCAGGCGATCGAGGAGGAGCACCTCTGTTGCCTCCTGTCCCGCTCCTGCCAAGAAAGGTCTCCGGATTCCCGGGCAGTGTCGTGACGATTCCCGCAAAAGACCCCGCTACCTGCCTTCCTTGTCCCCGGCTCGCCGCCTCTTCTTTCTTCTTTTTTTGGAAGATGGGGCCGCTCATCGTTCAGCGCTCGCCTGAGACCAGCCTCCCTTGACGGGAAGAGGTTCTCCGCGCCTTGAGGGTGAATTCCTTTGAGGTTCAACCTGCGCCGCGCTGGCCGGGTTAACTTCCGTGGATGGCGTTTCGAGAAATCCCATGCGTTGAAAGGAGGTCGCCCGGTGGCCGACTTGCGCGCTCGAGCCGCCGCGCTCCTCGAGCAACTCACATCGTTTCCCGCGGTGTCTGGCCGGGAGGAGCCCCTGCGCGAGTTTCTCAAAGAACATCTTACCTTCGTGGATGAGGTCTGGACGGATGCCCTGGGAAATCTTTATGCCCGTCTCAAAGCGAATGCCTCATCCGGCGAAAAGACGCCCAAACTGATGTTGGCCGCCCACATGGACGAGATCGGCCTCGTGGTGACGGCCATCGAAAAGAGCGGCGCGCTGCGCGTCGCTCCCGTCGGCGGTGTCGACCTGCGAAATCTCTTGGCGGCCCAGGTGATCGTACACACCCAGGGCGGGCCTCTTCCCGGGGTGATCGGCACGATCCCGCCTCACCTCACGCAAGCCAAAGACCGCACCCAACTGCCCTCGTGGGACGATCTCTACATCGATTTAGGGCTCGATGCCGAGGCCGTGCTGAGCCGGGTGCGTCCCGGCGATCCGGTCTCGATGCGGCGAGAGGGAACATGGCTGGCCAACGGCCGCTATACCGGAAAAGCCCTCGACAATCGCGCCGGACTGGCCGCGGCCATCGCTGCGTGTGAGGCGCTGGCCGAGCGCTGCCGCCCAGCCGATGTGATCTTGGTGGCCACGGCCCAGGAAGAGGTGGGCATGCGAGGCGCGGTGGTCGCCGCCCAGTCCCTGTCCCCCGATGTGGCGATTGCCATCGATGTCGGGTTCGCGGACATGCCGGGTCTTGCAAGACGCGAAACCATCCAGATGGGCAAAGGGCCCGCCCTCTCCATCGGCGCCAACATCCACCCTGGCGTGAGAGAGCTCCTAGTCCAAGCCGCTCAAGAGGCTGAAATCGACGTGCAGGTCGAAGTGCTGCCGGCATCGTCGGGCACGGACGCATGGCCCATTCAAGTCGCCAATCAAGGGGTGCCTACGGGCATCGTCAGCATCCCCCTGCGTTACATGCACAGCACCGTGGAAGTGGTCGACATCGCCGACGTCGCCCAAGCGGCGGAGCTGCTGGCCCAATTCGCGGCGATGCTGACGGCCGAACGGATGGGAGGGTGGCACGGTGAAAGAATTACTGGCTCAACTGAGTGAGGCCTTCGGCCCGTCAGGCTGCGAGGACGAGGTGCGCGACATCCTCGTCGCGCAGCTCAAACCCCATGCCGAAAGCCTCGAAGTGGATCCCTTAGGCAACCTGATCGCCGCCTTTGGACTGGGCCGATCCGGCCCCCGGGCCATGATCGCCGCTCACATGGACGAGGTGGGCTTCATCGTCGACTACATCGAAGACGACGGCTACCTGCGTTTCAAAAAGGTGGGCGGCATCGACGACCGCATCCTCCCCTCCACCCGGGTGAAGGTCGGCCCTCGGCGGGTCCCCGGCGTCATCGGCATCAAGCCGAAGCACCTGCAAAAGGGGAAGGAAGCGGAAAGCGTCGTGGCCAGCGACGACTTGCTGATCGACATCGGCGCCCGCTCCAAGGCCGAAGCCCAAGAGCTGGTGTCGCTGGGCGCTTACGTCGCCTTTGACACGGCGTTTCACGCTCACTCCGACGACGTGGTCGGAGGCAAAGCTCTGGACGACCGGGCGGGGTGCGCCATGGCCGTCGAAGCTCTCCGGGAGCCGCCACCTCTGC
This sequence comes from bacterium, assembly GCA_002919195.1. Lineage (GTDB taxonomy): Bacteria > Bacillota > Limnochordia > DTU080 > RSA5 > RSA7. Next base: position 13,030 of record PKEU01000136.1, read on the forward strand.
CTGTCGCCCTCGCGTTTACCGTGCAAGAAGAGATCGGTCTCAGAGGTGCCAAAGTGGCGGCCGCCCGGGTCGCGCCCGACTTCGCCATCGTCTTAGAAGCCACCACGTGCGCCGACATGCCCGATCCCGACTCGTCCAAGCGGGCGACGCGCCTTGGTGACGGTCCGGTGCTGACCTTTCAAGACGCCACGTCGATCCCCCACCGGGGTCTTTTGGAGCTTCTGGTCCGCACCGCCCAAGACGAAGGCATTCGCTACCAGTGGAAACAGACCACCGCCGGCGGTAACGACGCGGGAAGCATCCATCTCACCGGGGGCGGCGTCCCCACCGTCTCGATCTCCCTGCCCTGCCGCTACCTGCACACGCCTTATTCACTGATCTCCCTCTCGGATATGAAAGAGGCGGTGCGCCTGGTGCGGGCTTTCCTCCACCGGGTGGCCCGGGAAGGGGTTCCCGGCCTGTAGCCCAAGCCACCCCGAGGGGACAACACCTTTGTGCCCATTTCCGGCGCGTTCCATCTTGGGGGCTCATGGCGGATCATGGCTGATCTTGAAATGGAAGAGAAACGGCCGTGCCCGGCGAGCTTCGGGCACGGCCGTCGTTTGCTGTTATCCGGGAGGGTCTTGGATCCCTCGTGAGTTAACGGGCCACGCTGGTCGGAACCAGCGACAAGCCTTTGACCTTGGCATCTTGAGCCACTTCGACGTAAAAGACGGTCCCTTGCGGAACGACGTGCTGTTTCCCTTGGACAAAGTACCCAGCAGCCAAGCCGATCGGCCCCAGCAACACGACACCGGCCAAGCTCGCGCCCGCCGCGAGCTCCATCGACTTGTTGCGTTCGGTCGCCCGCTCATCGAGGGTGATCCGCACCTCCGACGAATCCATGGCCCGCACGGTGCCAAAGTCGACTTCGACGCGCCCGTCCTGGCCCAAGCGCCCCGCCGAGCTGACCGAAACCACGTGGCCCTGACCCTCGGCCCCGGCGGGGATCACGACGACACCGTCGATCGACACGTTGTCGACGACCCGGTACCGCACAGGATCGTTGGGCTTGTTGCGCTCCGAGTTGAGCTCGGTGAGGAGTTCAATCCGCACGAGCGTCCTCTGTGGGATCTCGACCTCGGACACGTAGATCCGCCCGCCGGGCCACATCAATTCCAGCAGCTGGTCGAGCCGCTCGACCAAACCGGCGTCGCTGCGGATCTCGCCGAAAAGCTGAGACTCTAGCTGCTCGATGCGCCTGGAGATCGAGGGCCCTTCGTTGATCTTTTGAAACGTGACCCACTCGATCGCGTTGAGCTTCATTTTGATCGAGATATCGCCCTCGGCGCCCAAGAGAAGATTTTGCAGGCGCTGCAACCGCACGAGGAAGGCGCTTCCGTCTTGGGGACGGCCGTAAACGTCCCGCTCAATCCTCTCCAGCCGCGTCAAAAGCGCGCCCTCCTGCGCCCGGCCATACAAGATCTGCTCGACCTGGATCAGCCCCGGCGGCCCCACTGCAACCGCCTCTTGTGCGAACGCCGTGGGCACCACAAGGCTCCACATCAACGACAAGGCGACCAGCATCGCCACTCTCTTTCGCATGCTCGGTTCCTCCTTTTGCTGTGCCCCCGGACGATATTGCTTTAAAACTTGATCGAGACTTCGGCGGTGGTGACGTTTTCGGGCGCCTCACCCACCTTTGTCAAAATCTCGTACTGGAGCATCACGCTGGCATTTTCAAAGTCGTAGCGCAGGCCCACGTTGGAGCTCGTCTCGGCCCCTACGGCCCGATCGACGATCGAAAACCCGGCCGAAGCCCTGCCGATGGGACCGACCGCATGCTCCACCATCGCCCGAGTTCGCCGCACCGTCGAGCCGCTATCCTCAGAACCTGTAGCGCCCGACTCAATGGCGAAGCCCAAACCGATCTTCCCAAGCTCAAAACGGATCTCCAAGTCGAGCTCGGTCTTGACGTCCCGCTGTTCGCCGCTGCCGGCTCCGCTTCCTTCACCTGTCTCCCGCGCCGCCTTCAAAATCGTGTTTTCATTGAGGTACGACGCCAGGCCGAGGCGGGTGACCGTGGAGTTGCCCCCTTCGTCGCTCTCGGAGCGCACCACGTGCTCCCGGCGAAGCGACAAGATCCATCGGCCGATCTCGGCCGACAAATCGATGCGCGACCGGGCGCCCTCGCTCGTCCCAAAGAGGGGCCGGTAACCCTCCCCGGTAGACGAAAGGAGCGCGCCCAGAGTGAGCTCAGGAAGCGGGTGCAACACGGCGCCGACCCTCAAGGCGCTGCCACCCTCTCCCTCGGCCGTGGCTTGCGCCATTTCCGTGGCCAACGTCAGCTGGGGGCTTACAGCGTAGGTGCCTCCCAGCGAAACAACCGCTTGCGAGCGGTCTCCATCGCCATCGGAATCTGCCTGCAGGTATGCGAGGCTCGCGCCGAGTTGCAGCCGGTCGTTCACCCGGAACGAACCGTCCCAAGCCGTCACCAATGCTTCTTCGTCTTTTTCGCCCAGGGGCCCTTGTTCTTTGGCAGGCGTGCGGCCGACGAGGAGCATGGAGCCGATCCGCCCGGTCTGCACGGCGGCCTGAAATCCGGTTAACTCCCTGACGCCACCGATCGCGAGATCGCTCATTCCCGAACCGGTCACCCTGCCGATCCTCGCCAGTGCCGAGCCTGGAAAGCCCAGATCTACCCCTTCAGCGCCCAGGCGGAACCCATCGTCATTCTCCGCGCTCATCCGGCCTTCCCCTCGGACGACAGCGCCGATGTTGAGCCGGCTGCTGACGGGCCCGCTCAAACGAAGCGTGTGTGTTTGCGCAACGTTGACGCCGTCTCCTTCACCGTCGCCTCTGGAGGTGACATCTTGATAGACGATGCGGCTTTCTCCCCGCATGCGAAACTGCTCCAGCGCCCGGGCCACGCCTTGAAAACGGATTCCGGTCCTGCCCCGCCCATCGCCGTCGAGCGGCACGGGGTAACCCAACATCTCCAAATGATCCTGCACCATTTCGATGAGATCGGCCAGCTGCTCCCGCTCCTCCTGGCCCAGCGCGCTCTCCGGATGCTCGGCATTAAAGGCTTCCACAAATGCGGAAAACGTGAGCCCTTCGTCCTCGCCGGTGATGTATCGTTCAAAGGCTTCGCCCAACCACATGGCCACGTCAAAATAGGTCATCTCGTAGCCCAAGAGGAGCCGGTGCTCCACGTAACGCTGGATCATCCCCTTGCGGGACAACATCTTCACAGCATCATAAGACCAATGATCCGGCGGTAAAGTCTCAAAGGGGTTGGCCCAAGCAGAGGCCGCGATCCAGCCCACCATGGCAAAAGCGATTAGCACTACCACCCAAACACGGGTGGTCTCCGGGATCACTCCTCTCACGGCCATACCCCCTTTCTCCTAACAGGTTGACGCCCTTGAGGCGATGACGTCCGTTTTATGTCCTCCTACCTTTAAGGTACCTCTCTCCCAATATGACGGCAACAAAATCGTCATAGGGTTCGGGAGGCACTTGCAGCGACACGGGGATCAGCCTCCGCCAACCCC
>PKEU01000042.1 GCA_002919195.1 bacterium
GGACCATCGGCCGTGATCATCAGCCCCGCATAGAGGACGCCCCGGTACTCACGCCCTGCGGCTTGCATCGCCTGGATGGTGGGCGAGAGGATTCTTTCTTCGACCAACGAACAAACCTCCGGCGCAACGACGGGCGCCGGCGAGTAGGCTCCCATGCCCCCTGTATTGGGTCCCCGGTCGCCGTCGTAAGCTGCTTTATGGTCCTGGGCGCTGGGCATGAGCAGCGCCTTTTCGCCGTCGACAAAGGCAAGGAGGCTTGCCTCCTCTCCCTCGAGGAACTCCTCGACGACCACCGTCTCGCCCGCGTCACCAAAAACCCGCTCCTCCATGATGCGGCTGATCGCCTCATCGGCTTCCTGGATCGAGCGAGCCACGGTGACGCCCTTGCCCGCCGCGAGGCCGCTGGCCTTGACCACTACCGGAGCGCCGAGCCGCCGGACTGCGCTCCGGGCTTCCTTGGGTGAGCCGCACACCGTAAAGGGAGCCGTCGGCACGCCTTGCGCGGCCATAAGCTCCTTGGCAAAAGCCTTGTCGCTTTCGATGGCCGCGGCGTTCCGCGTCGGTCCGACCGCCTTCACCCCATGGCGCGCGAAGGCGTCCACGATCCCAAGCTCCAGGTAGGCTTCGGGGCCGATCACCGCCAGATCGATCCCCTGCTCCTTGGCCCACCGCGCCATCGCTTCAATCCCCTCTTTGGGCTCCGGGACGCATTTCGCAATTTTTCCCATTCCGGGATTGCCGCTTTGGCAGACCACTTCAGTCACCAGTGGGCTTTGGGCAATCTTCCATGCGATGGCGTGCTCCCGGCCACCGCCGCCCACCACCAGCACTTTCACCGGCCAATGCCTCCTCTCCGCCGTTTACCAGCCACTCTTGGCGAGAAACTCAGTGTCGGAAGTGGCGAATGCCCGTAAACACCATCGCAATGCCAGCTTCATCGGCTTTGGCGATCGACTCGTGATCGAGCTTCGAGCCTCCGGGCTGGATGATCGCCCGGATACCCGCCTCGGCCGCCGCTTCCACGACATCGGGGAAGGGGAAGAAGGCGTCGGAAGCCAGCACCGCGCCCCGGGCCTTGTCGCCCGCTTGCTCCAAGGCGAGGCGGGCCGCTTGGATCCGGTTCATCTGCCCAGCCCCGACCCCGATCGCCGTCTCGTTGGCAGCCACGACGATGGCGTTGGATTTCACGTGTTTTACTGCGATCCAGCCAAATTGGAGATCACGCCACTCCTCCTCGGTGGGAGCCCGGCGCGTCACGACGCGGCAGCTTTCCCTGGAAGGAGCGCCTAAGAGATCAGCCTCCTGCACCAGGAGTCCACCGGGAATCCGCCGCAGGTCGAGGTAGGGTTTCGGCGGCGTGATGGGGCCCAGTTCCAGGAGGCGGAGGTTCTTTTTCTGAGTTAAAATTGAAAGGGCCTCCGGAGTAAACCCCGGCGCCAAGACGACGTGCAAAAACACCTTGGCCAGCGCCTCGGCGGTCTCAACGTCCACCTCCCGGTTGAGGGCGACAATCCCGCCGAAAATCGACACAGGATCGGCTTCGTAAGCCCTGCGAAAGGCCTCGGCCAAGGTCGGGGCCACGGCCAGGCCGCAGGGGTTGGCGTGCTTGACCGCGGCGGCCGCAGGCCGGTCAAACTCCCGCACCATCTCCAGCGCGGCAGCGGCGTCCATGATGTTGCAATACGAAAGCTCCATGCCATGGAGCTGGCGGGCGCGGGCGAGCGAGGTTCCCTCATAAGAGGGGTCGCGGTAAAACATCGCCTTTTGGTGCGGATTTTCCCCGTAGCGAAGCGGGACCCCGTCCACCGCGCTCAAGGTGAAGGCGCGCTCAACGAGAGCACCCTCGCCGCGCGTCTTCTCCCCGTCCAGAGTCGACTCAAAGTACTCTTGAATCGCCCGGTCGTACGCGGCCGTGTGGGCAAAGGCTTCCCGGGCCAGCGCCATGCGGTACGGTTCGTCAAACGCCTGGCCGCGGTCGAGGCGCATTAGGATTTCATCGTAGCGCCCGGGGTCGACCACCACCAAGACGTCCTGGTAGTTTTTCGCCGCGGCCCGGATCATCGCCGGCCCGCCGATATCGATCATCTCCACCACCTCTTGGTGGGTGGCGTCTTTTTTCTGCGCCGTCGCCACAAAGGGATAAAGATTGACGACGACCAAGTCGATGGGGTCGATGCCGTGCGCCGCGAGGGCATCGAGGTCACTTTCGATGTTGCGGCGGGCCAGGATGCCGCCGTGAATCTTGGGATGCAGGGTTTTGACCCGCCCGCCCAAGATTTCAGGAAAACCCGTGTACTCGCTGACTGGGATCACGTCGAGCCCAGCTTCTTTCAGGACTTGGTACGTGTTGCCCGTCGAGATCAGCCGGACGCCATGCCGGGCTAAACCTTGGGCAAAGGGGACGATGCCCTGCTTGTCGTAGACGCTGATCAGCGCTGCGCGAATCATGCACTCGGTCGCTCCCTTCCCGTGGCAGTTGCCGCTTGCTTGCACCGGCTCGTGCTTAGCTCAACCTCGCGCTCGTGTCGCCCACCGAGACCACCCTTCGTCCCACCAGGCGCAGCCGCCCTGAAGCCAACAGCGTCAAAGCTTCAGGATACGCCTGGTGTTCGACAGCCAGGATCCTTTCGGCCAGCGACTCAGGGGTGTCATCGTCCAGCACCGGCACCGCCCGCTGCAAGATGATCGGTCCGGTGTCGACGCCCGTATCGACCAGGTGGACGGTGCAGCCCGACAGCTTGACCCCATGTTCGATGGCCTGTCGATGCGGGTGAAGCCCGGGAAAAGCCGGCAAGAGCGAGGGGTGGATGTTGACGATCCGCCATTCAAACCGGCGCACAAAAGGTTCGGGCAAGATGCGCATATAACCGGCGAGGACGATCCACTCGGCGCCGGAGCGCTCGATCTCCTCGGCGAGCAGGTTGTGGTACTCGCTGGGGCCGAGGGCGCGGTAGTCCAGCACCCGGGTGTCGATCCCTAAGGCTTCGGCCCTCGCGACCGCCTGGGCCGTAAAACGGTCGGCGATGACCCGGACCACCCGCACAGGCAGCTCACCTCTCAGCGAGCGCTCCGCGATGGCCTGCATATTGGAACCCCGCCCGGAGACGAGGATCGCGATCTTCAGCGGATCCTCAAGACTTGCGGGACGGCCCAAAGAAAGGCCCTGGTCCACGCTCACGCCCACCGCACTCCCTCTTCCCCTTGGACCACGTGGCCGATCGGCCACGACTCCCAACCATGCTGGGCCAAAACTTCCCGCGCCTTGTCCGCCTCGTCTTCGCCAAGGATCACCGCCATCCCCACACCCATGTTAAAGGTGCGGTACATCTCCTCCCGATCGATGCCCCCGAGCCGCTCCAACCAGGGAAAGACAGGCGGCACCGGCCATGAGTCGCGACGCACCACCGCCGTCAATCCTGGGGCGAGCGCCCGCGGGAGGTTTTCGGGCAGGCCCCCGCCGGAGATATTGGCGATCCCCCGCACGTCGCACGCCTGGAGGAGAGCGCTTAAGGCCTTCGCGTAGATCCCCGTCGGCTGCAGCAGCTCCTCGGCCAGAGTCCTGCCCAGCTCCGGGATGTACTCCTCCACCTTCAACCCGGCCTTTTCAAAGCAGACCTTGCGGACCAGCGAATACCCGCTGCTCTGGAGCCCGGTAGAGGCGATGCCCAGAATGATATCGCCGGCGCGGGTGCGCTTGCCGTCGATCAACCGCTCCCGCTCCACCACGCCCACGGCAAAGCCCACCAAGTCGTACTCCCCCTCGGCGTACAGCCCCGGGAGCTCCGCGGTCTCTCCCCCGATCAGCGCGCAGCCCGCCTGGCGGCAACCCTCGGCGACGCCCGCCACGATCCTTTCCACGACGTCCGGGTCCAGCTTTCCGATCCCGATGTAGTCCAAAAAAAACAGCGGCTCCGCGCCCTGGCAGAGGATGTCGTTGACGCAGTACGCCACCACGTCGATGCCCACCGTGTCGTGCCGCCCGGTCATAAAGGCGATCTTGAGCTTGGTGCCCACGCCGTCGGTGCCCGAAACCAGGACTGGCTCGCGGTAGCGGTCGACCGGCACAGCGAAAAGGCCGCCAAACGTGCCGATGTCGCCCAGCACGCCGGGGCGAAAGGTCGTCCGCGCGTGAGTCCGTATGCGCCGGACAGCCTCGTAGCCCGCCTCGATGTCGACACCCGCCGCGCGATAGGTCATCTCATCGCTCATCTTGGCACCATCTCTCCTTCGAGAAACTCTGGAAAACTAGGATCCGCGTCTTCGATCGGGGTGGGATAACCGCCGCCGAAACACGCGGTGCAAAGCCCCCCGCCTTCGACACCGATGGCTTCGTACAGCGCCTCGGCATCGAGGTAGTGCAGCGAATCTGCGCCGATGAGGCGCCGCACCTCGTCAAGGCTGCGCCCTGAAGCGATCAGCTCATCTTGGCTGGGCACATCGATCCCGTAGTGACACGGATGCGAAAAAGGCGGGGAGGCTACCGCCATGTGCACCTCTCGAGCGCCCGCTCCCCTTAGGAGCTTGATGGTCTTGCGGCTCGTCGTTCCCCGCACGATCGAGTCGTCGACAAGGATGACGCGCTTTCCTTTGAGCGACGCCGCGATGGGGTTGAGTTTGATCTGGACCCCCAGCTGCCTCAGCGACTCAGTCGGCCGGATGAAGGTCCTGCCGACATACCGGTTTTTGGCCAGGGCCACGTCGTAGGGGATGCCGGAGGCTTCGGCGTAACCCAGCGCAGCCGACGCGGCCGAGTCGGGAGCCGGAATCACCACGTCGGCGTCGATGGCCGCCTGCTTGGCCAGCCGCCGCCCAATCTCCTTGCGCACTTCGTGGACGGTCTTGCCGGAGATGACGCTGTCGGGCCGGGCAAAGTAAATGAACTCAAAAACGCAAAAGGCCTCGCGGACGCCTTTGGCAAACTGCTCGCTCCGCAGGCCCTCTCGATCGATGATCACCATCTCGCCGGGCCGCACGTCGCGCACCAGCTCGGCTCCGATCGCATCAAAAGCGCACGATTCGGAAGCCAAAAACCACGCCGAGCCGGAACGGCCGATGCTCAGGGGCTGGATCCCCAGAGGATCCCTCAAACCGATGAGGCGGTCGTGGGTCATCGCACAAAGAGCGAAGGCGCCGGTCAGCCTTTGAGCTGCCTGGCGGAGCGCCTCTTGGAGCGAAGGACCCTCGTGAGCCGCGACCAGCCCCAAAATCACCTCGCTGTCGGTCGTCGTCTGAAAGGTAAAACCAGTCTGCAGAAGCTCCACTCTCAACAGGTTGGCGTTGGTGAGGTTGCCGCTTTGCGCTAGGGCGATGGGGCCGTGGCGCGTCACGGCCATCAGCGGCTGGGCGTTGGCGATATGGGCCGCGCCTTGGGTCGCGTAGCGGACGTGGCCGACGCTCACCTGGCCAGGAAGGCCAGCCAGCGCCTCCTCCTCAAACACTTGGGAGACGAGGCCCATTCCTTTGTGGCTGCGCATCTTTTTTCCGTCGGAGACCACCATCCCGGCGCTCTCCTGGCCCCTGTGCTGCAAAGCGTAAAGGCCGAGATAGGTCGCCGGAGCGGCTTCCTCACTCAAGCTAAACATCCCGAAGACGCCGCACATCAGCTCTCCTCCTCTAGCCCCGTGGCCCCCTCATCGCCCGCTTCGCCCGCCTCCACCGCGCCGCCATCATCACGCTCTGCTTCGTCGTCCATCCACCCCGCGATGCCGCCGTACCAGGCCCGGCTCAACTGGCTCAGCGGCGCGTCGATGGTCGCCGTGACCGTTCCAGCCTCGCCTCCACGGCTCACAGTAAGGCGAAACCCTCGGCCGTTAGCGACGACCTCACCAGCCCGGACACACGGGATGCCCCGGGCTTGGGCCAGTTGGATGATGGCCTCGGCAGCCCAAGGCCGCGCCGAGAGGATGATCCGCGAATAGGCTTCGCCAAAGAGCGCCGCATCCAGCCGGGCGTCGGGCCTTTCCGCGAGCGTCAGCGAGCACGAGACGCCGAGGCCCCCTGCCAGCGCCGCCTCGGCCAAGGCGACCGCGAGCCCCCCTTCGGAGACGTCGTGCGCCGACGCGACAAGCCCGGCTTCAATGGCCTCAAGGCATACCTCTTGGACCTTTCGCTCCTTCTCGAAGTCGAGCTCCGGCAATGGGCCTTTCACGAGCCCATGCAGGGACGCCAGATAACGACTGCCCCCGAGCGCCCGTGGATCGCCCGTCAGCTCCTCGCCCAAGATCAGGATCACATCGCCCACCTGTTTGAAACCTTGGGTCACCGCGCCGTCTGCGTCGTCGATGAGCCCTACCATCCCGATGATGGGGGTCGGGTAAACCGCGACGCCTTCAGCTTCGTTGTAGAAGCTCACGTTGCCGCCCACCACGGGGGTATCCAAAGCGCGGGCGGCATCGGCGATGCCGCGCACGGCTTGATGAAACTGCCAGTAAACTTCGGGTTTCTCAGGATTGCCAAAATTCATCCCGTCGGCCAGCGCCAAGGGCCGCGCTCCCGTGCAGACCAGGTTGCGCGCCGCTTCCGCCACCGCAGCAGCAGCGCCCGTGTAGGGGTCGATGTAGCAGTGGAGGCTGTTGCAGTCGACGGTGGCCGCCAAACCCTTGCCCCTCGCGCCCAACCGGATGACGGCGGCGTCAGCCGCGCCTGGCCCGACCGCAACGCGATCTTGCGCCGTCGCGTCAAACTGGCGGTAGATCCAGCCCTTTTCCGCGATGTTGGGCTCTTTCAGCAAGGCGACGAGCTCGCTGGTCACATCGCCTCGAAGATCGCGCGGCAAAGGAAGGCTTGCCAGCTCCCGCAGATACTGGGGTTCTTGCTCTTCGGGCCGGTAGGCCGGCGCCCCATCCGTGGTCAACGTGGCGGCAGGCACCTCGGCGACGACCTCTTCCCCCTCATAAAGGCGCAGCATCTTATCCTCCGTCACCCGGCCGATGACAGCCGCCTCGAGCCCCCATTTGCGAGCGATCTCTTGGACTTTCCCTTCCGTTCCCTTTTGGGCGACGATGAGCATACGCTCTTGCGTCTCAGAAAGCATGAGCTCAAAGGGGGTCATGCCCGGCTCAGCCCGGGGTACAGCCAAAAGATCGATCTCGATCCCCGTGCCCGCCCGGGCAGCCATCTCCGAAGAAGAGCTGGTCAGGCCGGCGGCGCCCATATCCTGGATGCCGACGACGACACCGCTTTCGATCAGCTCCAAACACGCTTCGATCAAGCGCCTTCCCTTTTCCGGATCGCCGGTCGGCAACACCGGCTGCTCCGTTTCCCCTTCCAATTCCGCGGAGGCAAAGCTCGCTCCCGCGATCCCCTCGCGGCCCGTCGCAGCACCAATCACCATCACCGGATTGCCCGGACCCTTGGCGGCCGCGGTAACCACCCGGTCATGGGGAACGACTCCGATCGCCATCACGTTGACCAGGGGATTTTCTTGAAACGAGGGATCAAAGCCGATCTCGCCCCCGACGACCGGCACGCCGCTCCCGCGGCCGTAGTCGGCGCTGCCCGCGACGACACCCTCAATCAGGCGCCGGGTTTTGGCCTCCTGCAGCCTGCCAAAGCGGAGCGACGTCAACAGGGCGATCGGGCGCGCGCCCATCGCGAGGATGTCGCGCACGATGCCGCCGACGCCCGTGGCTGCGCCGTGGTAAGGCTCCACCGCCGAGGGGTGATTGTGAGACTCGACCTTAAACGTCACCGCCAGCCCGTCGCCGACGTCGACGACGCCTGCGTTTTCACCCACTCCCTGCAAAATGCGCTGGCCTTGGGTGGGAAACAGTCGAAACAGCAAGCGGGAATGCTTGTAGGCGCAATGTTCGGACCAGAGGACGGAGTACATACCGAGCTCCGTCCAGTTGGGCTCCCGCCCTAACACCTCGACGATCCGCGAGTACTCCCAATCTGTCAGGCCGAGTTCCCGCCACACCGGGCGGTCGTAAACGCGGCTTTCGATCTCCACCGGGATGTGGCGGCTTTTGGCGATGGTCACAACGGCCAGCTCCTTTCCGCAGCAAAGGTTGAAGGAAGCCTTTTTCTCTTCTTAAAGGTTGAGCCGCCGCTCCCACTCGTCGCAGACGGCCAAAGCCCTTTGAGCCGCGATCCCCGTGTACTTGGCCGGGTCTTTCAAGATGGCCCGCTGGCTTTCGTTGAAACGCTCGAGATAAGGCGCAAGCTCCCCACTTGCCATCGCGAGCTCCCAGAGGTCTCCTTCGCCCGCTTCGACCTGCAGGGTGAGCTTTCGCACCGCCTCGTGCGCGTCGGGATGCCCGTGGGCCGCGAGGAGGATGTAGAGCGGTTCGGCGATGATGTAGCCTGCCGTAGACTCGAAGTTCTGCTGCATCCTTTCCGGATCGACCACCAGCTTGCGCATGACGCGCACCAGCCGGTCGGCCGCACAAGAGAGGCCCGCGACCATCTCCACCGCGAACCTGCCCGAGGCTGAATTGGTCAGATCCCGCTGGTGTTCGGAGATCTGATCCATGTACAGCGTCATCATCCGCGGGACAAACACCTTCCACAAGCTCTTCACGTGCTCGAAATTCCACGGGTTCCGCTTGTGCGGCATGGTCGACGAGCCCACCTGGTCTTTTTCAAAGCTCTCTCCTACTTCACCGATCTCCGTCCGCTGCAGGTGCCGGACGTCATCGGCGAGGTTGGCCAGGACGCCAAAGGTGGACGCGACGGCGTGCATGTAATCGACGACAAATTCGGGCTGCACGATCTGGGTAGCGTGATCAGCCGCCGACAGGCCAAGGAGCCCCAAAACCTCCGCCTCAAAAGCCCGCGGGTCGTCGAAAAACAGGTGGGAGGCGTTGTAGGCGCCGACCGCCCCGGCCATCTTTCCCTTGAGGTTTCGGGCGGCTTGCTCCAAAGCTTCGATCCGGTTGCCCAGCCGGCTTACGTACTCGGCCAAAGCAAAGCCGAAGGTGATGGGCACCGCGTGCTGCCCGTGCGTGCGCCCGGCCTGCACCGTGTCGGCTTCCCGCCGCGCGATCCCGATCAGGACCCGCACCAGGTCTTTCAAGAGCGGAATCACCACATCCAATGCCACGTCCTTGAGCTGCAGCGCTCGGGCCGTGTCGATGATGTCGACGGAGGTCGCGGTGAAGTGCACAAAAGGTTTGGCTTCGTCAGAGACCTTAGACCGGATGACGTTGACGAGCGCGCGGATGTTGTGCCGCGTCTTCTGCTCTTCGGCGTAGACCTCGTCGGGAAGCACGGCGGCGCACGCCCGCTCTACCTCTTCCGCGACGCGTGGGGGGCAGATCCCCATCCGGCTTAGGCCCCGAACCAACGCCGCCTCAACTCTGGCCTGGTAGCGAATGGTCGCCGATTCGCTCAAGTAAGAAGCCAACCGCTCAAAGAGCTCTGGAGACGAGGCGTAGTAACGGTGGTCCAAAGGGCTGATCGAGTCAAAGAGATCCCGCTGCATGCGGGTCACCCTTTCAAACCAAACATAAACTGGGTTGCGATCAAAAACGTTCGGATTTTCGTCGTTTTACGGCCCCATGGTAGCAAAGCAACCCGGCAGTGTCAAGGACAAAAGCGAACAAACGTCTCTTTCGCCGCGGCTGCGATCGGGACTGTGATCCTATGCCGCGTGCCCTTTCCGGGCGTAGGATAATGCCGGGGTTTTGCCACACCCACCACCGGGGGAGCGACGACTCGTGGCTAAACCAGACGTCTTTCTAGGAGTCCTCGTCGGCCGCCGCAACGCCAACCGGCGTCCTTACCACGAACAGACCACCTTCTTCCGCCGCTTAATTAACGAAGGAAAAGACATCGGCGTCAGCGTCTTTATCTTTGCTCCGTACCAGGTGCACTGGAAACGGCGGAAAATCCGCGGATGGACGTGGACCGGCTCCCGCTGGGTCCAAAAGGTCTACCCCTTTCCCCATGCGGTCTACGATCGGGTATCGCCCCGGATGATTTCCGATTGGCGGGGGATCGTCGCGGCCCGCCGCCTGTTTGCCAAAAAGCGGATCCCCCTCTTTAACACCCGGATCGGCAGCAAGTGGAAGCTCCACAAGGCCTTCGCCAAAAATCCGGTCCTGGCCGATGCCCTGCCCCACACGCGCATCCTCACGACGGCGACACTGGCCGCGATGATCCGCCAGTACGGCGAAGTGTACATCAAGCCCGCGAGCGGCGGTCAAGGCAAAGGCGTCAGCTGGGTGAAAAAGGTGAAAGGAGGGTACATCTACCGCAAAAACGGCCTGAGGGGCCGGCGGAGCGGCAAGGTGCAGAGCATCGCCGCTGTGCGGTCGATCTGCCGGGTGCCCGGGCGCGTCATGCTGGTGCAGCAAGCGATTCACATCCTCCCGTACCAAAATCGAGTCTTCGACGTCCGGGCGCTGGTCCAGCGCCGCGAAGACGGCCAGTGGGCCCTCACCGGCATGGTGGCAAGACTCGGCGCAAAACACCGCAAGGTGAGCAACATCCACGCCGGCGGCCGAGCGGTCCCCCTCGACGCGATTCTCGTCGAGAGCGGCGCAAGCCCCGATCAGGTCGAGGCGGTGAAGGAACGGATACGTGCGATCGCCCTGGCAGCCGCCGAGACCGTCGCCCAGACGGCGCGGCATGTGGGGGAGCTTGGGATCGATGTCGCCATCGACACGGACTACCGCTGTTGGTTGATCGAAGCCAACTCCCGCACGGGGCGCATCTCCTTTCACCGGGCGGGCCTGGTCGAGGAGGCCAAACTCGCCGACCAGGGACCTGCGGCGTACGCCCGGTTTCTCGCGGGCAAAGGCCTCTCACCTGCGTCAGCCCGCGGGCATACCATGACCTAAGGGGTGAGTCCTATCCGCCGCCACAACGACGCCACGCTCCGCGTAGGGATCGCAGTGGACTGGCTCCCCGCCGCCCGGCCAGAAATCCGAGAGTGGCCCGAGTGTTTTTACGCCCATCTCGCCGAGGACGCGTTTGAGCACGGCTGTGTCGTCTACCTGTTTCACCTGCTCTCGGTGGACTTTCGCCGCGGCCGGGTGGCCGGTTGGATCAGAACCACATCCAAAGGCCCGTGGGAAAAGCGGCAGCTCCCGCTTCCCCACGTCGTCTATAACCGGATCTCCCGCCGGGAGGTCGAAGCTCATCCTGCGTGCCGCCGGATCCTTGACCGGCTCAAAGCCCGGATGCCGCTCTTTAATCCCCGCTTCCTCGATAAAGAAGAAGTGCAAGTGGCTCTGGCCCGTTCTCCCATAGCGGAGCACCTGCCCCCGGCGATCGTCACCCGCGATCCGGCCGAAGCCGTAGTTTACATTGAGGAGTTCGGCGCCGCTTTCTTGAAGCCGGTCCGGGGAAGCCTGGGAAATGGCGTTGCCTACGCCGAGCGCCGGGGCGAGCTTTTCCTTGTCCGGGTCAACCCACCCCTTACGGCCCAAGACCCGGCGCCGCTCGAGAAGTCGTGGACACGGCAGCAGCTAAGACGCGCCCTCGCCCGTCGCATGCGGCTCGAGGCGCTCATCGTCCAGTGGGCTGTTCCCCGCTGCCGGTGGCGAGGGCGCCCCTTTGATATCAGGAGCCTGGTGCAAAAGGACGCGGGCGGCCGGTGGCGCTTGACAGGCGCCGCTGGCCGGGTCGCGGCGCCCGCCGGGCTCACGACCCACTCGCTCCGGGGTGGAAGCCGCGTCCCTTATCACCGGCTGGCCGGTGAGGCCGACGCGGCCCTCCCGGCCCTGGCGGAGCTTGAGTCCATCTGCCGCCGCGCGGCTGAGGAGGTTGAGGCTGCGTGCGGCGGCAGCTTCTTTGAGTTTTCCATGGACCTAGCCATCGCTCAAGACGGACGCCCCTACCTTTTGGAAGTCAACGCGAAGCCCTTCCCCTTTGACGAGGAAAGGATCAGGCATCTTGCAGCCAAGCGGCTTTTTGCCTACGCCCGGGCCCAAGCGCTGGACCGTGGATTGACCGCCGCGCGGGAACGACGCGGGATCCGATCCAATAAGATGGCAGCGCTCGACACCCCCTCGCGATGAGAGGAGATGGCCCATGCGGGTGATGGTGCTCACTCGTTTCTTCCAAAGCGGCCAGACGACCCACGCGCTCGAGCTGGCGCGGGAACTGGCCCGCCAGGGGCATGCGGTAACGGTCCTGACCCAAGGCCGCTCCCATCCGGACGCCTGGGAGTTTGGCACTCAGGCCTTAGCGCAAGAAGCCATCGAAACCCTGGAGGCGGAAGAGACAGAGCACGCCCTCTCCCTCGCGCGTTTAGCCAAACCCGAGATCCTCCACGTCCACTCCTCGGACCTCATCCCATTAGCTAAAGCCATCGCCCAAGAAGAGGCGTGCCCCCTCGTAGTGACGGCCCACGGCCTCGGCGTCGCCCGCGCCCATCCCGAAATCGCGAAAGCCGATCGCGTCATCGCCGTAGGTCCCCGGATTTACCAGGAACTGGCCGGCCAAGGAATCGGCCGCCTCAGCCTGATCGCCAACGGCGTCGATACCGATCGGTTTCGTCCCGGGAGAAAAGGCCGGCCTTTCCAGATCGCCTACGTAGGCCGGATCGATGGGCGTAAGCGCTCTGGACTGATGGAGCTGATCGAGGCGGTGGCCATGATCCCCGGCGCGCGCCTTTTGATCGCCTCTAACGAGCGTCCGGTCCACCGGGCCTGCGTCTCGTTGGGGTGGGTGTGGGACGTCGCTCCCCTCCTTGCCGAGAGTCACGTCGTCGTGGGAACCGGCCGCGCGATCAGGGAGGGGATGGCTTCAGGCTGCGCCGCGCTGGTGCTCGGTGCGACGTACCGGGGCGTCGTCAGCCCTGCGGCGCTCGAAAACGGGCAAAACGGCGCCCTCTGGTTTCCCCAAGACGGCGGGGAGGCGCCTAAAAAAGACATCATCCGCCGCGATCTGGTCCGCCTGTTGCAGGATGACCGCCACCGGCGGGCGCTGGGCCGCTGGGGCAGGGAATACGCCTGCCGGCATTTTTCGCTAAAACAAATGGTCCAAGAGATCGTCGGCCTGTACCAAGAGGCCGTTTTCGAACGGGTGAGCCAGCCATGACGCGGGCCGTGGTGGTAACGCGAGACGCCTACCGCACCGAAGAGATGAAGCGCATCGGGCTCGCCGCCCGGAAAAACTCCGTGGAGCTCATCGTCGTCGATCCCACCCGGACCAGTCTCGACATCGGCTCGGGCCTTCCCCTCGACAGGCGAGGACGGCCGATCGACTTTGACGTGGTCTTGGGCCGGGTCGACGCGGACTGCCTGGAGGCGGGCTCCCTTTTCTTGGAGCTTATGGAGGGCACAAGGCCAGTGATCAACGGCGCGAAAACCTTTCGTACCGGCCGAGACAAACGCGCCATGAGCCGCGCCCTGGCTCGCGCCCAGATCCCTCACCCGCCCGTTTGGAGCCTCACCCCTCAAGACGCGCTCCGATTGGCCCGACAACTCCCCTACCCTCTGGTCGTCAAGCCCGCGCGGGGCTCCTTGGGCCGGGGCGTTGCCCTCATTAGAGAGCCGCGCGGTTTGGCCCAGCTGGCCAAGGAGGCGCAAGACCCTCTTTACCTCCAGGCGTACCGCCCGGTCCGCCAAGAGCTCCGCCTGCTGGTCCTGGACGGCTGTGTGTTGGGGGCGATCCGCCGCCTTCCCCGGTCCGGTGAGTGGCGGGCCAACCTGGCCTTAGGAGGGATGCCGGAACGTGTCACGGTCCAAGAACCTTGGAGAGAGCTGGCAGTCAAGGCGGCCGCGGCCGTCGCCGCCGACTTCGCCGGGATCGATCTCGCGCTGACCGACGAGGGCCCGGTCGTGCTCGAAGTCAATGTCTGCCCAGGCTTTTTAGGGTTTTCCCGGGCCACGGGGATCGACGTCGCGCAGCATCTCGTCCATGCGCTGCACAGGCGAAACCGCGAGGGAGGTCGTGACCGTGAGGGCGCTCGTGCTCACCCCCGCCAAATCGCTTCCCCGGGGGATTGACGCTCTTCTTTCCGCTTTGGAAAGCCGCGGCTTCCGAGTCGATTGCCGGCACTCTCCTGCCCAAGGCGCCGCGGACGTGACCATTGTCTGGGGTGGTGCAGGAGAACCTGCAAAGAGCACCTATGTGGTGAACCCTGTCGACGCGGTCCAAAGGAGTCGCTCGCCCGCAGAGGCGTCGCTCTTTCTCACGTGGCACGGCATTCCCGTCGCCCCTGATCACCTGCCTCGCGGGGTGGCCCGCCCGGTGCATCGCCTGCCCGCCGATGAGTTTTTGCCTCTTAAGGTGCATGTCGGCGACCTGCGCGTCCTCGCCGTGGAAGAAGACCCCCAAAATGAGCCGGGGCTCAATCTTTCCCCATGGAAGTACCAAAGAATCATGGAGGCCGCCTGCAGGGCCGTTTATGTCCTTGGGCTCCACTTCGCTTGTGTCCACCTCAAAGTGCATCCCAAAGGCCCATGGCACGTTGAGCGCGTCGACCCATGTCCGGAAGTCGACGAAGAAATGGGGCGAGCATACGGCTCGAGCATCGCCCACTTGGCCCAAGTGGTCAACGAGGGGCCTTTCCATCAGCGGGAGGCGACTCTGGGCGCGGACCCCGAGTTTGCTTTGGCGGGCGACGACGGGCGCATCCTCTACGCTTCCCGCTATCTCCAACACCGGGGCGAAGTGGGCTACGACCGCCAAAGCCGGGGACAGCGGGGCACGGTCTTTCCCCTGGCGGAGATCAGGCCCAACCCCAGCCCATCCCCGCTGGTCCTCGCCCGCAACGTCGAACGCGCCTTGCGGCACGCCCAGATGTACCTGCCCACTCGCCGCGCCAAGTGGATGGCGGGCAGCAACCCCATGTCCCGTTTCCCCACGGGCGGGCATGTCCACATCAGCGGCGTCCCGCTTTCGACTCCACTACTCCTCGCGCTGGATACCTACGTTGCCATTCCGATGATGTTGATCGAGCGGAGGACTCGGGCCCGTCAAAGGAGGCGGAAGTACGGCCGTATGGGCGACTTTCGCCGCAAAGAGCACGGCGGCTTTGAGTACCGCACGCTCCCCAGCTGGCTGGTGAGCCCCGCCGCCACCCGCGCCGCCCTCAGCCTCGTGAAGACCGTGGTCACGGAGTGGCAGAGCTTACCGGCGGATCCCCTTCGCCTGGCGGGGGCCGTCAAGGAGTTTTACCTGGGGAAAAAGTCCCGCTTCCGACTGCTTTTTCCGAAACTCTGGCGGAGGATTTTGGCAACCCCCACCGGCGAGACATACGCCTATGACCTAGCCTACATCCATCGAATGGTGACGAGCGGAGAGGAATGGAACGACGACGACGACATCAAGCCGGCCTGGTGGTAAAAGCGAGGAGAAGACACCTTGCCCAAGACAAGTCCGATCTTGGCAATTTCGGCTCGTACGTTTCGCTCGCAACTCTTTGGCGAGCAGACGTCGTATCTCAGGGGAATTTTGCGGATCGCCCGCAAAAAGGGGATGCGCGGGTATGTCTTTTCCCCGGGCGACATTGATTGGACCCGCCTCCAAGTTAAGGGATGGACGCCCGCCGGAAGCCGATGGCGGCGAAGCTGGTTTCCCCTTCCTGACGTGGTCTACGAACGCGCCTGGGGCCTTGGGCCCAAAAAACAGCGGGAACTCAGCGAAACGCTCGATCAGCTGGCCCAGCGGGGGATCCCCCATTTCAACCCAGATTTCGGCGACAAGGTCGACGTCTACGACCTGCTCGCGTCCTCAGGAGAGCTCGCCCCCCATTTGCCTGAGACCCTTCCCCTTACGCCCGAAAACCTCGCGGCTTTAGGTGAGAAACACCCCGAACTCTATATCAAGCCGGCCCGTGGGCGGCAGGGAAAAGGGATCTTCAAGTGCCGGAGACTGCCCGGCGGCTGGCGCATGGAACGGGCAGGGAAAAAGGGTCGCGTCGTCGGAGGGAGCATGAGCCCGGAAGCCGTCGTGGCCTTTATCGAAACCCAGGGGAACGGGCGTTATCTCGCACAACAGGGGCTGGCGCTGCTTCGCCTCGCTCGAGGCAGCGTCGACGTGCGGGTGATCGTCCAGAGGGACCGCCGGGGAGAATGGGGCGTCAGCGCCGTGGGCGTCCGGGCGGGAAGGCCAGGAAGCCTGGTCTCCAACCTCCATGCAGGCGGCAAAGCCCTGCCCCTCTCGGCGCTGCGAAAGAAGGCGCGCCTTACCCACTCTACCTCCCACCTCAAAAAGCGGATCGCCCGAGTCGCTCTCCTGGCAGCAGAGGTCCTCACCCGGTCTTACCCCACCTTGGGCGAGTTGGGCATCGACCTCGGTCTCGACAAAGAAGGCCACATCTGGCTCCTCGAGGTCAACAGGCAGCCAGGAAGGGCCCTCTTTGCCCGGGCGCGTCTTTGGCGAGCGTGGCGGCGTTCCCGGGCGCGGGTGGTCGAGTTTGCCCGGCACCTCGCCACGTCGCCCCAAGCTGGCTTGCCACGTCCGGACAGGCGTTGAACGCCCCGAGAGTTAGGAACCGCCTCCTATCCCTTCCCCACCCTGCTCTGTGTAAGATACCGTA
>PKEU01000179.1 GCA_002919195.1 bacterium
GGGCGTAGCTCAGCTTGGTTAGAGCGCTGCGTTCGGGACGCAGAGGCCGCCAGTTCAAATCTGGCCGCCCCGACCATCGCAAGAGCCCGTTGGATGCGGGCTCTTTCTCATTTAGTAGTGTAGCCCATCGATGGACCCCTCATCAAGCGCGCGCATAGGATGGAGCGATCACTGCCCGCGCTCTTAAAGAGGGGAGATCACACGGTGCATGAAAGCTTGACGGAGAAGCTCCTCTTTCTCGAGAGGCTTCTTCTCCGCCACGATTACCACGAGCTCATGCTCGAGACGCGCTTGCCGCAGCTCCATCAAAAGGTGCTAAGGATTCTCCGTCTCAAAGAGGAGCAGATCAAGCTCTTGGAAGACCTGCTCAAAGAAATGGAGCAATACCCGACGGCGGCGCCAAGTTCGAACGCCACGGCCGACGATATGTAAAGCCCTTTAGCCAACCTTTCTCTGAAGCCGGATATGGTCGGCCAGCTTCGCGATGACCAGGGAGTTGGTGGGACAACTCTTGCGGCTTCCCACCCCGCAGAGCTGGTGGATGAAATCTTGGTTGCCCCGCTCGTAGCAGGCCAAGACGGCGTTGCGGATCGCCGCCTCGACCCCGCCCGGCGTCGAACCGTATTTCTCTGCGATCTGCGGATACAGGCGCTTGGTCAACGAGCCTCCCAAGAGCTGAGGATCTCTCAGAGCCATCAACACCGCATCGCGCAGGTAATTGTACCCCTTGAAGTTTGGCGGGACACCCATCTCGTGCAGGAGCTGGGTCACGGTGACCGACGCCTCCGTGTAGCCCGGCGCGGCCGCCGCGCCCTTCCCCCGCTGCACGAGGCCGTCGTTTGCGCGGGAAAACTGGCGCACCCGCTCGGCCAACAGCTCCAGGTCAAAGGGTTTGATGATGAAATAGTGCGCTCCCAACTCGGTAAAGCGCTGAATGATGTCTTCCCGTCCGAGAGCTGTCAGCACAATCACTTTGGGCGCCGGCTCGAGCTCCAGCTCGCCCATGCGCTCCATGACCGCCATGCCGTCCAGATTGGGCATGGTGATGTCGAGGATCACCACGTCGGGTTTGCGCTCAACCATCTGCTCTAGGGCTTGCTGGCCATCGAGGGCGATGCCCACGACCTCCATATCGCCCTGGTTGTCGAGGAACTCCTGAATCGTCCGGCAAAGCTCGAGATTGTTGTCGGCAATAAGCACCCGAATCAACTGACTTGGCATCCAGCGCCCTCCTTATGCACCGCGTCGAAGCAATTTCCCGGCGAAACATTCGAGGAATGCCAGTTTTTCCCTTCATTTTCCCGGAAATCTGTCAAAAATTTATGATGAATTCTCCAAATCACGCTAGGCGTACCGCGCGAAAGATAAAGAAGCCGTCGGTGCCAAATTGGGAGGGCAAGACGAGCAACCAGGGGTCGCCGGGCGTCAAATGGTCTTGAGCGGGACCAGGCAAGTGGGGAGAGAGAGGGGATCCCTCAAAATCGGGGAAACGCTCGAGAAACCAGCGGGCATTTTCCTCGTTTTCTTCCTTCTCCAGCGAACAGGTGCTGTAGACCAGCGCGCCGCCAGGCTTGACGAGCCGGGCGGCCGCCGCAAGGAGCTCCCGCTGCAAGCGGACGAGGTCTCTTAGGTCTTCAAGCCGCCTCTGCCAGCGCAGGTCAGGCCTCCGCCGCAGCACGCCGGTGCCCGAACACGGCGCGTCCACCAGCACCGCGTCAAAGAGTCCATGCTCCTCAGGAGCGATGGTCCTTGCGTCTTTTGCCAGCGGGCGGATCCATCCGTCCAATCCCAAGCGGCGAGCATTTTCCTCGATGAGGCGGATCTTGTGGGCGTGGATGTCGACGCTGACGACGGGAGAGACCTGACCGATCTTCCCTGCCCGCTCCAAGGCCAACTCAGCCAGGTGGGTGCTCTTGCCACCCGGCCCCGCGCAAAGATCGATGATTCGCTGGCCCGGGTGCGGATCGACGATCCACGCAACCAGCTGCGAACTCTCGTCCTGCACCTGGAAGTGTCCCTCGGCGTATCCTGGGAGCTCTTGGACCGGGCCCACTCCCGCAAGCCGCAGCGCCGCAGGCGAGAGCTTTCCCGGCTCGACCTGGACCCCGGCGGCCTCAAGCCGGGCCGCGAGCTCGGCGGGGCGGGTGCGGGTCAGATTGACACGGATCGTCACGGGGGCTGGCTCATTGTTCACCTGGCAGATCGCCGCCGTCTCTTGAAAGCCCCACCATCCATGCCACCGTTCGACCATCCACTCAGGGTGGGAGTGAACCACCGCGAGGTGCTTCACCGGATCGCTGGCTGCAGCGGGTAGCGAAAGCTCTTGCCACTTCCGCGCGAAATGGCGGCAAAGGGCATTGACAAAGCCCGCCGCCCAGGGTTCCCGGGCCTTGACCAAAGCCACCGACTCGCTGCAGGCCACGGGAGGCGGCACCGATTTCAGGAAAAGCGTTTGGTAAACCGCGAGCCGAAGCGCCGCGCGGCAGACCGGTGAAACCTTTGTGAGGGGCCGGTGGGAAAAGTGCTGCAGGTAGTAGTCGATGCGACCCTGCCAGCGCAGCACGCCGTAGACCAATTGCGTGGCTAGGGCCCGGTCGCGGCGGGAGAGACGGGTCGCCGAAAGAGCGCCATCCAGCGCCAGCGGCGCATAGGCCCTCTCTTGCTCGACCCGCACCAACACG
Source organism: bacterium (assembly GCA_002919195.1). Classification (GTDB taxonomy): domain Bacteria; phylum Bacillota; class Limnochordia; order DTU080; family RSA5; genus RSA7. Next base: position 2,682 of record PKEU01000179.1, read on the forward strand.
TCCAGCGCGACGACACGGGCCCTGCTGGGAGTGGACACGATGCCTTAATCTCTCCGGGCGTTGCGCAACAAGATCAAACGCAGGAGCTGGAGCGCCGCAACCGCGGCCGCAGCCACATAAGTCAGCGCAGCCGCGTTGAGCACGGCTCGAGTGCGGGAGACTTCGTCCTTGTCGATGTACCCCCGGGCGACCAGCATCTTGACGGCCCGGGAGCTCGCGTTAAACTCCACCGGCAGCGTCACCACTTGGAAAGCGACGGCCGCCGCGAAGAGCCAGATGCCCAGGTTCATCAGCGTGTCACTGATCCCCGGCACGCCGAAAATCAAACCGAGGAAAAACAGGGGAAAAGCCATGGTCGACCCGATGCTCGCCACAGGGAAGAGCTGGTTGCGCACCGTGAGTGGGATGTAATTTTCCTTATGCTGCAGGGCGTGCCCGGTCTCGTGGGCCGCGACGCCCAAGGAGGCCAAGGAGGTGCCGTAGTAGACGTCGCGCGAGAGCCGCATCACCCTGCGCCGGGGATCATAATGGTCCGTCAGGTGGCCGTGGGTGAGTTCGACAGCCACGTCGTAGAGCCCCGCGTCATCCAGGATCCGCCGGGCCACCTGGGCCCCCGTCAAACCGCTCTTGGAGGGCACCTGCAAGTACTTGTGGAACGTCGACTGCACCTTAAATTGGGCGTACATGGCAAAGATGAGCGCGGGCAGCAAAAAGATGATCCCGTACGGATCGAGGTAGAAACCACCCCAAAACATAGCATCAGCTCCTGTGACCCGAGACTGACCCTTTCAAACCCAACATACCGTCTCCAATTTCCGGCTGTCAAGCCTGGCGGCCCATCCGCGAGCCTGCTCGCACCCGGTAACCCCTGACAAAATCGGCCCCGCTCATGGGCGTTTTCCCTTCCGGCTGCACCTCGGTCACCGCAACGGCGCCCTGACCACATGCCACGATGATCGCGCCGGCCTCTACCGCTTTCACCTCGCCGGGCGCACCCGGACCAACGCCTGGCAGCGATGAGGCTCTGAGGAGCTTGAGCCGCAACCCTTCATGATAAGTAAACGCTCCAGGTGACGGGGATAGACCCCGAATCATGCGGGCGACCCGCTCACAATCTTGACTCCAGTCGATCTCCACCTTTTCCACTTTGGGGGCGTAACTGGCCAGGCTGTCATCTTGCGGCGTACGGGGCGCCTTTCCCGAGACGGCGAGCCGCAGCGTCTGGACCAGTAACCGGGCGCCGATTTCGGCCAACCGGTCGTGGAGGTCGCCGGCATTGTCCCACGGGCCGATCGCCACCCGTTCCTGGAGGATAATATCCCCCGTATCGAGCCCTTCGTCCATAAACATCGTAGTCACACCCGTCTCGCTCTCGCCGGCCAAAAGGGGGGCATGGATCGGTGACGCTCCCCGGTGCTTGGGCAAGAGCGACGGGTGCAGGTTGATGCAACCGAGCGGGGGAAGCTCCAGCAGCGCCTTGGGAATCAGCTGCCCGAAAGCGACCAGGACGATCGCCTCGGGGGCCAAGGCCCGCATGGCCTCGATGAAGGCGGGGTCCCTCACCTTTTCGGGCTTGAGGACTTGGAGGCCAAGCGAGGACGCTTCTTCGGCCACCGGTGTGGGCCGGAGCCGGTGTCCCCTTCCCCGGGGGCGGTCGGGCTGAGTGACGACTGCGGCGATGTGATAGCCTTCAGCGTGTAGCAGCCTCAGGCTCGGCAGCGCAAACTCGGGCGTGCCCATAAAGACGATGCGCATCTTATGACGGGTCCCCCGCCTCAAGGGACGCTGTCTCCCCTCGACTTCCGCCCTCCGGCTCCTCCCGGCCGGAGCCGCCCTCGCGATCCTCCTCCGTCACCCTGTAAATTCCCGTCGCCTTGTCGATGAAAAGAACGCCGTCCAAATGGTCGATCTCGTGCTGCAGCGCTCTGGCCAACAGGCCGTCTCCGTCAATCCGGATGGGCTTGCCTTTGGGATCGAGGCCGCTCACCACGACCCGAGCGTACCGCTCGACGTACCCGTAAACGCCGGGAATGCTGAGGCAGCCCTCCCGATCGATATCGGTACCCTCGCCCTTTTCCAATACGGGATTGACGATGTGAATGGGGCCTTCGCCCGCGTCGACGACGATCAATCGTTCCAGGACGCCCACCTGCGGCGCCGCAAGCCCGACCCCGTCGGCGGCGTACATCGTTTCTTCCATATCCTTCAAGAGCTTTTGGATCCTCTTGGTCACCTTGGCCACCGGCCTAGCCTTGGCTCTCAGTACGGGATCCCCTTCAAAGCGTAGCGGCAACACAGCCATCCGTCATGCCCCTTCCCAGGTTGCCAAAGGAAACGTCTTACAAAAGTCCCATCGGGTCGACATCGACCGCAAGGCGCACCTCGGTGCGGCGTTGCTCGTCGTAGGCCCTTTTGATGCGCCTTGCCGCCTCGATGACACGCTCCTCTTTCCCCTTTAAGAGAAAATGCCAGCGAAAGCGCCCTTTGAGGCGACTGAGAGGCGCAGGCGACGGCCCGACAAGCTCGATCCCGAGCTCGTTTGCCAGCTGCTGCCCCAACATGCCGCTTTGCTGGGCTTCACGGATCACGTCCTCTTCCTTTTCACCGGACCACAGGCACCGGACCAGCGCGGCGTAGGGAGGATACCCTACCCGGCGGCGATACTCCAATTCCGCCTGATAGAAACCCTCGTAGTCGTGGGCCGCCGCCTTGGCGACGGCATAGTGGTCGGGCGCGTAGGTTTGGATCACCACTTCTCCCGCCCGGTTTCCGCGCCCCGCTCGTCCCGCGACCTGGGCAAGAATTTGAAAGGTGCGCTCGGCCGCCCGGTAATCGGGCAAATGGAGCCCGACGTCGGCCAAGACCACTCCCACCAGAGTCACCCCGGGGAAGTGGAGGCCCTTGGCCACCATTTGCGTGCCGATCAACACATTGTAACGCCCTTTGGCAAAGGCGTCAATGATCCGCGCGTGGGCGCCTTTGCGGGAAGTCGTATCGAGGTCCATCCGCACCGGCCGCGCGTGAGGAAAAAGGCGGACGACCTCTTGTTCGATCCTCTGCGTGCCTCCGCCAAACGGGCGGAGGTAAATCCCGCCGCACTGGGGGCAAGCTGCAGGAAGCCGCTGCGTCGCATCGCAATAGTGGCACCTCAGCGTCGCCGGCAGGTGCAGCGTGAGGCTGACCTCGCACGAGTCGCACCGGGGCACATAGCCGCACTCCCGGCACAGCACAAAGGACGCGAGGCCCCTTCGGTTCATAAAGAGAAGCGCTTGTTCGCCCCGGAGGAGAGCGGCCTCCATTTTTTCCCGGAGAAGACGGCTAAACATCGACCGGTTGCCCGAAAGCAGCTCTTCCCGCATGTCGACCGTCTCCACCCTCGGCAAAGGACGGGCGTGGACCCGCGAGGGCAAGCTGACAAACGCGTACTCCCCCGCGTCGGCAGCGGCCCGCACCTCGACGGCCGGCGTCGCTGAGCCCAGGATCAAGAGCGCCCCTTCTTCGCGGGCTCGCATCCAGGCGACGTCCCGGGCGTGGTAGCGGGGGCTCTCCTCCTGCTTGTAGGAAGTCTCGTGCTCTTCGTCCAGGATAATCATACCCAAGCGGCGCACGGGGGCAAACACGGCCGACCGGGCTCCGACGACGATGGAGACTTCGCCGTGAAAGATCCTCCACCACTCATCGTAGCGCTCGCCGGCCGAAAGCCGGCTGTGGAGCACCGCAACTTGCTCGCCAAAGTGCGCGCGAAAGTAGGCGATCGTCTGGGGTGTCAAGGCGATCTCGGGCACGAGAAAAATCGCCCCCTTCCCATCCTTGACGGCGGCTGCCATCGCTTGAAGGTACACTTCCGTCTTGCCGCTCCCCGTCACGCCTTGCAAGAGGAGGCGAGCGCTTTCTCCTTTCGCCAACAGGGCGAGGATCGTATCCAAGGCCCTTTGCTGCTCGGGATTGAGCCGGTGAAACTTCCGGGGAGCCACCAGCTCGCCCCCGGGCTCTCTCCGCAGCTCCACCTCTTCGCGCACGAGGACGCCCTTCTCCACCAAGGCGCTGAGAGAGCGGTCGGCCGCGCCGACCCGGCTGCGGAGCTCCGTGGCAGTCATCGCGCCGCCCGCGCCGTCCAGCACCTGCACGATCTCTGCCTGTTTGGGCGCTCGCGCTTTAAGGGTCTCGATCCATGTCGAAGCTTGTTGGGGATCTTGGAGGCGGTATGCCGTGCAGGTCAGTGTGCGCACCACCCGGCTCCGGCGAAGGCGCGAGCCAGGCGGCAAAAAGCATTGCAGCGCCTGAACCAGGGGGCAGAGGTAATGCTCGCGCATCCAGCGGGCCACCGCGATCTGCTCGGCCGTGAGCAGCGGCTCCTCGTCGACGACTTCGAGGATTTCCTTGAGTTGTTGACCCTTCTGTTGGCATCCGAAGCCGATGACGTACCCCTCGACCCGCGGGCGGTGACCGAAGGGAACCAACACCCGGTGGCCCAGCTTCACACGTCCCTGTAGAGCTGGAGGCACGACATAATGAAAGACGCGGTCCACGTCGGGCACGTGGAGGTCGACGATCACCTCCGCGACCTTGCCGGCCGGCGCCAGTCGACCTTGGGGGTTATCCGCGCTGCGGTGGTCCAACGATACCTTTGGCCCCCTTTTTCACGCCCCAAGAGCGCGATAAAGAAGCAGCCCCACGAAGGGCTGCTCGCGCGTGCGTCCATGAGCGGTCGATCGTATTTATTTGATGCCTGTTCGCGTCCGCTCAAAGACGAGCTTCTCTTGCGCGAGCTCCTGAAGGGCCACCGTCACCGGCTTGGTCGAATCGATATCGACAAGGCGCGGCGCCCCTTCGAGCAGCTGGCGCGCGCGCTTGGCAGCGATCACCACCAGGCTGTAGCGGCTGTCGACCTTTTCCCGCAACACCTCGAGGGGGGGTTGGTTCATCATCTGGCCATTCCTCCTTTGCGACTCAGAGTGGCAGTGTGCTGAGATCCGTCCGGCTCACGCGAGCTCGCTCGGCCCGGATGATGGCCACCAGCTGTTCGCAGGCCTCCTCCAGGTCGCGGTTGAGGATCCAATAATCATAATCTACGATTGCCGCCACTTCTTCAAGTGCAATCTTGAGTCGCCGGCCGATAGCCTCAGCGCTGTCGGTGCCTCGCTTGTGCAGTCGCTTTTCGAGCTCCTCAAACGATGGTGGCAAGAGAAAGACGAACACACCGTCGGGCATGCGCTGTTTGATCTGCCTTGCGCCCTGGATGTCGATGTCCGTAATCACCGTCAACCCCTGGGCCAAGCATTCCTCGACGAAGCGGCGGGGCGTGCCGTAGCGATAGCCGGCAAACTCGGCCCACTCGAGAAACTCGCCCCGGTCGATCATCTCTTGAAACTCGTCGTCTTGAAGGAAGTAGTAGTCGACCCCGTGCTTTTCGCCCGGCCGCGGGGGCCGGGTCGTCGCGCTGACCGAGTATTTCAGATCGGGAATTCGCGGAAGCACGGCGGAAAGCAGCGTGTTTTTGCCGGCGCCCGAAGGCCCGCTGAGGACCACGAGAAAACCGCGAGCTTTCACCGTCTCCCCTCCTGCTTCGGTTGATGGGCTGTGTCGCGAGGGAAGATCTCACGCGCCACCGTCGTTACTTCCGCCCTCTTTGAGGTTGAGGCGATGGGCGACGGTCTCCGGCTGCACGGCCGAGAGAATGACGTGATCCGAGTCGCATACCACAACCGCCCGAGTACGTCGCCCATACGTTGCGTCAATCAACATGCCCCGATCCCGGGCTTCTTGCACGATGCGCTTGATCGGGGCCGACTCGGGGCTGACGATGGCCACGATTCGATTTGCTGCGACGAAATTGCCGAATCCTATGTTGATCAGCTTGATCTCCATTGTCCCTTCGGGGTCTCCCTCTGTTATCGTTCGAGTGTGTCACCCCTGGGGATGTCGGGGACAGGTCACGCTGGATCATCCCAGCCTCTCCAAGAGAGCCCCGATCTGCCGCTTTCCAAGCCCCTGGACGCGACGGCTCTCGTGAATGCCGATCTCCCGCATGATCTTTTGGCTCGTCACCTTGCCAACCTGGGGCAGGGACTGCAAGAGATAGGCCACTCTCATCTTGCCGACCACTTCGTCGTCGGCGTTTTCGAGCACCTCTCTCAAGGTAAGCGTGCCCTTTTTGAGCTGCTCCCTCACCTTGGCGCGCTTGCTCCTCATCTCTTGCGCCTTTTGGAGGGCTCGACGCTTTTCATCAGGCGTCAACTTGGGGAGTGCCACCCGTATCACCTCCTTGCATCAGGCTTTTGTTAGGGCCGCCCTCGGCGGCCCGAAACTCAATCATTCGATGTTTTGCACTTGTTCGCGAATCTTTTCAATTTCCGCCTTGCTTTCGACCACCCACGAGGCTAGCTGGGCATCGTGGGCTTTGGACGCGATGGTATTCATTTCTCGCACCAGTTCCTGCAGCAAGAAATCGAGCTTGCGGCCGACGCCGCTCCCCGCAGCGCAAATCTTGCGAAACTCGGCGATATGGCTTTGGGCCCGCGTCAACTCTTCGTCGATGTTGGCCTTGTCAGCAAAAAGCGCCACTTCCAAAGCCAAGCGGGAAGGGTCCACCTCCACCTCGTCTTGCCACTCCCGGATCCGCTCGATCAAACGGTTGCGGTAATGCTCGACGGCCAGGGGAGCCCTCTCTGCCATCCTTTGGATAATTTGTTCGAGTATTTCCAATCTATGTGCGATATCGCTGTAGAGCCTCTCTCCCTCGGCCCGCCGCATGCTGACCAGATTTGCCAAAGCTTCGCGCAAAGCCTCTTCGATCAGGGGCCGCACCGCCTCGACATCGGTCTCCTCCTCTTCGACGATCAGGACGTCCGGAAATGAGAGCAGCTTGTCCACGTCGGGCGGAGCACTCGAGCCCAAGAGCTCTGCTGCGGCCTGGTAAGCCTTGAGATACCCCTCTAACAGCCCCCGATCTAACCTGACCGTTCTCTCCTTGGCACGATATTCCTCTATAGTAACGAAAATTTCCACCCGCCCACGCTGCACGTACTCCGCAACGATGGGCCGCAGGCTCTCTTCTAAAGCCTGGTACCCTCTGGGCAAGCGGAAAAGGAGATCGCTAAAGCGGTGATTGACCGAGCGCGCCTCGACCTCCACCACAGCTACGTCGCTGGCACGGCTGGCGCTGCCGTATCCGGTCATGCTCAACAGCACGTCGTCGTCCGCCTTTCCGTGCTTCGAGTTTCGCGATGCCTGAGCTTAGACGCGCACCAAGGATATCCTTCTCAAAACCAACCGCCTCACCCTGATCAAGAGGGTTTCCAGCACCTGGCTCCAGCCGGAAAACAACAGGACCCACACCCAATCCATGGCGGAGAGGGGCGTCGTACGAAAGAGCGCGGCCAGGGGCGGCCAGTAAACCACCAGCCCCTGCATCACCGCCGACGCCAGGACCGCAAGCACGAGCCAAGGATTTTCCCACAGGCCTAACTCCAAGAGGTCGCGGCGCTCCGAGCGGCACTGAAAGACATAGATCAACTGGGAGCCGACCAGGGTGCAAAACGCCAGGGTGCGGGCGTACTCCAAGGCGTCTTGTCGAGGACCTGCCATCCAAAGGCCGGTGAGAAACGCGGCGATCGTCGCAAGCCCCACCAAGAGCCCGCGAGCGGCGATTTTCATGTGGAGCCCCCGGGAAAAGACGCCTTCTTGAGGACTGCGGGGCGGGCGCTCCATCACGTCGGCTTCGGGGGGATCGACGCCCAGCGCCATCGCGGGCAGGCCGTCGGTGACCAAGTTGACCCAAAGGATCTGAATCGGAACCAGCGGCATGGGAAGCCCTGCGACCGCGGCCAGCAGCATGGCCAGGACCTCGCCGATGTTGCAGGCCAGGAGGTAGCGGATAAACTTTCGGATGTTGTCGTAGATACCCCTGCCTTCTTGGATCGCGGCCACCAACGTGGCGTAGTTGTCGTCGGCCAAAACCACCGCGGCGGCCTCCCGGGTGACGTCGGTGCCGCTTTGCCCCATGGCGACGCCGATATCTGCCTCCTTGACCGCCGGGGCGTCGTTAACGCCGTCGCCGGTCATGGCCACGACGTGCCCCTGGCTCTTGAGCGCCCTGACGATCCGCAGTTTGTGCCGGGGGGAAACCCGGGCAAAGATGCGAACACGCCGCACCACCTCAAAGAGAGCCTGCTCGTCCATCTCGTCCAACTGCTGCCCGGTCACGACCGGGCCGGATCCCAAACCCAGCCGGGCCGCGATGGCTGCAGCAGTCTTGGGATGATCTCCCGTCACCATCACCGTCTCGACGCCCGCGCGCCGCGCCTTGGCGATGGCGAGCATCGCTTCGGACCGGGGAGGATCGATCATCGCGGCCAGCCCCGCAAAGACGAGTTCAGTCTCGATTTTCCCCGAAGGAGGCCCACCGCTCGGCGAGAGCAACGCGGGGTCGACCTTTCGGTAGGCGAGCGCCAAGACCCGCAGGGCGCCGGAAGCCATGGCTTCCGCCCGCGCGGCAAACCGCCTGCGATCCGCCGCGGTGAGCTCTTGAAGGGAACCCTGCCGCTCCACCCAACGGCAGCGGGGCAGGATCACGTCGGGAGCCCCCTTGACGTAGGCGATCCACTCGTTTCCCTGGCGCACCACCACGCTCATGCGCTTCCGGTCCGAATCGAAGGGGATTTCCGCCACCCGGGGATGGCGGCGCCGCGCCTTGTTGGGATCAATCCCGCCCTTCTTGGCGAGCACCAGCAGCGCACCTTCCGTGGGGTCGCCCAAGATTTTCCAGTTGGCGTTAGACTTAAGCCGGTGCGATGCGGCTTTCCCAGCCTGAAGGACGGCGTCGTTGCAGTGGGCCGCGACGCGCAGCGCGGCCTCAATGTCGGGTTCCGAGGGGTCGAGCGGGCGTCCCGATTGGCGAAACTCCCCGGCAGGATGGTAGCCGCTCCCGGTCACATCGATTTCCCGCTCGGGCAGCAGCAGCTTGACGACCGTCATTTCGTTTTGGGTCAACGTGCCCGTCTTGTCCGAACAGATAATGGTGGCGCACCCCAGCGTCTCCACCGCCGGGAGCCGCCGGACGATCGCGTTTTGGCGGATCATGCGCTGGACGCCCAAGGCAAGGGCGATCGTCACGACCGCCGGCAGCCCTTCGGGGATCGCCGCAACGGCCAGGCTCACTCCGGTGAGAAACATCTCGTAAACCCCGAAGCCCCGGGCGACGCCGGCGCTAAAGACCAAGCCGACGACGAAAAGACACGCCAAGACCAGCCAGCGCCCCAGCTGCTCGAGCCGCCGCTGTAGGGGCGTCAGCTCCTGCTGGCTTTCTTGGATCATCGCCGCGATGTCACCGATCTGCGTCCTCATGCCCGTGGCGACGACGACCGCTTCTCCCCGGCCCCGGCGGATGCTGGTGCCCATAAAGAGCATGTTTTTCCGCTCGGCCAGAGGGGCTCCGGCGGGCCCTTGCCACTTCGGATCTTTCTCCACGGGAACCGATTCCCCCGTGAGCGGGCTCTCGTCGACCATCAGGGCCATTGCGTCGATCAAGCGAGCGTCCGCGGGGACGCGGTCCCCCTCCTTGAGCAAGATAACGTCGCCCGGGACCAAAGACGACGCGGCCAGGCGCACCACTTCGCCTCCGCGCCGCGCGGTGCACTGGGGCGCGGCCATCGCCTTGAGCGCTTTCAGCGAACGTTCGGCCCGGTACTCCTGGAGGCATCCGAGCACCGCATTGAGCCCGACGATGGCCAGCACCGCCGCGGCATCGATCCATTCGCCCAAAACCGCAGAGACGGCGGCGGCGCCGACCAAGATCAACACCATCACATCGCGAAACTGTTTGGCGAAGAGGCTGAAAAGGCTTGCGGGCTTCGCATCGGCGAGTTGGTTGGGACCGTACTGCTCCAGCCGGCGACGAGCCTCGTTGTGATCGAGGCCCCGGCTGAGATCAGAGCCGAGCTTTGACGCGACTTCTCCAGTGGTCATCGCGTGCCACGGCTGCTCCATTAGGGCACCTCACCTCTCTTGGAGCGCCGCGCAAGGCCGCGGCGCGGGCGCTCGCAAGATCGCCACATCACCAATGGGTATGTGCCCCGGCAGCGAGACATGCTGGTGGAGAGCTATGGCCTAGAAATCCTGCAGGCGATGGAGAAGAGACTCAAGACCTGGGTGTTGAGCGTCCAGCTGTTTCACCCGGTCGACGGCATGCAGCGCGTGCTCTTTGAGGCGGCGACCCGGCTCGTCTGGGGCGATGGCGATGGCCTCCAACTTCTCCGCGAGCTCCGGAGAGACGCCTTGGGCCAGCACTGTGCTGAGGAGCCCTTCATAGCTCAGCGCGAGCTGAAAATGGTACTCGGCGTGCCAGATCCCCAAGTGGGACGCCTCCTTCAAGAGTACGGCAGCGCGTCCAAAGTCGCCTTGACCGTTTAAGAGCGAGGCGGCCCTCACGACGGGCTCAATCCACTCGGGTGCCGCTTGGGCGGCTCGTTCGTACCACTCGATGGCCTCGAGGTCCCGGCCCGCGTCCTCGGCGATCCGCCCCATGCCAAAGAGGGCTTGAGCGTTGGTTTCAGAAAGTTCGAGGGCCTTTTGAAAGGCCTCTTTCGCTGACCCTGTCCGGCCGGCTTTCCAATGGAGATTGCCCAGCAGGGTCAATGCGGCGCTCTGGGTCCGCGGATCGTCCGCCGCCATCTGGATGGCCTGCTCGTAAGCGCGCACGGCCTGCTGGTCATCCTCCAGCTCGTCCAAGAGCATGCCGAGCACAATCAACGATTCGACGTCGGGCCGCTTGTTGACGATGTCGGCCAGCTGCATCGCGGCCCAGTCCAGCCAGCCGACGGTCATGTAGCGGTAGGCTAGGTGCTTGTCCGATGGGGCTCCTCTTGCACCAGCCCCCTCCTCCCCAAGATCCAAAGCGTGGCCGCCCGACGCCCAAAGCGCCAAAGCGCCGCCGCACAAGAGCGCGACGATCAGCGCGCCTTCAAGAGCCCGCCTCAAGCGAAACCGCTCGCGCCGTTTCCAACGTGTGGCCATCTGCCCTTGCCCCCTGTCGTATCGTTCCGGCCGGCGGCGTGCGCTTAGCGCCCACTGGTTGCGTTGCGCCAGCTTCCTTTCCTCTGCTATACTTCGCAAAGAGTAGGAGGGATCTCGATGCCGCTCGACGGCCTCGCATTCGCCGCAGTCGCCCGGGAGCTCCGAGGCGCCATCACGAACGCCCGCATTCAAGGTATTTTTCAGCCTACAGCCAACGAGCTCCTCTTTCATCTGCGCCAACCCGGCCGCACCCACCGCCTCCTCGTCTGCATTGAGCCGAGCCTGGCCAGGCTTCACCTGACGGCTGCAGAGCCGGTCAATCCTTTGGCTCCACCCCCGTTTTGCCAGCTGCTGCGAAAGCACCTCGTGCCGGGGCGCATCGCCGAGGTGAGCCAGCCACCGATGGAGCGGGTGCTGGCCCTTACCGTCGAGGCGCGCGACGACTCCGGGAGCCTGGTGCACCTGCGCCTTTACATCGAAATCATGGGGCGGCACAGCAACGTCGTCCTCACCCGGGAAGACGGGACGATTCTCGATGCGATGAAGCGGATCGCGCCGGATCAAAACCGCCACCGCGAGCTCCTTCCTCATCGACCCTACGTACCGCCGCCAGCCCAATCCCGGATCGATCCCTTTGAGCTGGACCGGGAAGCGTTTAGCCGGCTCATCCGGCTCGTGCCGGCCAAGGAGCGGCCTGCCAAAGTGCTGGCAGAGAGTCTCGCCGGGTTCAGCCCCTTGGCCGGGCGCGAGGTGGTCGCGCGGGCAGGGCTTTCGCTCGACATCACCCGGGAAGAGCTATCTCCCACCGATATCGAGGCCTTGTGGGCCGCGTTTCAAGAGGTGATCACACCGCTGCAAACGGGCCGTTTCCGCCCAACCGCGCTCATGACGCCGGCCGGCATCGAGTTTTGGCACGAACCCTTGACCTCGGTACAAGGCGAAAGCCGCTCGTTTTCGTCGATGCAAGAACTCTTGGACTGGGTCTACGCTCAGCGGGCCGCCGAGGCCGAGTACTCCCGCATCCGCCAGCAACTGGTCAAGGTGGTCGGCCAAAATCTCCGCCGTGTCGCCCGCAAGATCGCCGCGCAGCAAGAGGAGCTGGCCGGCGCCCAGCGAGCCGAGGAGTACCGCAAGATGGGCGATCTCCTCACCGCGTACCTCCACCAGATTCAACAGGGCCAAAGCCGGGTCGAGCTTCCAAACTTCTACGAGGACAACCAGCCCGTGGCGATCGCCTTGGATCCGGCCCTATCACCAGCCGCCAACGCGCAAAGCTACTACGCCAAGTACCAAAAAGCCAGAAAAACCCTGGCCAAGGCCCGCGAGCACTTGGAAGCTTCGCTGGCCGAGCAACAGTACCTGGAAAGCGTGCATGCAGCCCTGGAGATGAGCGAATCGCTGGAGGAACTGCGAGAGATCGAAGGCGAGCTCAGCCGCGCCGGCTACCTGCGTGATGAAGAAAAGGGCGAAGGCCGGAAGAAGCCCAAGCCTGCTTCCCCACCTTCCTCGCCCCTGAGGCTCACCTCCTCGGATGGCTTCGCCATCCTCGTGGGCCGGAACAACCGGCAAAACGACTACCTCACCATGGAGGTGGCAAGGAGCGACGACCTTTGGCTCCACGCCAAAGAAATCCCGGGCGCGCATGTGATCGTCCAGACCCAGGGAAAGGAGGTCCCGGACACCACGTTGGTGGAGGCAGCCCATGTCGCGGCCTTTTTCAGCCGCGCCCGCGAGTCGGCCAACGTCCCGGTGGACTATACGCGGAGGCGGCACGTGCGAAAGCCCCGGGGCGCCCGGCCGGGGATGGTCATCTACGACCACCAGCGAACCCTTTACGTCACCCCCGACCGAGAGCTTCTCGCTCGCCTCGGCGTCCTGCGCCCTCAGGAGCAACGACCGCAATAAGGCTCCGGCTCGTCACAGGTTAAATCCAAGATAAGCAAAAAGCAGAAAGCGAGCGAGTACGCCGTCACCGTGGCCATCTACGCCCGCCCCCTGCTCTCAAAGTCTGCGACTTTCGTAAGCCGCAGAAAAAACCAGTCGTCGATTTGGCCGAAGATTTCTTGAGCCTTTCGTGAAATCCTGCTATCCCCGTCACAAATTCTGCGCTAATTTTCCCCGGAGCATCCCAAAAGCGCTCTAAAGGCGCGCGAGGGCTTTGAAACCGATGTCTTTCCGGTACTGCTTCCCTTGAAAGTGGATGCGATCGACCGCCTGGTACGCCCTTGAAATGGCATCTCGAATGGTCTCTCCCAGCGCCGTCACGCCCAGCACCCGCCCGCCGTCGGTCACCACGCGGCCTTCCACTTCCCGGGTCCCAGCGTGAAAGATCAACACGTCCGGGAGTTTTTCGGCTTCCTCTAAACCCTCAATGGGAAAGCCGGTTTCGTAGTCCAAGGGATAGCCCTGCGACGCCAAGACCACACACACACATGCCCGGGGGTCCCACTCAAGCCGGACGTCTTCGAGCCCCCCGTCGACCGTCGCCAAGAGTGCCGGCACGAGATCGCTTTTCAGGCGGGGCAAGATCGCCTGGGCCTCAGGGTCGCCAAAGCGGCAGTTAAACTCGATCACCTTAGGACCATCGGCCGTGATCATCAGCCCCGCATAGAGGACGCCCCGGTACTCACGCCCTGCGGCTTGCATCGCCTGGATGGTGGGCGAGAGG
>PKEU01000198.1 GCA_002919195.1 bacterium
ACCAAGTCCGCCTTGTACAGCAGGATGTCCGCGGCCATTAACACCGGATAGCAGAGGAGTCCCGCGCCCACGCTGCCCCGCTCCTGGCGGGCCGCTTTGTCCTTAAATTGGGTCATCCGCTCGAGCATGCCGAGGGGCGTGATACAGGTGAGCAGCCACGAGAGCTCCGTGTGTTCCGGCACGGCCGATTGGACGAAGAGGGTCGCCCTTTCCGGGTCGATCCCGCACGCCAAGAGCGTGGCCGCGACGTCCATCACCCGTTCGGACAGCTCGCGGGGATCGTACTCGACGGTGATCGCGTGGTAATCGACTACGCAAAAGATGCTCTCGCACTGGTATTGCAGCTTCGTCCAGTTTTGGATCGCCCCTAGGTAATTGCCCACGTGAATCGTGCCGCTGGGTTGGATCCCTGAAAAGATCCTCCGTTGGTCCATCGCTCGTCCACCTCCCTCGAAAATCAAAAAAGGCTTCCCGCCCCCGATGAAGGGACGAGAAGCCTCGCGGTGCCACCCTTGTTGGCCGGCGCCCTGCTGCCCACACGGCCACACGGCGCCAACCCACCTCTTTGCCTCGATAACGGGAGGCCTCCGGCGAGAGCCTACTGGGGGACGTGAAGCCTACGCTCCCCGTTCGGTCTGCAGCTTGCGGGCCCATTTCCCCGTGGCTCGGCCACTGGCTCGCACCAACCGCCAGCTCTCTTGGGACCCGACACCAGGGTACTTGCCCCGCGCATCGCCTTACGGGCTCGTTACTCTTGGTGCGAGATATGATATAATATCGCCTAAGGGGCGTCAAGAGCCCTTCGAGTGCTACCGGAGGTGGTCAGTGATTCGTAGAGATCCAACGTTGTCTCCCCCGCGTGAGCGAGGTCCCCGGGTCAATCATCAGATCCGAGGCCGGCGCGTCCGGGTGATCGATCCTGAGGGCAATCAACTCGGCATTCTCACCCCCGAAGAAGCTTTGGAAATCGCAGCCAGCTACAATCTCGATCTAGTCGAGGTCTCCCCTCATTCACAACCCCCCGTCTGCCGGATCATGGACTATGGGAAGTTTAAATACGAGCAGAGCAAGCGAGAGCGCGACGCCCGCAAGAAGCAGAAGAGCGTCGAGCTCAAGGAGCTTCGTTTGCGTCCCAAGATCGACGCGCACGACTTTGAGGTCAAGACCAAGAGCGCCCGTAGGTTTTTGCAAGAGGGACATAAGGTCAAGATTACGGTCCGCTTTAGGGGTCGGGAGATCGTCCATCAAGATTTGGCCCAGACAAAGCTCGCCTCCATGGCCGAATCCCTTTCCGATCTGGGCTCGGTCGAAAGAAAGCCAGTAATGGAAGGCCGGCAGATGGTGATGATCGTCGCGCCAAATAACAAGAGCTCGTAGGGTTTTGCGCAAAGGCGGCGAAAGGCGCGGTTTTTCGCGCGCCTTTCGCTCGAGGGAACTTGCTGATTAAGCGCTCTGGCAAGCGGAGACCGGCGCGAGAGGGCCCACAATCGCGCGAAACTCTTCACCGCTGATCTTTTCTCGCTCCAAGAGGAGGCATGCGACCTGTTGGACCTGGTCCCGGCATGCCTCCAGTTGCCGGCGCACGTACTCCTCCTGCTCCTTTACAATCGCCTGCATCTCGTCGTGCAGGACCTTGGGCGAGAGCACGTCCATGTCGACGACGCCCAGCGACGACATGCCTGCTGCGACGATCTGCTCGGCGATGGCCATGGCCTGCCGGATATCGCCCACGCTGCCTGTGCTCCGGCTGCCGAAAAAGATCTCTTCGGCACACGCTCCGGCCATGCAGATGGCGATCTGGTCCAAAAGCTCCTGTTTGGTGTAAAGGTAAGGATCGTCCTGGGGAGCTTGCCGCATGTAGCCCAGAGCCTTTCCTCGCGATGTGATGGTGATCGACGAGACCGAGCCTGGCCTGACCAGTTCGCTGATGAGGGCATGGCCCGCCTCGTGATGGGCGATCCTCTCCAGCTCTTCGCTGCGGGGTTTGCGGTCCAGGCGCTCTCCCATCATCACCTTTTCGATGGCCTCTTTGAAGTCTTCGAGGCGGATTTCGTCCCTTCCGGCTCGCATCGCGTGGATCGCGGCCTCGTTGACCACGCTTTCGATCTGGGCGCCGGAGAAGTTGTACATCTCGCGGGCCAAAAGATCCAGGTCGACGTCATCGGCCAGAGGTCGCCTCCGGGTGTGGATCTTTAGGATGTGGAGCCGCCCTTCGCGGTCGGGCATGTCGACTTGGACGGTCCGGTCAAAACGCCCGGGCCGCAGGAGGGCGGGGTCCAAGAGATCGGGCCGGTTGGTCGCCGCCATGACCAACACCCGCACGCCGCCTTCGTCGCTCATCATGCCGTCCATCTGCACCAAAAGCTCATTGAGCGTCTGATCGTACTCCAAGTGGCTGGTGTGCTTTCCCCTGCGTCCTCCTAGCACCTCGATCTCGTCGATAAAGATGACGGCGCACGATTTTCCTTCTTTCACGGCCGCCGCTTTGGCCTGCTTAAAGAGGCGCCGGACCCGCTGCGCTCCGACTCCCGCGTACACCTCGACAAACTCTGAGCCGCTGACGGCCAAAAACGCAGCATCCGCGTAGTTGGCAGCCGCCTTAGCCAAGAGGGTCTTCCCCGTCCCCGGAGGGCCGGCAAGGAGGATGCCTTTTAGCGGCCGGATGCCCAGCTTGCGGGTGCGCTCATCCTCCTTGATAAACTGCAACGCCTCCAAGAGCTCGCGCTTGGCTACTTCCTGCCCGCCGATGTCGTCAAAGCTTACCGCGGGAACGTTTTTTCGCGTCGCAGCGGCGCCCACCGGCGCGAGGCTTTTGCCGAGGCCGCCTTTCCCGTCAAAGGCGTAGCGAAAGACCAGGACGATACCGCCGAGGAGCAAAAAGGGGGTCACGTCGACGCCCCACATGGCAAGCAGCACCACCAGGGCCGCCGTGGTCCCTACCAATACCTCTTTTACCACGCTCTTCCCCCTCCCCCCACGGCAGGCTCAAGGGCGGCCAACGCCGCGGCGCGCGGAACGACGCGGTAGAGCTCGCCTTCGCCGTCGGTCAGATGGACAAACACGTGTCGTTCGCCGACTGCGAGACGGTAAGCGAGGCCCTCTTCCCCTTGGAGCCGGCGCTCGATGTCGGCGGCCATTTCGGCGAAAAGCCCAGTGCTGATGCCTTGCTGCACGGAAAAGTGAATCTCGTGATATGCGGCCACAAGGCGGGGAGTGGGATCGTCCTTGACCACCACGCGGCCGTAAGCGCCCCGCAAGATGCTCCGCGCCAGCGCTTCGACCTGAGGGTAGACCTCTTCGATCTTGGCTCCCGGCTCAAGGGTAAGCAGCACGTCGTTTGACCCGTCACCGCGCGGGAAAAGCTCTACCGCGGCGACTCCGCCGATCGCTTGAGCAGATGCCGAAAAAGGATCGATGACGCGCTTTTGGTAGTAGAGCTCTCGCAGTCCGATGCCGGCGGCAACCACGGCCAAAAACACCGCGACGACCACCGGGAGCCTGAGGTCACGCACGGCGCTGGATCCTCCCTAACAAAGATAAAAGCCCAGCTAGAACGCTTACATTATACCATGCATCCCGCTGGACCGGCCGTGTAAGGGTCTGGATCGATCAGAATTTTTCTCCACATCCGCCAGGCCTCGCTACCACTCCCAAACCCAAAAAGGCACAGGATTGTCTAAGGTCGCCGACGCGATCCAATAACCGAGCCATGCCCCCGCCACCACATCGCTCATCCAATGGCGCCCCAGCGCCACCCGCGAGAGGCCGACCAAGGCCGCTGCAGCGTAGGCCGCCTCTCTAACCTCTGGGAACGACTCGGCCGCGACTTTGGCGACGGCAAAGGCAAGCGCGCTATGGCCGGATGGAAAGGAGTCCCTGAGGGCCACGCCAGGAGCGGTTTTCGTCGTCCTGGCTACGGGCCGTTCCCTCTGGGTCACCGCTTTGACGAGATAAGTGCCTGCCGCCGTGAGGATCACCGCTTGGAGAGCCTTTTTGCCGGCTTGATGGTCAGCGAGCCAAAGCGCTCCCGTCGCGGCTGCGATCCCGTAGGGACCGCCGATGTCCTCGAGTGCCTCGCTCGCGGTCTTGAGCCAGGGATGCCGCTCCACCAGCCGCTGCATCTCGTCGTCGATGGCAGTGTCGACGAGAAGGGCCGCCCCCGTCGTCGCGACCGTCGCCGCGGTAGCGGCCCCCGCATGGGCCGACGTCGCACTAAGGGTCGCGGCAACGATGATGAGAAGGCATAAAGCGCGCTGGATCCCTTTCAGCTTTGCTCATCCATTCCTATGTTTGGCAGGATATCTCGCGATTTCCCGGCGCGCCGTGCCGACTCCTTCCCTGCGCGGCGGCACCCTAACACAAACTTCCTGGTAGTGCCGGGATAAAGGGCCGTCACCCTGTAAAAAACTAGGAGCAGGAGGTATCCGGCCTATGAAAGCAACAGGCATTGTACGACGGATCGACGACCTCGGTCGCATCGTGATACCTAAGGAAATTCGCAGGACCCTCCGGATACGAGAGCGGGATGCCCTGGAGATCTTCACCGATCGCGACGGGGAGGTCATCCTCAAGAAGTACTCCCCCATCGCCAACCTCGAGGACTTTGCGCAGGAGTACACCGACAGTTTGTTCGACTCGACGGGGCACGTGGCGCTGATCACTGATCGCGACGCCTACATCGCCGTCTCGGGAACAGGGCGGAAGGCGTTTTTGGGCAAGAGCCTGCCCGAGGAAGTGACCGAGGCCATGGAGGCGAGAAAACCTTTCACCTCTCAGGCTGCGGGCACGCGCCTTCCCATCCAAGGGTTTGAAGATGCCAACCAACTCTTGGTCCCCATCATCCACGAAGGCGAAGTCGTCGGTTCGGTCATCCTCCTTTCCAAGGACAAGCCCTTAGGCAACCTGGAGATCACCTTGTGCCAAACGGCTGCCGATTTCCTCGCCAAACAGCTGGGGTAGTCTCGCGACTTCACGGATCGGTCGCGGAGGCGGCAGGCCCGCTCATTGCCGGCCGCCTCTTGCCATTTTTCCAGTGACGGACGCCGCCCTCTGGTGCATACAGTTCCCATAAAGAGATAAAGAGATCGAAAATCGTGCATAACTTGAACCCGATTTGAACACACAAGGAGTAAGGTAAATTAACTCATAATGAGAGGGGCGTCGTCAGTGAACCAGAAAGAGAGCTATTATGCGGCTTTGGAGCGCCAGCGAGCGGGAGAGGCGACGATCAGGGACCGTTTTCAAAGGCCGTCGCGGGTTGACGACGACGGCGCGCAGTCGCTGGAATCCCTTTACACTGAAGTCGGCATGAAAGCCTTCTTTGCCTTCAACAACTTGCTGGAATGGTTGGGGCATCTGGGAAGCAGCGGGAGCGGCGCCGCTGCGGAGCGCATTGAAGAGGCGGTCAATAGAGCTTTGACGACGGCCCTGGGCGGGGCGCTTCGCGATCTTGCTCTCTTGAGAGAGCGCATCGAGCGTATGGAGCAAAACCTGGCGGCCGTCGAAGCAGGGATGAGGCGAATCGACAAGTTTACGCTGGAGGCTTTCCGCAACATTCAGGAGCTTCAGGAGCGACTCCACGTGGCCTCCGGGCCCCGGGGGTCCGATGACGAGGCGGCAAGCCGCGGCCGGCTCCCCAAGGAAGATGCTGTCCGCCTCGCTCTCGAGGCCGCCCGCCGCATGAAGGACGAGGGCAGGCGCCTCACTCTGGCTTCGGTGGCCCGGGAAGCAGGCCTCAAGTACGGGCAAATCGTGTACGCGTTTGGCAACAAGGACGGTTTCCTCCAAGCGCTTAAGGAGATCGAGGAGGCTCCGGCCTCAGCCTCCAAAGTTGCTGACGAAAACGGGTCGGCGCGGTTTCGAGAGACAGCGACGGCATGAAAGGCGCGCCTTAAGCGGGTCTTGGAAGCGCGCGGCCGCGGCGCTCTTGGCGCCGCGTCCCGCCTTCACCAAAGGTGCTTCTGCGCTTTGAAAAAGTAGTCGACACCCGAAATCACGGTGATCGCCACCGCGATCCACAAGAGGACTTGAGCTGCGGGCAGGTTGAGCAAGAGCGCGACGATCGCGACAATTTGGGAAAAGGTCTTAAGTTTCCCCAAGAAGCTCGCGGGGATGATGATCCCCTCCGCGGCCACGACCATCCTGAGCCCCGAGACCGCAAACTCCCTGCCCAGGATGACCATGACCGCCCAGGAGGAGATCTGGCCGAGCTCCACCATGGCGATCAGCGCCGAAGAGACCAGGAGCTTGTCGGCGATGGGATCCATCAATTGGCCAAACTTGGTGATCTCCTTGCGAGCCCGGGCGACGTAACCGTCAAGGCCGTCGGTCAGCGCGGCGACGACAAAGACGACCAGCGCCAAGATCTTGTCTGAGCGCACCAGGATCAGCGTCATAAATACCGGGATGAGAAAGATCCGGCTCAGCGTGAGGAGCGAAGCCAAAGTCATTTCGCAAGCGCCCTCTCTGTCCTCTTTACAAGAAACTCTAGCGGAAAAGCCAAGCCCTCACTCCACCACTTCGCCGACCAGATCGTAATCGTGGCCCTCGCGCACGCGTACGGGCACGATCTCTCCCGGTCGCACTGGCTTGTTGGCGATATAGGTGACACCGTCGATGTCGGGCGCTTGCCGCTCTCCCCGGGCGACGAGGACGAGGTCGCTCTCTTCCGAGGGGCCGTCGACGATCATGGGGAAAACCTGGCCGACCAGCGAGCGATTGATCTCCCGCGAGATCGACCGCTGCAGCTCCATGGCGAGGTGCCGCCGCTCGGCTTTGACCTCCTCGGGAATTTGGCCGGGCATCTGTGCCGCTGGCGTCCCCTCCTCCTGCGAGTAAGCGAAGATGCCGACGTGGTCAAAACGGACCTCCCGCAGGAACTGGAGGAGCTCCTCGAAGTCGGCGTCGCTCTCTCCCGGGTAGCCGACGATAAACGAGCTGCGCAGCGTGACGTTGGGGATCTTGGCGCGGATCCGCTCGATCAGCCGGTCGATGTGCGCCCGGTCGCCTTTGCGCCGCATCGCTTTGAGCACGCGGTCCGAAGCGTGCTGGAGTGGGAGTTCGATGTACTTGCAGAGCTTGGGCTCGGCGGCGATCACGTCGAGGATCGCGTCGCTGAGGTGCGTGGGATAAGCGTAAAACAGGCGAAACCAGTCGATCCCTTCGACCCGGACGAGCCGCGCCAAAAGCTCCGCCAGCTTAAACTCCCCGTAGAGATCCCTGCCGTACCACGTGGTATCCTGGGCAATGAGCACCACTTCTCGTACGCCCTCGTCAGCGAGGCGCTTGGCCTCGTCGACGATGGATTCGATGGGGCGGCTCCGATGCCGGCCCCGCACTGCGGGGATGATGCAAAACGCGCAAGGGTGATTGCACCCTTCGGAGATCTTGATAAACGCGGTGTGAGGCCGGGTGGCGCGAATCCTCGGCAAGGTATGGTCATAAAGGAACGTGGGCGTCCCCACCTGGGCGAAGGTCTCGCCTCCCAGGACCCTCTGCACGACCTCGGGGATCTGGTCGATCTCCCCCGTGCCGATGACGGCGTCGATCTCGGGCATCGCCTCCATCAGCTCCTCCTTGTAGCGAGTGCCCATGCAGCCGGCGACGATCAACGCCTTGCAATTTCCTTCCTCTTTGTAGCGGGCCATCTCCAAAATGGTGTCGATGGACTCCTCTTTCGCTGGCCCGATGAAGGTGCACGTATTGACGACCAGGACGTCGGCGGACTGGGGGTCCTGGGTGAGCTCGCAGCCCGCGCGGGCTAAAAGGCCCATCATCACCTCGGAGTCGACCAGGTTTTTCGCGCAACCTAAGGAGACCATTCCCACCTTGATGGGGCGTGTCGGTGCAGCGCTTGAGGAGGTTGACATTGCGGCCACCCCTACTCATATACATGTCGTGAATGTCCATGCCGTCGTGGAGAAATACGATCTTCAAAGAGACACTATAACACATGGGAATCGCGCTGCCCAGGAGGAGGTTTTCCGGGCACCCATATTTTCCCGCTTGGGGCAGGATTCCAATCTTGGGCAGCGAATGTGCGAAGTTGTGAAGCGCGACCGCCTGTGACCTGGGAAATCCCTGGTGGGGCGGGCTGGGCTGCGGTTGACACCCGTACAGGGGCCGATTATAATTAGGCACTGGCACCAAAGGACAAACGGCCTGCACCCGGCGAAGAGCCTACGCGCTTCAGGCCGTTTTTTTGGGGCCAGATTGTGAAAAGCGTCATTATTATGGCTTGGGCCAACAGCTTTGGCGCACCCGGTGCGCCGCAAGCTCGAGGAGGCGGCTGCATGCTCCAACAGTACACCAGTGTCGGAGTTTTTCTCACTGTCGGCGCGCTGTTTGTCGCCGTCACGCTCTTGGTCGGCAGGCTCCTGCGGCCGCACAATCCCTACCCTGAAAAGCTGGCTCCCTACGAATGCGGCGAGATCCCCGTCGGCGGAGGCCAGGTGCGATTCAACATCCGCTACTACATTTTTGCCCTCATTTTTGTCATCTTCGACGTCGAGACGGTCTTCCTCTATCCGTGGGCCGTCGTCTTTGAAGAGATCGGCCTTTTTGCCTTCGTCGTGATGATGCTCTTTATCGGCACCCTCGTCGAGGGGCTCGTCTACGCCTGGAAGAAAGGGGCATTGCGATGGGTCTGATCGACCACGAAGAGTTGCCGGGCATCGTCACCCTGCCTTTGCGTCGCCTGGTCAACTGGAGCCGCAAGTCATCCCTTTGGTACCTCCTTTTTGGGATCGCTTGCTGTGCGATTGAAATGATGGCGACGGGGGCGTCTCGGTATGACTTTGACCGGTTTGGAATGATCTTCCGCGCCTCGCCGCGGCAGTCGGACTTGATGATCGTCCCTGGGACGATCAACGAAAAGATTGCCGATCGGGTCAAGGTGCTGTACGACCAGATGGCCGAGCCCCGGTGGGTCTTGGCCATGGGCGGCTGCGCGATCAACGGCGGCCCCTATCACGGCGAGTACAACATCGTCGACGGTGTCGACCGGGTCGTTCCCGTCGATGTGTACGTGCCGGGTTGTCCTCCGAGGCCCGAGGCGCTGTTGCACGGTGTCCTCAAACTGCAGGAAAAGATCGCTCGCGAGGGGATTCCACAAAAATCGGCCGCGCGGGCGTGACGGTGGATCGTTGGATGTAGGTGAGGAGTATACGGCGGGCCATGAGAGCCCGCCGCTACACTGTGTGACGGCGGCCGCCGCCCGGTGTAGCAAGGGGGTGCCAAGACGCCAATGGCTGATGAACGTTCCAATCAAGAAAACGTCGAAGCGACTGGGGCCAACGGGGAGGTCGAAAAGCAGGCTCCCCTCTCCCCCCTGATGCAGAGTGTTGTCGATGGGATCAAGGCCGTCCTGCCCGAGTACGAGCCGATCCCCCGCAGCGACGGTTGGGTCGAGCTCCACGTGCCGCGGGAAAAGTGGCTCGAGGTGGCCCGTACGTTGCGGGATGATGCGCGCCTCAACTTCAACTACCTCAGCATGGTCTCCGCGGTCGATTATATGGATAAGGGATTCCAGGTGGTCTATCACCTCTTGGATCTCATGGCCAACCGGAAACTCGTGGTGAAAGTGGACGCGCCCGGAAGAGAGGATCCTTGGGTCCCCTCTGTTACGTCCGTCTGGCCGACCGCGGACTTTCACGAGCGCGAAGCGTGGGACCTGATGGGCGTCCGCTTTGACGGACACCCCAACCTGCGCCGCATCCTCATGCGGGAGGATTGGGTCGGGCATCCGCTCCGCAAAGATTACGTCGATGAACGTCCTCCCCGAGAGCGCGTCACCCGGGAGACGTATTACCGGCTCCATGCGAGCCGGCGCGAAGAGCGTTAGTTAGGAGGTGGCCGCGAGCATGCAAGAGATGGTCGCCCGGACGGAGAGCCCGGGGATCCGTTCCGAAGAGCTCTTCGTCAATATGGGACCCCAGCACCCAAGCACCCACGGGGTTTTGCGCGTGCTCACCCGCTTGGACGGCGAAAAGGTGATCGACGCCCAGGCGGATATTGGATATTTGCATCGCTGCTTTGAAAAGATCGCCGAAAAGCGACAGCTCTTTCAGGTGATTCCTTACACTGACCGCACGGATTACCTCGCCGCCATCCACGACGAGTTGGTCTATGTGATGGCCGTGGAAAAGCTTCTCGAAATCGAGGTGCCCGAGCGAGCTCAGTATATTCGATTTATCATGTCCGAGCTCCAGAGGATCGCAAGCCACCTCCTCTGGTTTGGCACCTTTGCGATGGACCTGGGCGCCACCACGGCGTTTTTGTATGCCTGGCGCGAGCGGGAGCGGCTCCTCGATATCTTTGAGGCTGTGACGGGAGCCCGTATGCTCTACAATTATCTCCGCTTTGGCGGCGTGCGCAACGACGTCTTCGACGGATTTGAGAGCACGGTGGAGCGTTACCTGAAAGACTTTGAAAAGCGCCTTGAAGACTATCACGAGCTGGTGACGGGCAACCGCATCTTCGAAAAGCGAACTCAAGGCGTGGGGGTCATCACCGCCGAGGAAGCCATCGCCTACGGAGCCAGCGGCCCGGTGCTCCGGGCCAGCGGCGTCAAATATGACGTGCGGAAAAACGATCCTTACCTCCTCTACGATCGCTACGATTTTGAAGTGCCCGTCGGGCAAAACGGTGATTGCTACGACCGGTATATGGTTCGTATGCAGGAGATGGTCGAGAGCGCCAAACTCGTCCGTCACGGCTTGGCCGATATGCCCTCCGGCGACGTGATGGGTAAAGTGCCCCGCCGTATCAAGCTCGAAGGCGACACCTACGCACGGATCGAGTCGGCCCGCGGCGAGGTTGCCTGCTACCTGGTGGGCGACGGAAGCGACCGGGCGTACCGGCTGAAGTGGCGGTCGCCGTGCTTTGTGCACCTGCAGCTGCTCAACATCATGGCCCGGGGCGGCCTCATCGCCGACCTGGTGGCAAGCATCGGCAGCATCGATATCGTCATGGGCGAGGTGGACCGGTAAATGGACATGTTTACCGCGATGCACAACGGCCTGGTCCAGATGGGCGTGCCCCTCTGGCTGGCCAACCTGGTCCCGCCCCTGGTCAAATCCCTGATCTTGCTCCTCTTTATCTTGCTCAACTGCATGTTTTTGATCTGGATGGAGCGCAAAGTGGCGGGGCATATGCAGCGGCGGATGGGCCCAATGAGGACAGGTCCCCACGGGATCATCCAGTCACTGGCTGACGTCATCAAGCTGATATCTAAGGAAGACATCATTCCCAGCGGCGTCGACCGGTGGGTGTTTGTCCTCGCGCCGATTGTCGCCTTCGCGCCAGCCTTTGCGGTGTTTATGGTCATCCCCTTTGGCCCGACCTTGATTGCGCAGGACCTCAACATCGCGTTGATTTTCATCGCGGCCCTCACCTCCTTTGTGGTGATCTCGTTTCTCATGGCAGGCTGGAGTTCCAACAACAAGTGGTCTCTCTTGGGCGCCATGAGATCTACGGCCCAGCTCATCAGCTACGAGGTGCCTTTGGTGATCTCGGTGGTGGCAGTGGCTCTCCTGGCAGGGTCCTTGAGCCTGCAGGAGATCGTCGAGGCCCAACGGCAAAGCTTTTGGTACATCCTGGTGCAGCCTTTGGGTTTCCTCGTTTTTCTGACGGCGTCGCTGGCCGAACTCAACCGGTCCCCCTTTGACCTCTCCGAGGCCGAACAGGAGCTGGTAGCTGGGTACAACACCGAGTACAGCGGCATGAGATGGGCGCTGTTGTACCTGACTGAGTACGCCAACCTGATCACCTTTGCCGCGATCGCGTCGACCTTGTTTTTCGGCGGTTGGAGCGGCCCGGTGTTGCCCCCGGTTGTCTGGTTTTTGATCAAGGTGTATTTCTTCATCTTCTTGGTGATGTGGATCCGCTGGACTTTGCCGCGGATCCGGGTCGACCAGTTGATGGAGTTAGGATGGAAGGGCCTCCTTCCCCTCTCTCTCGTCAACCTGGCGTTTACAGGCGTCTACGTCTTGATCCGCTAGGTCTTCCGGCAGCGTGTCCAACGGGTCAAAGGCCGTAAGACGCCGATAGCTGATCAAGGAGCTGATCGCTCAAGATGCGAAAGTTTCTCGCCGAGGTGTACAAGGCGCTCAAGAGTGCCATCTTGGGATTAAAGGTGACGGGGAAAAACATGGTCACGCCCGCGATTACGGTGCAGTACCCCGACGAGCGCCTAGACCTTCCGATCGGGTATCGAGGCATCCCCGTTCTTCTTTCCGATGCCGAAGGGAATCTGAAGTGCGTCTCGTGCGAACTGTGCGCGCGGGCTTGCCCCGTCGAGTGCATTGAGATTCAATCGCACCGCGAGGAAGGGAAAAAGATCAAGGTCCTCGACGTGTATAACCTCGATGCGACCTGGTGCATGTACTGCGGCCTCTGCGTGGAGGCTTGCCCCTTCGACGCGCTGGCGATGTCGGACCAGTATGAGCTGGCCGATTACGACCTGAAAAACCTCGTCTTCGATCGTGACCGCTTGGCGGAGATCGGCAGGCGGCAAGTGACCGAGACGATTAACTTTGGCATCAAGACGGGAGGGGAACCGACGCGATGACGGTCACAGACTGGGTTTTTCTCGCCGTCGCCGCTGTGACGCTTTTTAGCGCCTATCGGGTCGTCGTCTCGCGCAAGATCATGCACGCCGCCCTATGGCTGGGCCTGACGTTTTTCGGGGTGGCAGGCATCTTCCTCCTCCTGGGCGCCGATTTCCTCGCCGCCGCCCAAGTGCTGGTTTACGTAGGCGCGGTCACGACGATCATCATCTTTGGCATTATGCTCTCGACTCCGGAGGAATTGCGAGGCCCGTCGCCCGAAGCTGGCTCCGATGCGGCCTCATCGGCGGCGCCAACGCGGAGGAGCTTTCTCCCTTTGGTGACGGCGATCGGCTTTGCGGCCGTGATGGTTGCTTTGGTCAACCGGGGGGAGTGGCCGAGCCCTCCGGGCTCCGTGTCCACGGATACCCCGAGGTTGCTTGGTGAGGCCTTGTTCACGCGCTTTGTGATTCCCTTTGAGGTCGCGTCGGTCGTCCTCTTGGTCGCGTTGGTCGGCGCCATCGCCCTGGCGTTGAAGGAGGAAAGCGGACAATGACTCTCTCCCTCTCCGTCGTCCTCGCGGTCAGCGCGTTGATGTTTGGTTTAGGCGTCTACGGCGCCTTGACCCAGCGCAACGCGATCCGGGTGCTCATGTGCATCGAGCTGGTGCTCAACAGCGTCAACATCAACCTGGTCGCCTTTTCGCGGTATGTCGGTCCCGACCAGGCGCTGGGACAGGTGTTCACCGTCTTTGTGATGACGGTGGCCGCGGCCGAGGCGGCGGTCGGCTTGGCGATTATTCTCATGGTCGCCCGCCGTAAGGCTCATATCGACATCGACCAGATCAACCTGTTGAAATGGTAGGTGGCACGAGATGGCAGAGCTTGCCTGGTTAGTACCGGTCTTACCGCTGGCATCCTTCCTCTTCATTTCACTGGCAGGCCAAACCGTCAAGGGCGACGGGGATAGGATCGGCATCGCCGCGGTCGGCGCGTCGTTGCTCCTTTCCCTCGCGATCTTGTTCGACGTGATCGGCGGCGCGCGGGTGGCCGCCGACATGGTCTGGGCGTTTTTCGGTTCGATCCAGCTGAGGATGGGGTATCAGGTCGATCCCATCACCGCGACGATGTTGGTCGTGGTCACGTTGATCAGCTTTCTGGTCCACATCTACAGCTTGGGTTATATGCACGGCGACGTCCGCTACAAGAGGTACTATGCGATCCTCTCCCTCTTTACCGCGTCG
Source organism: bacterium (assembly GCA_002919195.1). Lineage (GTDB taxonomy): Bacteria > Bacillota > Limnochordia > DTU080 > RSA5 > RSA7. The sequence goes on from PKEU01000198.1 coordinate 13,789, forward strand.
ATGCTGGGCCTGGTGCTCGCCGATAACTTCCTCATGCTCTTTATCTTCTGGGAGCTGATCGGTCTTTGCTCCTTCCTTCTGATCGGGCACTGGTATGAAAAGCAAGACGTCGGCTACGCCGCCATGAAGGCCTTTTTGACCACCCGCGTCGGCGACGTGGGCATGTTCATCGGCATCATGCTCATCTTTTTCCACGCCCGGACGTTCCAGTTCGACGGGGTGGCCCAGGCCGTCGCCGCCGGAGATTTTGCCGGCGCCGCCTTGGCGGTGGCTGCCGTGCTGATCTTTGCGGGCGCCGTCGGAAAGTCGGCGCAGTTTCCTTTGCACGTGTGGCTTCCCGACGCGATGGCCGGCCCCACGTCAGTCTCCGCGTTGATTCACGCGGCGACGCTGGTTGCCGCCGGCGTTTATCTGGTCGCGCGGGCCTACGGCATCTTTGCTCCCTCCCCGACGGCCTTGATGACGGTCGCCTGGGTGGGCGGCATCACGGCCATCTTTGCCGCCAGCATCGCTTTGGTGATGGAAGATATCAAGAAGGTGCTGGCTTACTCCACGGTCAGCCAGCTGGGCTTCATGATGGTGGCTCTGGGTGTCGGAGGATACACGGCCGGGATCTTCCATCTCGTAACCCACGCCATCTTTAAGGCCTTGCTGTTTTTGGCGTCGGGCAGCGTCATCCACGGTGTGGATACGCAAAACATGCACGAGATGGGCGGCCTATACAAAAAGATGCCCGTCACCTTCTGGACGTGGGCGATTGGGTCAGGAGCGCTGGCCGGCATCTATCCTCTGGCGGGTTTTTGGAGCAAGGACGAAATTCTCCTGGCCGCTCACGAGGGTGGCTACACGGCCCTCTTTTGGATCCTGGTGATTGCCGCCGTCTTTACGGCCTTTTACATCACTCGGGCGACCATCCTCACGTTCTTCGGCCAGCCCAGGGACAAAAAGCGCTTTGATCGGGCCCATGAGTCGCCCGCCACGATGACGGTGCCCCTCATCATCTTGGCGGCGCTGGCCGTGGTGCTGGGCTTTGCGAACTCGCCGCACACCGGCTGGTGGTTCTCGCACTTCGTCTATTTCGATCACCCGCACGAAGCAGCGGCGTCGCCCTTCGTGCTCTTTTGGGCGACTGCCAGCTGGGTCGTAGGCGTAGGCGCCGCGATCCTCATCTACGGCTTGGGGGTCATCTCGCGCCGGGCGGTGATCGACAATCTCCGGCCCGTATGGGCGCTGCTCAAGAACAAGTATTACTTCGATGAGCTTTACCATCTGGTGTTCGTGCGCGGCACGGTGGCCATTTCGCGCATCGTCGGCTGGTTTGACCGGGTCGTCATCGACGGGATCGTCAACCTGGTGGGCTACGGCGCCGCAAAGCTGAGCCGGGCGACAGGCGAATTTGACCTGGATGTGATCGACGGTGCGGTCAACGGCATTGCCGTCCTCGTGAGGTCGGGAGGTGCGGTGCTGAGAAGACTGCAGACCGGCTACGTCCAATCGTATGTGCTTGCTCTCTTTGTGACGGTGGTCGTCGGCCTTCTCGTCTTTGCCTTTGGCGGGTAGACGGCGCATCGTTCACGCGGCACGTGGGTCAAAGCTGTCCATCGCCGGGCACCATCTGGCGAGGTCAATGGCGCATAGGGGGTTAAGAACGAATGCTCACGCTCATCGTATTCCTCCCGCTCTTGGGAGCCATCGTCAGCCTCTTCCTTCCCAAGGAGAACCACGACATTCACCGCAAGTGGGCGCTGGTTGTCTCCTTGGCTGCATTGGTGTTGGTCCTGGGGATGTGGGGACCCTTTGACGCCTCCAATCCCGGCATCCAATTTGAACAGCGGGCCAACTGGATTCCCAGCATCGGTGTCAGCTATCACGTCGGTGTCGACGGGATCAGCTATCCGATGTTGATCATCACAGGGATCGTGAGTGTCCTCGCGATCTTGGCTTCCTGGAACATCGAGCACCGCTCCAAAGAGTTTTTCGCCTGGATGCTGGCGCTGCAGACGGCGATGTACGGCGTCTTCGTCGCCCTGGACTACATCCTGTTCTTCCTCTTTTGGGAGCTCCTCCTCGTGCCGATGTACTTCATTATCGGCATCTGGGGCGGTCCCCGCAGGGAATACGCGGCGATCAAGTTCTTTATCTACACCATGGTCGGTAGCGCCATCATGCTGGTGGGCATTCTCGCCACGTACCTGCGGGC
>PKEU01000005.1 GCA_002919195.1 bacterium
TAAGCGCTGAAAGCATCTAAGCGCGAAGCCCCCCTCAAGATGAGATCTCCCATCCCCTCGAGGGAGTAAGACCCCTGGTAGATCACCAGGTTGATAGGCCCGAGGTGTAAGCACGGTAACGTGCTCAGCTGACGGGTACTAATCGGTCGAGGGCTTGACCTTCTCCTTCCTCAGAAAGTCTACACCATCCTCACTGTGCAGTCGTCAGGGTGCCAGCCGCCTGGCACCAACCAAAACCGCACACACCTTTCACCGTTGCCGGTGACCATAGCGAGGGGGACCCACCCGTTCCCATTCCGAACACGGAAGTTAAGCCCCTCAGCGGTGATGGTACTGCCGGGGAAACCCGGTGGGAGAGTAGCACGTCGCCGGCACACCTTTTCTCCTGCCCCACGCTCCGCGCGTGGGGCGCTTTTCGTATCCTGAGGAGGGGTGGGCGTGAACGAGAAAGCCCGGTGGCTCACCGCGGCCAACGTGGTCAGCTTCGTCCGTCTTCTTTTGACAGTTCCCATTGTCTATGCTTTGCTCCAGGAAGGGTCCCTTTGGAGGTGGGCCGGGCTGATCCTCCTGCTCGCGGCAGCAGCGTCGGACGGCCTCGATGGGTATCTCGCCCGCTCCCGGGGGGAGATCAGCCCCTTAGGTCAACTTCTCGACCCGATCGCCGACAAGGTGCTGAGCATCGCCCTCTTAGCTGTCCTGCTTCACCAGGCCCTCTTGCCGCCATGGATGTTTTGGGCGCTCTTCGTCAAAGAGGCGCTTCTTCTCCTGGGAGGAGCGGTGTTGCTTCGCCGCGGCTTGCGCGTCCCCAGTGCGCGCACCTTGGGCAAGGTCGCGACGGTGGTCCTCTTCATCGGCTTCTTGATGGTGATCGCCGGTCTTTCCCTAGGCCTTTGGGTCTGCGGTACCGGCGTGATCCTCTCGCTTGCGGCGGGCCTCGATTACGCCCGGGAAGCCCGTCACCTTTGGAGCACGGCCGCGTAGTCCGGCCGGCGCGTGAAGCTTCCACCGGCATAATCCGGCGCCAACCGGGGAGCATAAGCTGAGGCAAATCTCCCTAAAGGTTGTGGCCGGATTGCGTCTGCTTGCGTTGATCGTCGCCTCCTTTGTCCCCGGACTCCTATGGGTCTGGTTTTTTTATCGCCAGGATCGGTATGACAAGGAACCGGTCTACCTCGTCATCATCACGTTTGTGGCCGGGATGTTGGCGGTTTTTCCTGCCTTGATCCTCGAGCTTCCTTTTAAGGAACACCTGACCCAGCCCACGCACCTCCTCGTCCGGTTTCTTGTGGCCCTCTTGGTGGTGGGCCTGGGCGAGGAAGGCCTGAAGCTTCTCGCGGTCGTGGTTACGGCGTTCCGCCACCGGGCGTTTAACGAGCCCGTCGACGGGATCATCTATGCCGTCAGCGCGTCCTTGGGTTTTGCCGCCTTGGAAAACCTGTTTTACGTCCTCACCTTCGGCTTCGAAGTCGCGCCTGTAAGGGCGGTGATCGCGACCCTGGCACATGCCTCTTTTGGCGGTGTGGCCGGACTATACTTGGGGCTTGCGCACCGGAACCCCCGTTCGGCCTGGAAACTGGCCTTGACAGGGCTTGGAATCGCCGCGCTCCTCCACGGTGTCTACGACTTCCTCCTCATTGCCCGCTGGACTCATCCGATTGTTGCCATTTTGCTCGTCTATTTCTCGTACCGGTTTGTCACGGCAAAGATTCGCGAACTTCAGCGCCGGCGCCCGTTGCGGTAGGGTACCCGCCCGGTCGACAGCCCCTCGGATCTTATGGTAGATTTATAAGAGGTCACGTTACACTTACGGCCAGGCAAGGGGGGCTTGGGAATGGCAGGCCACTCGAAATGGGACAACATCAAACACAAAAAAGCCAAGGAGGACGCCCGCCGAGGAAAGCTTTTTACAAAGATGGCGCGGCTCATCACGGTCGCAGCGCGCGAAGGCGGCCCTGATCCTAGCACCAACTTCCGACTGCGGCTTGCCATCGATAAGGCCCGGTCGTACAACGTTCCCAATGAAAACATCGAACGAGCGATCAAGCGGGCTGTCGGCGGGACCGAAGGAGACGCGTACGAAGAGCTGATTTATGAGGGCTACGGTCCCGGTGGCGTTGCGGTGATGTTGCAAATCATGACCGATAACCGCAACCGAACCGCGGCCGATATTCGCCATCTTTTCTCCAAGTACGGGGGAAACTTGGGCGAGTCCGGTTGCGTTGCGTGGATGTTTGAACGGAAGGGCGAAATCCGCGTTAACGCCGAGGGTGTCGACGAGGACGAATTGATGATGGCTGCGGTCGAAGCGGGGGCCGAAGACGTCGAAGTGAGCGACGGCGTGTATACCATCTGGACTGAGCCCGAGTCGTACCAGTCGGTGCAAGAGGCTCTAAGCGCTGGCGGGTGGACCATCGAGTCGGCGGGCATCACCATGCGTCCTAAAAACACCGTCTCGGTCGAGGGCGAAAATGCCAAGAAGCTTTTGGCGCTCTTGGATGCTCTAGAAGACCACGACGACGTGCAAGACGTTTACGCCAACCTCGACATTTCGGAAGAGGCTCTTCAAGCGATTCAAAATTAGAAACGAGATTCATACACTCGCCTCCCCCTGGGCATGATACGCTCAAGATCTACCAGACTTGGGGGGAGGTTCGTTGGCTTCTCGAGATCGGTTGATCTTGTACGTCGTAGGCGTCTTCTTGTTTGCCGCTACGTTCGGGTACACGTATCTCCGATTTGGCGGCATGCCTGTGCCCCAGGAAAAGCTTGCTCCTCGGGTGGAGAGCGTCGTGCAAGAGGGCGCCGAGCTGGTGTTGCGCTACGTCCCCGAAAGCGGGCAGGTCTCGTGGACCGAGGTGGTCCGGGTGGATCCCGAGCTCGTCGGCCTCTCCTTGGCGGAGCTGCGGGCCACGCGACCCGACTGGAGCATTCTCAGCTTTTCCCCGACGCGGCTCGTTGTCGATCTGAGGTGTGTGCCCCAAGGGCCAGGCGGCTTTCTCAGGGCCGTGGAGGGGCATGTCGCCATCTTTTCGGGCGTGCCCAACGGTTGTCACGAACTGCTGGAGCTGACCAATATCTCCATCGACGGCCTTAGCGAGCCGGCAAAAGACGCGGTGATTCGTGGGATTCCCTTCACCGACCGCGCGGATTTGCCCGAGATTCTCGAAGGGCTTACCTCAACTCAGTGATCCTGTCGTAGCGCGTGGGGCCGGCCAAGCCATCTGCAAGAAAAAAGCCGCGGCCCTGCAGGCTTGAGAGCGGCGGCCTGTGGCCATGCGTAAAGGAGTTTTCCAACTTTCCCCCGAAGTAAACCTGGTGATGCGTCATTTTGCGCGCGGTCAGGAGGCTTTGGGGCATTGATCATTTTGGGGATGGATCCGGGCACCGCGACCACCGGTTATGGCGTGGTCGCCTTTCGCGTGGGCGAGCTTGAGCCGCTGGCGTACGGCGCGATCGAGACTCCGGCTCGTCTGAGCTTGCCCCAGCGGCTCAAAGAGATTTTCCAGCAGATGCACGGCCTCCTGGAACTCTATCAGCCCGATGTCGTCGCGGTGGAGGAGCTTTTCTTTAGCCGCAACACCACCACCGCCTTTTCCGTCGGTCAAGCCCGAGGCGTCCTCTTGCTGGCCGCGGCCCAGCGAGGAGTCGAGGTGGTGGAGTACCCTCCTCACCAAGTGAAACAGGCGGTCACGGGTCAAGGACGAGCGGATAAACGGCAAGTGGCCTTTATGGTGCGAGCCCTCTTGCGGCTTAAGGAGTTTCCTAAGCCCGATGATGCCGCCGACGCCCTCGCTATTGCCATTTGCCACGCCCACCACCACACAAGCGCCCTTCGCCTCGCCCGCTACGACGATCTTGCCGGGCGGAAGGACGGTTCGCGATGATTCGCAGACTGCGCGGGGCCGTGGTGGAGTGCGCCGGGGGAGAGTTGATCCTCGACGTGGGTGGGGTGGGTTACCAGGTCTTTATCGCTGAGACGGCGCTCGAGTCGTTGCCCGCCAAAGGGGAGACCGCCACCCTCTTTATCTCGACCCATGTGCGGGAAGACGCGATCCAGCTCTACGGATTTCCCCGTCGCGAAGAGCTGCGCATGTTTGAAACCTTGTTGGGTGTCGGGGGAATCGGGCCGAGGCTGGCTTTGACCATCCTTTCCCACATGTCGCCGGAGGCCTTGGCCAGCGCGGTGATGGCGGGCGATGAGCGGGCCCTCACCAAAATTCCAGGCATCGGCAAGAAGACGGCCGCCCGCATGCTGCTCGAATTAAGAGACAGGATCAAAGAGTTTCACGGTATGGGGGAGGCCGAGTCTCCTCGGCAGCATAAGGCCCTCCCGGCAGATCACCGCGTCGACGACGCCCTTGCGGCGCTGCTCGCCTTAGGCTTTGGCGAAGACGACGCGACGGCCGCGCTGCGCGAGGCGCTGTCCGAAGAGAGCGGCACCGGCGACGTCCAGGGATTGATCAAAGCCGCGTTGAAACGCTTGGACACTAGGAAGTAGCGGGCGGCTCCGGCGATTGGAGAAACGAAAGCCGCCAGGCGTTTCCGCGACAACGCGGGGACCTTTCTTGAGGAGGCGGATCGCGATGCCACTCGAAGACGAACGGCTCCTCGGGCCGGTGCGGCGCTTTGACGAGGAAGAGGCAGAGGCTACTTTGCGCCCGCGCCGGTTGGCCGACTACGTGGGTCAATCCCGCGTCAAGGAAAAGCTCAGCCTCTTTGTCGAAGCGGCCCGTGCCCGGGGCGACGCCCTAGACCATGTCTTGCTCCATGGGCCGCCGGGCTTGGGAAAGACCACCCTCGCGCACATCATCGCCAATGAAATGGGCGTCGGCATCCGGGTGACGTCCGGTCCCGCCATCGAACGGCAGGGAGATCTGGTCGCGATCCTGACCAATCTTCAGCCTCGCGACGTGCTCTTTATCGATGAGATTCACCGGCTTAACCGGACGGTCGAGGAGGTCCTCTACCCGGCGATGGAGGACCACGCCGTGGACATCATCATTGGCAAGGGGCCCAGCGCGCGTTCGGTGCGGCTGGAACTTCCCCAATTTACTCTAATCGGGGCGACGACCCGCGCGGGACTGCTCACCTCGCCGCTGCGCGACCGCTTTGGCGTCATCGAGTCCCTGGACTTTTATACGGTAAGCGAGCTTACAGAGGTGGTTACCCGCGCTGCGCGGATATTAGGGGTGCCGATCGACCAAGACGGAGCTCACGAGATCGCGCGCTGCTCACGCGGCACGCCTCGTGTCGCCCTGAGGCTCTTGCGCCGGGTGCGGGACTACGCTCAGGTCCGAGCCGACGGGCAGATTACCAAGACCGTGGCCCGGGAAGCCCTCGATCTCCTCGAGGTGGACGACAGGGGACTGGATCGCACCGACCGGAAATTGCTGGCGGCGATCATCGACAAGTTTGAAGGTGGACCGGTCGGTGTCGAGACCCTGGCTGCGGCCATCAGCGAAGATGTCGACACCATCGAGGATGTCTACGAGCCCTTCCTGATGCAACTCGGTTACCTGCAGCGAACGCCGAGAGGGCGAGTGGCGACCTCGGCAGCGTACCGGCACTTGGGGCGGCCGCTGCCGGCAGAAGGGCGCGCACGGCCGCAAGAGGGAATTCAGGAAGCCTTGTTTTAGTCCGGGCCCACGGTGGGTATGATGGAGCAAGACGTATGGATCGAGGTGAACGCGCGATGAGCGAAATGGGACGGCTCTTGATCATCGCGGGCGCCTTGTTGTTAGGGATGGGACTGCTCTTGACCGTGGCAGGGAAAATTCCTTTTATCGGGCGGCTGCCAGGAGACATTTACATCAAGCGGGAAGGGTTTGTCTTTTATTTTCCCCTCGCCACTTCAATCCTGATCAGTGTGATCTTGACGCTTTTGTTTACGCTTTTTCGCAGGTAGGCCGCATAAAGGGCCAGGCGATGCCCCACGATAGGTAAGGGTCATCGTGGGAGGTTAGCCAGTGGGCCATGACCAAACCTGAGTTGTTTTGGCGATTGTTTCAGTCGTCGGGTCACGTGGGAGCCTACCTCTTGTATGTTTGGTACCAGCGGCACCTCGCCGGTGAGCGGGCAGCGGAGCAGCAAAGCGCCGGAAACGACCGTTTTCAGGACGAAACGGCAACGCTCGAGGCTGCCACTGCCAGGGGGGAGCACGCTGCGTCCGAGTTTCACTAACTCTTGGGAGGTGATGATATGGCGCTGTACAAGACCGAGGGGATCGTCGTCCGGACGCGCAACCTCGGTGAAGCGGACCGTATCATCACCCTCTACACGCGCGACCGCGGCAAAGTCGAAGGCGTGGCCCGGGGCAGCCGCAGGGCCCGGAGCCGCCTGATGGGAGCCACCCAGCTTTTCACCTACGGGAATTACTTGATGTACTCGGGCCGCTCGTTAGACACCATCAGCCAGGCTGAGATCCAGGAAAGCTTCGCAGGCCTGCGGAATGACCTGATCAAGATGGCACATGCAAGTTACATCGCGGAGTTGCTGGACCTCAGCGTGGAGCCGGAGGAACCCAGCGAAGACCTGTTTGCCCTGCTTTACGAGAGTTTCACGGCCCTCGACCAGGACAAGCCTCCAGAGATCGTCCTGCGCTGGTTTGAACTGCATTTGATGGTTCTCCTCGGTTACCAGCCGGAGCTCCGCCATTGTGTCGGTTGCGGCAGCGTCGCCAGCGAAGCCCGCTTTAGCGTCAGGGAAGGGGGATTGTTGTGTCCCCGGTGCCTTTCGAAGGACCCGACTGCGATCGCTGTGCGGCCGTCGACGATCCAGTGGATGAAGCAGCTGATGCTCGCCCCGGCCCAGCGCCTCGGGGTGATGCGCCCTTCGCTTGACGACAGCCAAGCGCTGGAGACCGTAGGACGCGCCTATATCGATTACCGGCTGGCGCGTCCTTTGAAGTCTTTAGATTTTCTCGCGTCGATCAAAGACCTGGCCTAGCTGGCCCCCGTTGACGAAAAGTAGCGCCTGTGGTATTTTTACCGTGACCTGGAGCTTGACAAGGCGAAAACCATGGGCACAGATGACAAAGAGGAGTAAGCGGGCCGCGCTCTCGCAATGACGGATCCCGTCGCCAGAGACCCGGGCCCTCGGCTGCAAGCCTGGGGTGAGCGCACCGCCGAAGGCGCTTTGGATGTGCTTGATCGACACTTGAGGGGTCGCGGGAAAGAAAGGATTCCTGCGGCAATCAGGGTGGAACCGCGGAAATGACCTTCCGTCCCTGCAGTGACAGGGCGGGAGGTCTTTTTGATGTCTTGATGCACGGACTTGAGAAAGGAGGCGCCTCATGAATTTCCAAGAGCTGATCTTTGCCCTCAACCGTTTTTGGGCCGAGCGTGGCTGCGTCGTCGTCCAGCCCTACGATATGGAAGTGGGCGCCGGCACTTTTCACCCGGCAACATTTTTGAGAGTGCTCGGCCCCGAGCCGTGGAAGTCGGCGTACGTGCAGCCGTCGCGCCGGCCGACCGATGGCCGCTACGGTGAAAACCCCAACCGGCTGCAGCATTATTACCAGTATCAAGTGATTCTCAAACCTTCTCCCGACGACGTCCTCGAAATGTATCTCGATTCGTTGCGAAGCCTTGGCATCGACCCCAGAGAGCATGATATCCGCTTTGTCGAGGACGACTGGGAGTCGCCCACACTGGGCGCATGGGGCCTGGGCTGGGAAGTCTGGCTCGATGGAATGGAGATTACTCAATTTACCTACTTCCAACAAGTGGGTGGGATCGATCTCAAGCCGGTTTCGGCCGAGATCACCTACGGCATCGAGCGAATTGCCATGTACATGCAAAATGTCGACAATGTCTACGACCTCGAGTGGGTGGAGGGTGTCACCTACGGGGACGTGTTTCATCAAAACGAAGTCGAGCAATCCCACTACAACTTCGAAGTGGCCGACACCGCCATGCTGTTTCGGGCCTTTGACGCCTACGAAAAAGAAGCTTTGCGTGTTCTTGAGGCGGGGTACGTCTTGCCGGCTTACGACTGGGTGCTGAAGTGCTCGCACACCTTTAACTTGCTGGACGCCCGGGGCGCCATCAGCGTCACCGAGCGCACCGCATACATCGGGCGCGTGCGCCATCTTGCCCGGCGCTGCGCGGAAAAGTACTTGGAGTCCCGGGAGCGTTTAGGATTTCCCCTCCTGGCCAAGGCCAACAAGGAGGCGACGATCCGATGAGGCGGGAGTATTTGCTCCTTGAGATCGGGATGGAAGAGTGCCCGGCCCGGTTTGTCGGACCTGCGCTCGCGGAGCTGGCCCGCATCGGAAAAGAGCAGCTTGAAGGGCACCGCATCGCCCATGGAACCGTTCGCACGCTGGGTACGCCGCGCCGCCTCGCTTTGATGGTCGAGGGTGTGGCCGAGCGGCAAGAGGATATGGTGCAAGAGGTGAAGGGGCCACCCGCCCGCGCCGCCTTTGACGAAAACGGGGCACCCACCCGGGCGGCGCAAGGTTTTGCCGCCAGCCAAGGCGTCCCGGTCGAATCGCTGGCGGTCAAGGAAATCGACGGTGGAGCGTACGTTTTCGCGGTCCACCGCCAACCCGGCAAGCCCGTGCAAGAGGTGCTTCCGGAGCTTCTCGCGAACGTCGTGGCCTCTTTGCGTTTTCCTAAGTCCATGCGCTGGGGGGATGGGACGCTTCGCTTCGCCCGCCCGATTCGCTGGCTCGTCGCCATGTGGGGGAGGGAGGTGATCCCCTTTGAGCTCGAAGGAGTCGTCGCGGGAAAGACGACGCGGGGCCATCGCGTCCTCGCCGACCGCGCGATCCCATTGCCCGCCGCAGAAGCGTACGTCGAGGTCTTGCGCGAGGAAGGCCGGGTCCTCGTCGACGTGGAAGAGCGGAGGTCCCGGATCCTCCAGCAAATCGAAACGCTCGCACGCGAGATCGGCGGCGAACTCATGCTGGACGAAGTTTTGCTCGACGAAGTGACTCACCTCGTCGAGTGGCCGACGGCACTCAGGGGGCAATTTGATCCGGCATACCTCGAGGTGCCGGAGGAGATCCTGGTGCTCACGATGAAAGAGCACCAAAGGTATTTCCCCGTGCGGGACAAGGCCCTCTTGCCCGTGTTTATCGCGGTGCGAAACGGGGACGAAACCGGGATCGACATTGTGCGCGCAGGCAATGAGAAGGTACTCTCGGCGCGCCTTGCGGACGCCCGTTTCTTTTACACCGAGGATCTCAAGCGCCCTCTGAGCCAGCGGGTGGAGGAGCTCAAGTCGGTCGTTTTCCAAGAACGGCTGGGAAGCCTATGGGACAAGACCCAGCGAGTCCGGAAGATCATCGAGCGCATCGGGGGAGGGCTGCCGGAGGCAGACTTAGAGAAGGCCGACCGTGCCGCGACGTTGTGCAAGGCGGACCTCGTCACCAACGTCGTGTACGAGTTCCCCGAGCTGCAGGGAGTGATGGGCCGGGAGTACGCCCTGCGTTCGGGTGAGGACGCCAGCGTAGCCGAGGCTATCTTTGAGCATTATCTTCCCCGGCACGCCAGCGACGAGCTTCCCAAGACCCTGCCAGGCATCCTGGTGAGCCTCGCCGACAAGGCCGACACCATCGTAGGCTGCTTCGGCATTGGCCTTGTGCCCACAGGCTCGGCCGATCCCTACGCCTTGCGGCGCCAGGCGCTGGGCATCATCCGAATCCAGTTGGCGCATCGCACCCCCATCCGGTTGCGGCAGCTCCTCGAGGCCGCGGCGGATGGATACACCGGCGTCATCGAGGAGCCTCACGAAGTCGTCGCCCAAGTCCTCGACTTTTTCGCGGCAAGAATGCGCCACCTCTTGATCGAAGAGGGCGTGCGGCACGATTTGGTCGACGCCGCCTTGGCTTTGGGCGTCGACGACCTCATCGCGGCGTGGCAAAGAGCCAAAGCGCTGCAAGAGGCTGCCGGTACCGAGACCTTTGCGGCGCTGATCACCGCGTACCAAAGGGCGGCCAACCTGGCGAAGAAGGCCTCGAGCGAAGCCGTGGTGGATCCCAAGCTCTTTTCCGACGACGAGGAGGCCAAGCTCTGGGACGCCCTGCGCAAGGTGCGTCCCGAGGTGGAGGCTGAGGCAATGGCGGGCCGCTATGAGCAGGCGTTGCAGATTTTGGCCGGGCTTCGTCCCCGGGTGGATGCCTTCTTCGACGCGGTTCTTGTGATGGCGCAAGACGAGGCCGTCCGCAACAATCGCCTGGCGCTCCTGCAAGAGGTGGTCGCCGCCTTTGGTCATGTGGCCGATCTTTCGCTCGTGAAAGGGAGAAGTTAGAGGAAAAACGGGCCTGGTCGCCGAAACAGTAACTTGGCATGGTTTGTACCGGGGGGGACCGATTCTGTCCCACCCGTTCATACAGGGATAAGAGGAGGATGACGATGTCAGCCAAGAAGATGGTGTACTTCTTCGGCGGAAAGGTCGCCGAAGGCGATCGGAGCATGCGCAACCTGCTCGGCGGCAAGGGCGCGAACCTGGCAGAAATGGTCAACCTCGGCATTCCGGTCCCCGCAGGCTTCACCATCACGACCGAAGTCTGCATTGATTACTACAAAAACAACCGGCAGTGGCCCGAAGGTCTTGAGGAACAGATCCGGGAGAACATGGCCAAGGTGGAGGAGGTCATGGGCGGCAAGTTTGGCTCGACGGAAGACCCGCTCCTCCTCTCGGTCCGTTCGGGCGCCCGGGTTTCGATGCCTGGCATGATGGACACCATCCTTAACCTCGGGCTCAACGACGCTGCCGTCGAGGGCTTGATCAAAAAGAGCAACAACGCGCGGTTTGCCTATGACAGCTACCGCCGGTTTATCCAGATGTACAGCGACGTCGTCCTCGGTGTTGACAACTCCAAGTTTGAGCGGCTCATCGACGAGCTCAAGGAGGAAAAGGGCGTCCAACTCGACACGGAGCTGGATGCGGACGACCTCAAACTGTTGGTCGAGCGCTTCAAGGCGCTGGTCAAGGAAGAAGTCGGCGGCTTTCCCGAGGATCCGTGGGAGCAGCTACGAGGGGCGATCAACGCCGTCTTCGACTCGTGGAACAACCCCCGGGCGATCCGTTACCGCAAGATCCACGACATCCCCCACGACTGGGGCACGGCCGTCAACGTCCAGAGCATGGTCTTTGGCAACCTGGGCGAGACCTCCGGCACGGGCGTGGCGTTTACGCGCGATCCGGCTACCGGCGAAAAGGTGTACTACGGCGAGTACCTCATCAATGCGCAGGGTGAGGACGTCGTCGCGGGGATCCGTACGCCCGAGCCCCTGTCCACCCTCGAGCAGAAGATGCCGGAGGTTTACAAGGAACTTACCGGGCTCTTTGACCTCCTCGAGAAGCATTACCGCGACATGCAGGACGTAGAGTTTACCATCCAAGAGGGCAAGCTCTACATGCTGCAGACGAGAAGCGGCAAGAGGACGGCGCAGGCTGCGGTCCGCATCGCGGTGGAGATGGTCCGGGAAGGGTTGATCGACGAGAAGGACGCGCTCAAGCAGGTCAATCCCGAGCAGCTTGACCAGCTGCTTCACCCGACGATCAGCGCGAAGGCCCGGGCGAACGCCCAGCCGGTGACGGTTGGCATCGCCGCTTCACCCGGCGCAGCCGTGGGCCGCGTGGTCTTCCACGCCAGCGACGCCGAAGCGTGGGCTGCTCGCGGTGAAGACGTGATCCTCGTCCGTTTGGAGACCTCGCCGGAGGACATCGGCGGGATGGACGCCGCGAAGGGAATCCTCACCGCTCGTGGCGGCAAGACCTCCCACGCGGCCGTCGTGGCTCGAGGGATGGGCAAGTGCTGCGTGGCGGGCGCTGGAGCCATCAAGATCGACGACGAGGCTCGTCAGTTCACCGTCGGCGAGCATGTCGTCAAGGAAGGCGACTGGATTACGCTGGACGGCGGCACTGGCGAGGTGTTCCTCGGCAAGCTTGAACTCGAGACGCCCGAGGTCTCCGGCGACTTCGCGGTGCTCATGGAGTGGGCCGACAAGTATCGCGCGCTAAAGGTGCGCACCAACGCCGACACGCCGCACGACGCGCAGGTGGCAAGACAGTTTGGGGCCGAGGGCATCGGTCTGTGCCGCACGGAGCACATGTTCTTTGGCGAGGGCCGAATCGCTCCGGTGCGGGAGATGATTTTGGCCAAGGATACCGAAAGCCGCAAGCGGGCTTTGGCTAAGCTTCTTCCGATGCAGCGGGATGACTTCTATCAAATCTTTAAGGTGATGGAAGGGTATCCCGTGACGATCCGGTTGCTCGACCCGCCGCTTCACGAGTTCCTGCCCAAGGAGGCCGAGGCCATCGAGCAAGCTGCGGCCGACCTGGGTGTGACCGTCGATGAGCTCAAGCGGCGTATCACAGAGCTGCAAGAGTTCAACCCCATGCTGGGCCACCGGGGCGTGCGCGTCGGCATCACCTATCCTGAAATCTACGAAATGCAGGTGCAGGCGATCTTTGAGGCGGCCACCCAGCTGGCCAAAGAGGGGGTCAAGGTCATCCCCGAGGTGATGATCCCCTTGATCGGAACGGTCCGCGAGCTTGAAGAGATCAAAGCCTCGCTGGTCGAAGTGGCCGAGCGGGTGATGCAGCAAGCGGGCGTCAGAGTCGAGTACCAGTTTGGCACGATGATCGAAGTGCCCCGCGCCTGCCTTGTGGCCGATAAGATCGCGACGGAAGCCGAGTTCTTCTCCTTCGGCACCAACGACCTCACCCAGCTCACCTTTGGCTACAGCCGCGACGACGCTGGGACCTTCCTCGAGGTGTACATGGACAAGGGCATTTTGGAGAAGGATCCCTTCCAGAGCCTCGACCAGGAAGGCGTCGGCGAGCTGGTGGAGATCGGCGTCACCCGCGGGCGCAAGGCCCGGCCCAACCTCAAGGTGGGCATCTGCGGCGAACACGGCGGCGATCCCGCGTCGGTGAAGTTCTGCCACCGGGTAGGAATGGACTACGTAAGCTGCTCGCCCTTCCGGGTGCCTATCGCTCGCTTGGCGGCCGCGCAGGCCAACATCGAGTCGCCCCGGGAGGCGTGACTTGTAGAGGTCGCATGGTATAATAGTAGAGGCGTGAAGTCCGGCCATCTCAGGTAGGTGGCGGAGACCGAAGACCCAAACATTCGTTTGGTAATCCAGTGGCCAAGGGGAGGAGTTGTCCTCCCCTTGCCGAACTCTCATGTTTGAGAGCGAGGTGGTCACTGGTGTCCCGCCACCTGCCTGCTGACCTCATCGACGAGGTGCGCGAACGCACCGATATCGTCGAGATCGTCTCCCGATACGTCCGTTTGGCGCGTTCGGGACGAAGACTAAGAGGACTTTGTCCTTTCCATAGCGAAAAGACTCCTTCGTTCTACGTCGATCCGGAAAAGCAGCTGTTCCACTGTTTCGGCTGCCGCGCAGGGGGAAATGTGTTTCATTTCCTCATGCGGATCGAGCACGCTCCTTTTGGCGAAGTTGTGCGCCGATTGGCTGACGAGCTCGGCATCCGGGTGGAAAGCGTGCGCACTCCGGAGGAGGAGCGCCGGCTGCAGCAAATCCGAGAGCTACAGCGGGCGCTGGAGATCGCCGCGCACTTTTACAGCCAGCTGCTCTTCGCCGAGGAAGGGGAAAGCGCCCGGGCTTACCTCAAGAGCCGGGGCCTCAACGCGCATGTGGTGCGGGCTTTTGGCCTGGGCTATGCGCCTGACGGGTGGCACCGCCTTCATCATTACCTCCTGGACCAGGGGGTCCGGGAGGAAGTGGCCATCCAAGCGGGGCTCCTAGGACGGGGCGAGCGGGGGGCCTACGACTGGTTAAGAAACCGGATCGTATTTCCCATTGTAAACGTGAGAGGCCGCGTCGTCGGTTTCGGTGGCCGCCTTCTCAGTGGGGACGGCCCTAAATACCTCAACACCGCAGAGTCGCCCGTCTTTTCCAAGCGGCGCCAGCTGTACGGCCTGCACCTTGCAAAGCAGCACGCTGCCCAAAGCGGCCGGATCGTTGTCGTCGAGGGATACATGGATGTGGTGGCGCTGCACCGCCACGGTTTTGGCGCGGCTGTAGCGACCTTGGGAACGGCGCTGGCGCGCGAGCAGGCGCTCCTTCTCAAACGGATTGTGCCCGAAGTGGTGTTGGCTTACGATGCCGACGCGGCCGGCCGGGCGGCGACCTTGCGAGGACTCGAGCTCCTTGAGGGAGAAGGTTTACGGGTCAAGGTCGCGACGCTACCCGAAGGACACGATCCTGACTCCCTTGTGCGCGATGAAGGGCTCGATGCCTTTCTCCAACTGATCGAGGCCAGCTTGCCGCTGGTGGAGTACAAGATCAACGAGGCGCTCCGGGGAGTCGATCTCAACTCGGTTCAAGGGCGGATGGAGGCGACCGAGAGGCTTTTGCCGATCTTGGCGTCCGTTAGCAATCCGGTAGGCCGCGAAGGTTATATCGTCCAGCTCGCCGCCCGCCTGGGTGTGTCCGTGCGGTCGCTGCAACAGGCTTTCGAGGATTACCTGGCCGAGAGGGAAACCCCTCCCGGAGCACCAGGAGGCGCGGAACGCTTACGGCATAATTTGTCAAGGGGACGTTATACTAATAGGGATTTGGGCGCAGGCAAAGTGTTTGTGCGGCGCCGGGGGGCTCAAGGGCGTGACTCGCCCGCCGATCCGGCAAGATGGCGAGAGCGGGATCTGCTGCGGTGTCTCCTCGAAGATCCAAGCAAAGCCGGGTTTGTTAGAGGAACCCTGGGTGATGAGCCCTTCAGTTCGGCAGAGTATAATAAGCTCTTTCAGTGGATCTTGGCACAAGGGGAGTCGGCGGTTACTGGCGAATCACTGCTAGGTCGAATGGATGATCCCAAACTGGCTGAGCTGGCGGGGGCCCTTCTCCTTGGAAGGGAATCGCCGCCTGGCCCCTTTGAAGCATACCTGGAGGCAGTCAAGGAGATGTCGTTCCGCCGGCAAATCGCGGCGCTCGAGGTGAAACTGACCGAGCTGATGCAGCAGGGTGTTCCTAATCCAGCCGAGCTTGTTGGTCTGGTGGAAGTATATAAGGATCTTCGAGACCGGCTGCGCGTGCCGGTCAATCAGCGTGATCCAGCGTAGAGAGGGGAGGGATGCGAGATGGCGAGCAAGGAAGAGTTGGTGGAGCTCGAGAGCATCAAGGAGCTCATGGAAAAGGGGAAAAAGCAGGGCAACCTCACCTACAATGAGATCATGAACGCCCTGCAAGACGTGGATCTCACGGCCGATCAGATCGACGAAATTTATGAGCGCTTTACCAACCAAGGCATCGACATCCTGCCCGACGGCGCGGAGGATGGAGCCCGCGATGAGAAAGAGCAGGATGACGTGGTCGACCATGATGAAAACGTCGACGACATCGACTTGTCGGTCCCTGAAGGCATCGGTCTTGACGATCCTGTCAGAATGTACCTGAAAGAGATTGGTCGCGTCCCCCTTCTCACGGCCGAAGAAGAGATTGAGCTGGCCAAACGGATTGAGCAAGGCGACGAGGCGGCAAAACGGCGGTTGGCCGAGGCAAACTTGCGGCTCGTCGTCAGCATTGCTAAACGGTACGTCGGTCGCGGCATGCTCTTTTTGGACCTGATTCAGGAAGGGAACCTCGGCCTGATTAAAGCCGTCGAGAAGTTTGATTTCCGGAAAGGCTTTAAGTTTAGCACCTACGCAACGTGGTGGATCCGGCAGGCGATCACCCGGGCGATCGCGGATCAAGCGCGCACCATTCGCATCCCCGTGCACATGGTAGAGACGATCAACAAGCTGATCCGGGTCTCTCGCCAGCTCCTGCAGGAGCTAGGACGTGAGCCCACGCCTGAGGAGATCGCCAAAGAGATGGATCTTCCGGTCGAGCGGGTGAGGGAGATCATGAAGATCGCCCA
>PKEU01000169.1 GCA_002919195.1 bacterium
TCGGCCCCGATGATCACGCGGTTCACCATGGCTCACCCTTTCTTTTCGTTGCAAGCAAAGCTCCAGCGCAAAGCGACCCGCGCGAAGCTGGAAGCTTGCGGCGGGTCGCGACGATCCGATCCGATCAGCCCGGCGTCATCATCCCGCCTGGGTCGCAAGCCGCTTGGGCCGGGCGGGCATGCCTGTCCGGGCCGACTCGTAAATCGCGTCCATCAGCTCGCTTTGCACGATGCCGTTGTAGGGGCTGGTGCGGGGTTCGGCCCTGCCCAAGATCGCGTCGATGAAGTTTTGATCGGGCGTGTACCGCTCGTTGGAGATCGGCGGATACTTGATCTGCCCGTGGCGGTCATAGACCCGGATCCACTGGCCGTTCCAGCCGTCGATCTCGACGCGGCCCCGTTCAAAGACAAAGGCCATATGCGCGCCCGACGACTCGCAGTTGCCGCCGATGGCGATCGCGGCAAAGACGCCGTTTTCAAAGCGGACGTTGATCGACGAGTTGATGTCGACGGGAGCGCCGCAGTTGTCGATGTAGGCGAAGACCTCCTGGACGTTGGCCTCGACCGACCAGCACAGGCTGTTGAGCAGGTGGGCGCCGCTGTCGTAAGCCTGGCCGCCCCCGGAGAGCGCCGGGTCCTGCCGCCACGTGCCCGTGGTCCCTTTGAGCCATCCTTGGCTGAGGTAGCCGCTGACAAGCTGCAGGCGGCCAAAGGTCTGGTTGCGGATCTGTTCTCTAAGCCAGTAAAACTCGCCGGTACACGGTGTGTTGTAACCGACCACAAACACCTTGCCGGTCTCCTTCACCTTTTCGGCCAGGGCATAAGCCTGGTCGGCGGCCGTGACCATGGGTTTTTCCATAAAGACATGGCAACCGGCCTCCAGAGCCTTCATACCGTGCTCAAAATGGAGCGTATGAGGCGTCGCGATCAGCACGGCGTCGGGCTTGACCTCGGCCAACATCGCGTCAAGGTCCGTGTAGACCTTAGGGCGCGCCGGGTAACCCGAAAGATTTCGCTCGATGTAGTTGTTGACGATCTCTTCGCGGACGTCGACAGCTGCTACGATCTCCACCTCAGGGATCTGCCGCATCAGGCGGGCATGATGCCCCGAGTGGCCGCCGCAACCGACCATCGCTAAACGCACTTTCTCCACGAGCCGTACACCCTTTCTGCTGATCGGGACTTTAGACTTTAAGTGAAAGGTTCGCTCTGAAATGCCGCTCCCCTTTGCAAAAAACGCGAACATTGCTGCTTGCAGCCCAGGTCAGAAAGGTTTGGATGAAAAAATGAACTTTTTGTGAACATTTCGGCGACCCGAGAGGAAGCTGCGCTTTCAGGTCAAAGTCCGTTTGATGAGCACACCCGAGGGCAGCGTGAGCCGGCTCGCCCCGACCAAAACCCCCCACCCGCGTCGAGGGCCGGCTGATCGCTGCCCTCCCCATTTTTTCAAAGGAACCTCTAGGCCAAGATCGAAGTGCCAACGTGCTATGGCTCCCATCGATCTCGCAGCGGTTTGGAAACCCGATCCGTCCAAGCAGAGCGCCCTTGCCCGGTGGCGAGGGATCGTGCGCATCGCCCAGAGACAGCTCCGCCACCGGTTCCTCGAAAACCTGCTGATCCTCTTGGGCATCGCTCTGGGCGTCGGCGTCTTGACCGGCATGGGTTCGTTTTTGCGGTTTCTCGTCTCCTTGGACGAAGACCTCCTTCGTTCGCAACCCGAAATGCAATCGGTGATCGCGCGGCCCAGGACCTTTGACGCCAGCGAGCTCTGGGGCGTAGGCTCTCCGCCTGCGGTGCGGCTCGCCGCCGAACTGGCGGAGCCGGTGCAGCTGTCGACGGACGACCTGATAGCGGCCCGCCGGGAGCTGGCGGATGCTGAGCACGTTGTCGCCGGCGGCATCGTGATTCGTGCGTATGCCATTACATCCGTCGGCGGCCGCCCTGTGCAGGCGGATGATCAAGAGCAGGGCGCTTCCATCACGGAGTACCGCCTCCAGCTTCAAAGGGCTACTCCCGACGAGATGGCCTTTCGCGGGCGGCCGATGATCGCCGGCAGGTCCTTTTCGTGGGACGATTACGCCGAGGGACGCCGCGCCTTGATTCTCGAAGAAGAGGGCGTCACCGTCCTTTTCCCAGGCCTTGAGCCCGCCGAGGTGATCGGGCAGAGCATCGGCACCGCCGGCCTGGGGGCCGAGCAGGGCGGCGCCTGGCAGATCGTGGGCGTCGTCGCCAAACAAGAACTCAATCCCTTTATGGCCGCGCTGCAGCCGCCGAAAAGGCCGGGCGAGGTGGTGGGGTACGCTCCGCACACGGCGGGAGAAAGCCAGCCAGTGCCGATCATGCAGATCAGCGTCACGCCGGCTCCCGGGGCGACGCCCGAGCAGCTGGTGAACGAAGTCGAGCTGTTTTTCGCCCAGCGCCACGGCCCTGACCGCGTGACGGTGACCAACCCTGTCGAAACCCTGCGGGAGCTCAACCAAAATCGCAGGGCCACGGTGCTCGCGTTGATGGGCCTTGCCGCCCTGGCGCTGGTTGTCGCAGCCATCAACGTCCTCAACCTTTTCACCGCCCGGGTCAGCCGCCGGCGGCGCTTGATGGCGATGAACGTGGCGCTGGGGGCCGACCGCCGCCTCCTTTTTCAACTCACCCTGTTGGAGGCGCTCCTCTTGGGCGTAGCCGGAAGTGTCGTCGGGCTTCTCCCCGCGCACGGCGTGGTCGCGGTCTTACGGGCCCTCCTCGTCGCCGAGGCGGCTTTGGCGTCGCCGGGATTGGCTGATCTTGTCGCCGGCATCGGAATCGGCTGGCCCGACGTGTTGCTGGGCCTTGCGGCAGGCATCGGCACCAGCCTGCTGTTTGGCCTCTACCCCGCCTTTTTGAGCGCCTCGATCGACATCGCCGGCGGTTTGAGAGGGGAGTGAGACGCCTCCGATGAACCGGGTGCTGGCTCGGCTGAAACTCCATTGGGTCCGCCACTTGATCGCCGCCCTTCAGGTCGCGATCGGCGTGGCCGTGGTCGCGGCTGTCTTTGTCGACGTCATTCCCCTTTTGCGCTCAAGCCGCGCTGGCGGTGAGGTTGAAGTCTTTTCCGCGATCTATGGCGGCGACACTCCCTTTAGCCGCAGCAGGTCCTATGTGTGGACGGCGGAAGACGTGCGTTTCTTGGAATCTGAAGTGGGCAGCGTCATGGCAGCCACGGTCTACGAAAATCGCTTTCCCGCGCTGATACGGGTGGGCGGCGAACTCTTGGTGACAAGAGGCTTTTCGTGGGTGAGCCCCGGCTTTCAAGAGGTGGTCGGCCTGCACCTCGTCGCCGGGAGGTTTTTCGACGAGACGGATCTCTTGAGTGATGAGCCCTCTGTGGCTGTGATCTCCAAGGACCTGGCGGAGCTCCTTTTCCCTGGAAAGGATGCCGTCGGCGAAGTGATCAACATCCGGTCCGACGCCGAGACGGCGCGGGTGAGCGGCGGGCTTTGGCCTGGCTCCATATCTACGGAAGGAGCGCCCGGCCTTGACGTCCGGGTGATCGGTGTGTTTGAGCACCCCCAGGGGATGCCGGCCCACTTTGGGTTTTTTGCTCAAAGCGTGCGAGAGGAGATGCTCCTCCCGGCGACCGGCTGGCACTCGCGGGCCCTGGCCGGTCTTGCAGCGGCCGATCCGGCAGCGGATGCGACCGGTGCGGGCGCGACAGGGGGAGCGGTCCCCGCGCAAAGAGAGTATCCTGAGCTCTATTTTCGCGCCGCCTCGGGGACGAGCCGAGAAGTGGTCGCCGAAATCGAGCTCCTGCTCGGAGCGCGGCTCGAAGCCAAGGGACATGCGCCGCTCTCCGCAGCTGGAGGAGACGGGTCGTCGCTCGTCGTCTCGCCGGCGGTCTTGGGCGTCGACGCGATGAACCAGGGGCAGCTGGCCAACGGCCTCGTCTTGGGGGCGCTGGGCATCGCGGCCCTGGTGGTCTCGGGCTTTTCCATTTTCACGACGTTTCTCGCCACGGTCGCCGAGCGCGTCCGCTCCATCGGCCTTGCCCGCGCGCTGGGGGCCACCCGCTTGCGGATCGTGCGGGAGATCGTGGGCGAAGCCGTCACCCTTTCCGGCATCGGCGGTTTGATCGGGGTGGCGCTCTCTTTTCCCGTGCGACAGGTTGTCCTGCGACCGCTCCTTTTTTCGCTTCAACCTCCCGGCGCCGTCGATTTTGCCATCACGATCGCCGCCTCTCTTTTGTTGGCGACGGGAATCGGGGCGCTGGCGGCGCTTTACCCGGGCTGGACGGTCGCGCGCATGAGCCCCGCCGAAGCCTTTTATGAGGAGTAGAGTTAGCGTCAATGTCAACTCAAGATCGCCCCAACCTTTACGACCGGCCTATTTTCGCTCAAGGGCCCTCCCGTCCGCCAAGACCGCGGAGCGCTCCTCCTCGCCCCCGCCGCCGGATGAGCCTCAACCTCAAGCTCTTTCTCTTTCTCATCGTGATGTTGAGCGCCATGGCGGCCACCGCCTATTTCGCCCTGCGGCCCGAGGAGGACGTCTACACCCTTGACACCTTCCAGTACACCTCCGTGGGGGTAAGGGATTTTCGCAACGTCGTCCAAAGTTCCGGCCGTTTTGTGCCCAGCCGGATCGTCGTCCTCACCGCTCCCGGCGAAGCGACGGCGCTTTCGACGCTCGCTTCGCCGGGCGACGACGTCCAAGCGGGCGCCCTTTTGGCCCTCTTGGACTCTGAAGGCCTCCGTTCGGAGCTGGCAGCAGCCCGGGTCGAGCTGGAGATCGCCACGATCGAGGTGGACCAGGCCCGGCTCGAGCACCAGCAGGAAGTCGCGAGGGCGGAGGACCAAGTGGAGGCGGCAGAAGAGGCCTTGGCTCAAGCCGAGGCCAGGATCCCCGTGATGGAAGAGCTCTTGGCGTTAGGGGGCATCTCCCAGTCTGAGCTCGAGGAAGCTCGGGCCGCGGCCCGGAACGCAAGGATCGAGCTCCTCAGGGCCCGCGAGCGCCTGGTGGCCGCCGAGCGACAGGCGGAGCTGGCGGTGAAGAAAGCGGAGCAAAAGGTGACCTCAATGCAGGTCAAGGTCGCCGAGCTCGAAAGGCTCGTGAGCGAATTGCAAGTCGTCGCGCCCATTGACGCCCGGGTGCTGGAAGTCCAGGTCGAGCCGGGCGAGCGCCTGGAGCAGGGCAGCGTCCTCTTTCGCCTCGCCGATATTAAAAGCCAGTACGTCGAAACGTCGGTCACGCCCGAGCAAGCCCGGGAACTGCGGGTGGGCGCGCCGGCCCTCATCCGCACCAGCAGCGCCGAGTACCCGGCCCGGGTGGAACAAGTGTCGCCCGTGGCTCAGGCCGCGAGCTCCGGTGCGGAAGTCCCGGTGCGGCTTTCGGTGGAGCCCGAAGTCTCGGCTCTCTTTTTGCCCTACGCGCCCGTATCGGTCGAGATCGAGCTGGGCGAGCTCAAGGAGCGGCCCTACCTGGTGCGCGGGCCCTTTTTCTCCAGCGGCAACGCGAGCTTCGTCTACCTCTTGAGCCCCGACCACACCCAGGCCGCAAGGCGGGAGGTCCGCTTTGGGGCCATCGACGGCCAGTACGTCGAGATCCTCTCCGGGCTCGAGCCGGGCGATGAGGTGATCTACAGCTCCTACCTCGCTTTCCGTTCGTACCCCCAGATCCGAGTGATCCCCGAAGGAGGGAGGCCGGTTGAGTAATCCCACAGAGGCCGGAGGCGGGCCGGCGGGCGCCGCCCCGGAGCTGATCCGCCTCCAAGGCGTCTCCAAGATTTACACGAAATCGAAGGAGCCTGTCACGGCGCTCAACGACATCGCCCTCGTGGTCCGCAGGCGGGAGTTTGTGAGCATCATGGGGCCGTCGGGCTCAGGCAAATCGACGCTCCTTTCGATCATGGGCCTCCTCGACCGGCCGACAAGCGGAGTTTACACCCTCGAAGGCGTCGATCTCAACAGCCTCAAAGACCGGGAACTGGCCCGCATCCGGCGCGACCACTTCGGCTTTATCTTTCAGCAGTACAACCTTTTCCCCGAGCTCACCGCGGTGGAAAACGTGGAAGTGCCGATGATCTACGCCGGCGTGCCCGCCCGGGAGCGGCGGCGCAGGGCCGTCGAGCTCCTCGAGCAGGTGGGCCTCGGGCACCGGCTCAAACACCGACCCAGCGAGATGTCCGGTGGCGAGCAGCAGCGTACCGCTATCGCGCGGGCGCTCGCCAACTCGCCCACGGTCCTCTTTGCAGACGAGCCGACCGGCAATCTCCCCACGGATCAAGGCCGCCAGGTGATGCAGGCGCTGAAAGAGCTCAACCACTACGGGATGACCGTCCTCGTCGTCACCCACGATCCTGGGATTGCTCTTTGGAGCGATCGCCTCCTGATGCTGCGAGACGGCCGGATCGTCGCTGACGAGCCGACGGCTTCGAGCCAGCTGCTCCAGGCTCAAGCAGCGCTTTGGACGGGGGAGGATCAGGCTTGAAAGTCACTCCGGCCGCCGTTGTAAGCGTCTTCCTCCTTTGGGCCCTGCTTTTTTCCATTCCCCCAGCTCAAGCGACCGGATTAAGCCTGGACGACGCGGTCCAGGCCGCCCTGGCGCGATCGCCCGCGGTCGAGCTGGCGCGGCTTCAAGCGCTTCAGGCCGAGCTAAACCTCCTTGCGGCCCAACTCGAAAAAGACCAGGGCAAGCGGCTGGAGTATCTCGAAGCCCAGCGCGCCTTGGAAGAAGCCCAGAGCGCGCTACGAGCGGCCGCCGCGGAAGCTGCTGTCCAGGCGGAAGAGGCGTTTTACAATGTGCTCCGGACAGGCGAGCTCTTGGAGCTCTTTCGCAGGGCCGCCGCACAAGCTGAGACGCAAGTCGCCATCGCCCGGGCGCGCCACGAGTCGGGGATGCTCTCACGCCTCGACCTCATGGAGGTCGAACTTGCCAGCGAGAGGGCCGCCGCCCGCCTCAACAACGCCCAAAGGGAGCACGACGCCGCCCGTTTAGCCTTGTCGGCGATGACGGGGCACTCTCCCTTGCCTCCGCTCGTGCGGCCCGAAGAGCCCCCGCTGGAGGAGGCAAGTCTCTTACTGCGGGAGCTCGACTGGGAAGCGGCCGTCGCCCGGGCCTTGAGCCATCACGGTGAGATTGCCGCTGCCCGCCTGGCGCTTCAGTCGGCCCAGCAAAGGCTCGAGCTCGCGCGGCTCTCCGACGCTCCCCCCGTCGAGATCCGCCGGGCCGAGATCGAGGTGCAACGGGCCGCCCTCCGCCTCGAAGAGGCGGAGGCTCGCATCCGCCAAGCGCTGCGGGATAGCCGCGACGCGCTGCTCGCTGCTGCCTCAGAACGAACGCTGAGAGAAAAAGAGCTCGCCCTCGCCCTGCAGCGGTTTGAGGTCGCCAACGCCCGCTACAAGGCGGGAGACCTTTCGTTGATGGACCTCTTTGCCGCAGAAGACCGGGTCATGGAAGCCCGCCTGGACGCGGCCACAGCCCTCTGGGATTACAACGTCAAGAAAGCCCGTTTCTTGCGGCTCATCGACGAGACTGCGACCAAAACTCATAATCTGCCATCGACGGGAGGATTTGGGTTGTATTTACATGAATGACGATGAAATAAACATAAAAATCGGCAAGAGGTAACATCATTGCATCCTATCGGCACAACGTGATCCCACATCGTGGAGGGGGGTGGTTGGCCGGCCTCTCTGTGTCTTCCCTCCGATTCTTCCAAATCTTCTTTCTTTATATGCGTCTTGTCCCTGCTTTTCCCCTACAAGACTACTCCCCGAGCAAGATCGAAAGGAGGAAACAACGTGGGCAAAGCGGCCAAGGGGCTCATTCTGTTTGTGTGCTTGGTAACGTTTGCGGTCGCTCCGGCAACGGCCCAGGTCAACACGGAGCTCAGCGGGACCATTGAGTTTATGGTCTGGGGCAACGCCAGGAGCAATGAGATTGACCAGATGGTGATCGACGCCTTTCAAGCCAAATATCCCAACGTCAAGGTGGAGCTGCGCAATCCCGGCGGCAACCACAAAGAGCAGCTTCTTACGTCGATCGCCGGGGGCCTCGCTCCCGACATCGCCATTGTGGACTTTTACGACCTTCCTGAATTGATCGAGGCAGGTTTGATCTTTGACGTCACCGCGTGGGCCGAGCGGGACGGCATCTACGATGAAATCCGCGCCGAGCTCCACCCGGCTGCCCTGGGCGAAATGGAGTACAAGGGCCGCCTCTACTCCGTCGCGAACTTGCGCATTGCCCCCGACGGGTTGTTTTACAACAAGAACCTCTTTAACGAGGCCGGGCTGCCCTATCCCACGGATGACTGGACCATCGAGGACATGCGCGAGGCTGCGATCCGCCTGACCAGAAAAAACGCGGACGGCGAGGTGACTCAGTGGGGGATCGAATTTCACCGCTTCTTCATCTGGCCCTTTATCCGGATGAACGGTGGCCGGCTCTTTGACCCCGAGGGCACCTACTCGCCCTTTGATGAGCCGGAAGTCTACGAAGCGCTGCAGTGGCTGGCCGATATCGACCTGGTGCACGACGCCATCGCCTGGAATCCCTACGAACGTGCGGGAGCTTTCTCCGAGGGGCTCGCCGGCATGCACATCATGTGGGTCGGCAACCTCATCGTCGGCTTGCGGGACAGCGTCACCTGGGACTGGGACATCGCCCCGATTCCTGCTGGCAAGTTGGGATCGATCGGCACGGTGAAGGGCAATCCCGTCGTCATTCTCAACGCCTCGCAAAATAAAGAGTTAGCTTGGGAGTTTATGAAGTTTTTGGGGTCTGAGGAGGCCCAGTACATCTACGGTCGCGAGGGACGGTTTTACCCGCTTCACCGGTCTGCCCTGGCTCGCGTGATCCAAGACTCGGCGGGCTTGCCGCCTGCCAATCTCGCCTCCGTGATGACGTGGTACGCTGAGCCTTTGCCCGCGATTCCCGGATTTTCGCAAGTGCAAGATATGTGGCACGAAGAGCTAGAGCCCGTGTGGTTTGGCGAAACCTCGGCCAAGACCGCGGGCGAGCGCATCCGGCAGCGTTCGGCCGTCATTTTGGAGGAGGTCCGGAGGAAATAGCGAGTAGCCCACGAGGCTTCCCGCCCTGCGGGCTGTGCAGGACACCCTGGGCGGCTGGCACCGGATCCAGCCGCCCGCTTTTCCTGTCCTAGGTTATATCTCTCCCAAGGATTTCAAAACAGCCTGCACCCGGTCGCGCACATTGAGGCGGGCGTAGATCTCGCTGACAATGTTTTTGACGGTCCCTTCCGAAAGGTAGAGCTGCTTGGCGATCTCTTTGTTGGTGAGGCCTTGGGCGATGAGCGAAAGCACCTCGCGCTGGCGTGGGGTCAAAGGCTCCGCCGGGATGTCGTCGGTTTCCGAAAGCGTCCTTGCGAGATCTCCGGGTATCAGGCGTTCGCCGGCGAGCAAAAGGCGGATGGCGTTGACCAGGTCGTCGGGGTGAATGTCCTTGAGAAGATAAGCGCTGGCTCCAGCTTCGAGGCACTTTTGCACCAAGCTGTGATCGTCAAAAGTGGTGAGGATCAGCACGGGCATCCCGGGGTGCTCCTCTTTCAGGAGGCGGGTGCACTCGATGCCGTCCATGACCGGCATCCGCACGTCGATCACCGCGATGTCAAACCGCTCCTCCCGGGCCGCGGTGACGGCCTCCTTGCCGTTGGCCACAGCCACCACCTCAAAGCCGTCGCGCATCGCGAGCAGGGCACACAGTCCGTCGCGCACCAGCGTTTGATCCTCCGCCAGCAAGATCCGGATCACCGCCGCCTCACCCCTACTTGAATCTGAAAGCCTCGACCCGCCTGGGTGTGAAACCGCAAGCTCCCGCCCACCGCCTGGATCCGCCGGATCATCCCCAAAAGGCCCATGCCGGGTACATAGGAGTCAGCTCCCTCACCGTCGTCCCGGATCGTAAGGTACACGCGGGGGCCTGTAGCCTCCGCCTCGATCTCGATATGCCGGGCCTTGCCGTGCCGCACAGAGTTGGTCAGCGCCTCCTGGACCGTGCGGAGCAGCGCTTCCCTCACTTCGGGCGAGAGATCGGAGACGCTTTCGCCGTCGGGCCGGAAGCTCACGCTCACCTCGGGCCCGCCGAAAGCGCGAAACTCCGCGGCCAGGCTCTCTAACGCCAGGTGAAGCGGGAGCGCCTCGATGCCCCGCTGGCCCCGGCGAAGCGCATGGCGCACCCTCTCCAAAGTCTCCCGCACGCTCTTTTCCACCAATTCCAAACGCTGGTCGGCGGCATCCGCGTCGCTTTTGACCAGCTTTCTCGCAAGCTGCACCTGCAAGAGGGTGCCGACGAGAGCATGCCCCAATGCATCGTGGAGCTCCTCCGAAAGCCGGCGATGTTCCTCGGCCCGGGCCAACTCCCGGGCGGCCGCCGCCATGCGCGAGAGGCGGGCTTGAGCGTCCTCAAGCTCGGCGACCACTCGCTGGTGCTGGCACCGCTCCTCGAGGCGCAGGGCCACCAGGCGGCCCAGGGCGGCGGCCGACGTCATGAGAAAAACCGCCGGAAGGAGAACCGGCGAGGAGCGCGCGCCGCCATCCAACATCGCCGCTGAAACGGGCCCAGCCACGGCCATGACGCTTGCACCCAGTGCCCAAGGCCAATTCAGCGTCGCTGCAGCGCCGGCTACGACCGCGGTGAGGATCAAGACCATGGGAAAACCCGGCTGATAACCAAAAGCTCCCAAGGCCGCAGCCAGTTGCGCTCCCGTCGTGAGCAGTACGGCCCGGGTAGGCCTCGGACCGTAAAGCCCAAGCTCCGACAGCATGACCAGGGAGATGAGAAGTGCGACGGCCAGCGCCCTGCCGCCGGCCGCTGGCCCTTCCCAAAGCCACGCGGCGACACCGGCCACGATCATGGCATACCGGAGGGCGTGAAGCGGCCAGAGCTCGGCAAATCGCTGCCTGCGATCAACGGAGGATGGCCCGTCGGAGTCGAGCTGTTCCTCGGGGCTTTCGTCGCGTACCCGCCTTGCAAGCTCCGTCATGGCCGCCTCTCGATGGAGCTGGCCAGGATCTTCGCTACGGTTCAAATCGCCTGAGCCCCTGCACACCGATGACCATGCCAATCACGCCAAACAGAAAGAGGATTGCCATGGGCGCCGCTTGGCTCGCCCAACCGCTGTACACAAAACCGCCGGAGAGAGCCTCCATCGCCCAGTACATTGGATTGACCGCCGCCAGCCGTTGAACGCCCGCGGGCGCCACGTCCAGCGGAAAAAACGCGCCGCCCATCAAAGCGAGAATGCTGGGCGCGCCGCCGGCCAGCAGCTGGACGATGCCCGGGTTTCGCAATAGGCCCGCGATCCCAAGAGCGATGCCGCTCGCGGCAAAGATGGTACCAGCCACAGGCAGGATCACGCTCCCCCAGCCGGTCGCAAGCCATCGCGTACCCAAAAGCCCCGTCCCGACCAAGACGATCACGGCCTGGAGCGCGCCGACGAGGATGAGGCTCACAAGATGTGCCGCGACGATCTCCGAATACGGAACACCTGCGACTAAAGTCCTCTGGAGCGTCCCGCGCCGGCGCTCGTCGTGGAGGTTTCCTGCACGTGTGAGCAGCGTGGAGAAGCAAAAGATCAGGTAGACTCCAAACACTTTGCTCACTCTTACAAATTCTCGGCTGGCCTGGTCTCCCCTGGGCGTTTCGTAAGTGATTCCTAGACGGCTCACGGCGGTGTCGCCGTCGCTGCCGAGCCAAAGGGAGATGAGAAAACTCAAGAGGATCGGAAAGGCGACGATCCAAAACAGGTTGCTCCCCGAAAGATAGGTGCGGAGCGTCGCGTTGAAACTGATCGTCGCCACGCGGCGAAATGTCGACACGCTAAACCTCCTCCCTCTTCAAGAGCATCACCACAAGCCAGGCAAGCCCAAGCATGATGAGCGCCGCTGCCGCGAGCCCAAAGAGCTCCTGCTCGATCTCCTTAACGCCAGCGCCTTTGACGATCTTTAAGTAGCCGTCCAACATCTTGCGGTTGGGAAGCCAGGAGAAGATTTCGGAAAACCACCGGGGCATGATCGTCAACGGGACCGTCGATCCACCGAAAAACGCAAGGAGCGAGTAGACGGTGCCGCCCGCATTTTCCACACCCTTAGGGTCGCTGGGCAAGAGCGCCGTGAGGAGAAACGAAAGCGACGCGACGCTCGCCGCTCCGGCGATGGTCATCAAAGCCCAAGCAGCGGCATTGCCCCACACGACGCGAAAGAGCGTCCACGTGATCACCGCCATAACGAGGGAAAAGCCGGCGCCAAGGAGCATGCCGCTCGTGATCCCAGCCCCAAGGTAGACGGCGCGCGTGACTCCCAGCGCCCGGATGCGAAGATACGCGCCCGTCGACCGGTCTTGGACGCAGTGGACCATCGCGGAGTGGCTGGCAAAGGCCATAAACATGACGATCAGCCCGATGGAAAAGTACTCAAAGGAGCCGACACCCTCCCACGGCATGGCCGAAAGCGCGCCGTCCGCTGCCCCGGCGCTTCTAGCGCCTGTGTCACTTTCCTCACGACTCCCATTTTCCACCGGCGGTTGTGCCGCTGCCACTTGCTGGGCTTCCTGCTCCAAACTCGCTTGCACCACTCCGGCCAGCATCTCCAGGACGATGCTTCCCGGCGGAGCGATAACCGTGAGCGGCTCATCGCCGTCCGCCGCGACGATCGCGGCGTCGGCCTGTCGCTGGAAAACGGCCTGGCGGGCCTCTTGTGCGTCCCTTGCCTCCTCAACAGCAAAATGCTTGGGAGCTCGGGAGATCCGCTCGACAAGAAAGCCGGCTTCCTCGGGGAGGGCGACCACGATGCGATAGGGCTTGACCGGCGTAAACTCCGCCGAAAAAAGGCCGTGCATCGTGATCCCGAGGATGTAGATGATCACCAGGGGCATGGCGATCAACCACACGACCGCGGGATTGAATGCAACCTTCCGGATCAGGTGAGCTGTGATGACGCCCATTTGCCGGATCGAAGCCGTCATGCCATTGCTCCCTCCTCCGCGGCTTTGCCGTCTCTCAAAGCCTTGCCCGTCAGCGAGAGAAACACCGTCTCGAGGTTGGGCGATTCGAGGCGCATCCCGTCCAGCGGCACCCCGTGACGCTGGAGCTCCTCGATTACGGCGGGCGCCTGCCGGGAGCCTTGAGGCAACACGATCCTGAGCTCGCCGCTCGTCACCTCCACCGGCATGGGGAGCGTGTTTTGCAGGCTCTCAACCTTGGCCGCCTCGTCCAGCACGCCCCGGGGGAAGGGCAGGCGCAGCACCACTGCGTCGCCGGCGAGCGCTCTCACTTCGTCGATGGGACCATGAGCGATCACCCGTCCCCGGTCGATGATGGCCAGCCGGGAGCAGAGGTACTCGACTTCCTCCATATAGTGGGTCGTGTACACCACTGCCATGCCGGACTCCGCCAAACGGCGCACCGAATCGAGGATGTGACGGCGCGACTGGGGATCGATGCCCACCGTCGGCTCGTCGAGGAGCAGCACTCGGGGCCGGCCCAAAAGGCCGATGCCCACGTTGAGGCGGCGCTTCATGCCTCCCGAGTATTGGGCCACCTTGCGATGGGCCACGCCGCTTAAACCGACGAGTTCCAAGATCTCCTCGATCTCCTGGCGGCGCCTCTTCTTTTCGATGCCCCGGAGCTTTGCGAAGTAGTCAAGGTTTTGCGCCGCCGTGAGCTCCTCGTACACGGCGAGGCCCTGGGGCACGACGCCCATCAACCTCTGAGCTCGCTGCGTTTCGCGGATGACCGAATGTCCCCCGATTTTCACGTCGCCGCTGTCGGGACGGATCAGACCGGCCATGATGCTGAGCGTCGTCGACTTTCCCGCGCCGTTGGGACCGAGCAGGCCAAAGATCTCTCCGGGATGGACCGTAAACGAAAGCCCATCGACGGCCACGTTTTTGCCAAAGCTTTTACGAAGCCCCTCGACCACGATCGAGGGATCCCCCGCCGCTTGGCCCCGGGCTTCTTGCACGGCCGCATGCGTCGCCATCCGGCCTCCCCTCCTCTTTTGCAAAGCGAATGAAAAAACCAAAACCCGCCACAGATGGATCGTGGCGGGTTGAGTATAAGACTTTGGGCAAGAGCGCGCCTAGTGACCGCGGTCATGCTTTGGCCTTAGCCAATCTCCCGGTAACTGTGGCTGGGGATGTCAAACCGCTGCCCCTCAAAGGCCCGGATGAGCGTTGTGTACACCCGTATTTGAATCAGATTGCTGCCCGGGCGAAGCTCTTCGCGGTCAAGGGCGATCCGCCGCGGCGACCAGAGCACGGGCCGCCAGGGCCCGCCGTTGAGAGCCACCTCGCACGCGTCGTCGAAGGGGATCCCAAAGTCGATCTCGCCCACAAGGAGCGCGCCGCTCTTAAGGTTCGCCAGCTCCTCCGGCTCGATAAAGCACTCGCCCGTGTATTCGACGACGCCGGCGTAGTAGGGAAGGCCGTTTTCTTCCCAGTCGTCAAAACTTCCCCATTCGACCGGCGGGATGAGGGTGGGCGGGTCGAGTCTCACGCCAAAGTTCCCCGCTAGATACAGCGGGTTGACCAGGCCGCCGTCGGGGCGGTCGGTCGAGAGCTCGACGACGATTTCGTTGGTGCCCTCCCGGATCCACGGGGTGATGTCGACGCCCAAGCTCCCCCGGACGTGGGCCGGCGTGGGGGCCAGATGGCCGGGCTCGATGCGATGCTCCCCGTTGATCACGATCTGCCAGTCGCCGGCCAAGGACCCCGGCTCCACCACGAGCTGAACCTCTCCCTCATATTTCGATGCAAACGTCGCCGTGTAACGCACGCCCAACCGGGGAAGCCAAAGACGGGGCGAAAGGCCGAAAAACTCTTGCACCTTGGGCGCAATCCTCAGGCCCGTCTCGGCCAACTGGTTGGCGATGGGCATCGCCCGGGTCGGCGCTTTCTCCAGAGTTTCGCCTCCGGGCCCGATGAGCGTCATCTCCCAACGGTTGAGCCTGAGCAGGTTGAGATTTTGGGGTACGATCCGCATGGGGCCCCGCACCCGGATTGGCACCACGTGCGGCGGTGGAAGCGACTGCGCTCTGGCCGCGGCCGGCCCCTGCTGAGCAGCCATCGCCTCAGGCGTGTCTCGCAGGCCCTGCGGTGACGTTTCACTCTCGTCCAGCTCCTCCAGCATCACCGACTCAAATCCGGCGAGGGTGCGCCGGTACCCAGCCCCTTCCCGCCGCAGCATCGGGAGCGCGTCCTCCTCAAGCGCCACTTCCGCCAAAGGCCTTGCGCTTTGGATCATCACCTCCAGGGGCTCGCGGCCCGTGTTGAGGAGGAGCCAAAGGCGGCGCCCGCCTTTTTTCCGCGTCACGGTGTAGAGCCATTTCTCGTCTCCCGACACCACCGTGAGGGCGAGGTGGGGCCTTGCGACTTCCAAAATCCTGCTCTTGGCTTCCTCCGCATCAAAGGCGGCATCCAAGCGGAGGACGGCGCCCCCGGCAGCTTGAAAGTCGTCGAGCCACGCGGCGAGCTCCTCCTCCACGACCTGCATCGGGGGAAGGATGACCAGCTTGACCGAGAGGTCGCGGATCTTGAATTCAGCCGTTCCGGCCGGGTTTTTCTCGATCTTTCCGGCCTGGAGCACGTCGGTGTCGCCGATGAGAAAGTCGACGCGGGCCTGCATCAGCAGGTTGAGGAGCCGCTGGTACCCTTCTAGGTCTTCCCGCCGGGGAAGGCCCGCGGTGGGATCGACGACGATCACCTCCGCGTCAATGAAGCT
>PKEU01000209.1 GCA_002919195.1 bacterium
GCTCCCGTTGTCCACGATCCAGAAAACGCGTCGCGCCTTTCGATACGGTCGGCGACGCATCACGTCGTGGACCAGCCTCCCAAAGGGTTGAATGCCCGTCTTAGGCTCAACCCGGCCAATCACCCTCCCCGACTGCACATCGAGGGCAGCCAGATACGCTACAGTACCATGGCGAATGTATTCGTGTTCGAGGCGCATGCAGCGGCCAGGTCTGGGCGGCATAGGCGGATGGCACCGCTCTATGACCTGGATGCCCGGTTTCTCGTCGGCGCAAATCACGAAGTCGTCGGAGCCGAGGGGCTCACCCAGCCACATACCTTGGTAAAGATCGAGGACCGGCGTGGCCTTCGCAAGAAAATCAGGGTCTCGCGGAAACAGCCACATCCGGGATTGCCACGGCCGCAGCGCATGCTCTTTCAGCCAGCGCCAAAGCGTGGTTAACGCCATGCGGGGCCCATCGAGTTGCTGATGAATGTAAGCGAGGAGGTCGGTTAATGTGAAATGACTGAAGGGGAGCCCGTAGCGGCTCGGAAGCTCACAGGCGAACGAAAGCGCCTGAGCCCGGTCCTCAGGGGGAAAAACGCCGCGGCCGTCCTGACCGGGGCTCGTCCTCCAGGCTCAAACCCCCTTGGGTCCAGCGCTTTCGCCACTTGCGCACGGTTTGCTCATGCATTCCCAAGGCGCTGGCCGCCTCGGAACTAAACGCGCCGGGATGTGCGTGGAGGAAAATCGCAAGTTGAGCCCGGCGCACCTGGACGTGCGGTGCGTTTCGTCGACGGCAGATCTCACGAGCTTTCTGGATCTCTTCTTCCGTAAAGGTGGGATTGAACTCGGGATGGCGCATGTCATGACCTCCAGAGCGTGATTTCGACAATTTCGCGCCAGCATTTGCCAATCCTCCCTTCGCGTTGAAAAAATCCGGATTTACCTATACGAACTTGAGAAAAGGTGTACTAGGTAGAGCCCAAACCTGGACTGGGCTCTCCGTGGCCGTATCCGGGAGGGCGAAGTTTCAATCCCTCATAGGTAGAGCCCAAATGCCAAAACTTTCGCCCACACAGTCCGCAGCCGCCTCAGTTTCAATCCCTCATAGGTAGAGCCCAAATCTTTTGTGAAGCAGACTTTACGCCTCGGAAGATCCTGAGTTTCAATCCCTCATAGGTAGAGCCCAAATGAGAGTTGATGATCTCCCGCATTGTGCAGTTTTACACGTTTCAATCCCTCATAGGTAGAGCCCAAATGCGGCAGCGTCCATGATCACAGGCTTAAACGACTCTTGGTTTCAATCCCTCATAGGTAGAGCCCAAATCCTTCCCAAACTGGGCATTCGCGAAACTCGAGATGCTCGCAAAAACACCTTTCCCCGTGCGTCTCACATTTCGCCGCAGCTACACCGAATCCTTCTGAAAATACAGTGTCGTCGACCCCCGGGGGTTTTTGCACTACCGGAGGTCGACGACACTTCGCGTTGTCCGACGGATAATCTGGAAATCGAGCCAATGGCAATCCGGTTAATCACAGAACGGTCCCATGGCCGCCTTTGTCCAACCCGATGATCTCCCTACTTCCATACTTGGTCGAGCCGAACTCGTAGATGATCACAGATCGGTGAGTCGTCAGACACTGTTGGATCTGGCCCGGCTGGACTGGATCGAGCGCCGGGAAAATCTTGTTCTGCTCGGCCCCCCAGGCGTGGGAAAGACGCATATAGCAGTGGCTTTGGGGGTCGCTGCGGTCGAAGCGGGCCACCGGGTGATCTTCACCAGTGTCCATGACCTTGTCGACCGGCTTTACAAAGCGATGGCCGACGACACGGTGTCCCAAACGATGAATCGACTTCTCCGCCATGACCTGATCATCTTGGATGAGCTGGGATTTGTCGACCTGGGCACCACCGGTTCCGACCATATGTTTCAACTGGTGGCCAAGGCTTACGAGAAGCGCTCGTTGATCGTCACCAGTAACCTGGACTTTAGCGATTAGGGGGATCTCTTCGACAAACCGGCGACAGCCGCCGCGGTGCTGGATCGGCTTCTGCACCATGCGCACGTCATCTCGCTCAAAGGCGACAGCTATCGCATTCGACATCGACTGAAGCCTCCTGCACCGCGAACTGACGTCTAACGCGCGACGACCGCCGGCAGTGTCCCAGGGGGATGCTCTGTATCTGCCGTGAGGATTTTTCGTGGCCAAAACAGAGGAATCTCAAATGGCCATTGACAGGCGTTTTCCATGTTGGCCTCCAGCTGCTTGGCTGAGATGTCGCCCACCACGACGGAGCAGCCGAGCTCATGCAGCGTCTTTGTAAACCTGCCTGGACCTGCGCCGATCTCCAGCACTCTTATTTCTGAGGTCATGTACTTGCGCAGATAGTGCTCGTGGATATGGAGCTTGATCTCTTCCAACGGCGAGCGGACAAGACGAAGCCACTCGCTTTCCGGGTCGCGGTCGTAAAACGCGGCGACATATGAGGGATCGTACTTGGAGTGAGCCGGCGGAGGGCCGCCATCTTTCCTTTCGAAATCCATCGAAACGCCCCCAAACGCAAAACGATCCCGCTACCTGTACATCTCCATTGAAAGCATTTGAAAACCGTGGCGCTCGTAGAAGCGATAGGTCGCCTGCCAATCGACGTTTCCGGAGGCCACCACCGATCGAATAATCCCGTCCGCCGTGGCTTGCCTCAAAATCGCATCCACGAGCTGGTGACCCACTCGACGGCGCCGATGATCGGGGTGAACGAAAAGTTCCTGGATTTCCAGATACCGCTCTCCCTCGGGCTTGAAACCGTGGCCGTATCCGGTCTTGACGACCCCGGCTACGTATCCGACAACAGTGCCGTCCCACGCCGCGACCCAGAGGTAGCCGCTGTCAAACCACTTATCCGGGCGGTCGTCGCCCTCCCCAAAAGCCGGATATCCGCGCGTACAACCTTCCTCCGCCCAAAGCGCGGATAGATGCCGGAGAGACGGGGCGTCATCCCGCTCAGCGGGTCTGACTTGGTAGGTCGGGGTCACCGTGATGAAACCGTCCTTTCAGTAGCAGTTTCGATCATGGAATTCTATGCCAAGAAGTTTGAGCCTTCTTTACGTTTGGCCCGGACCCGCAAATCGAGCGTCATCCAAGTCGTATCCAGCTTGACGAAGCCAACGAAGAGCGCTAAGGAGCCCCGCAGTCAGGAAGGAGGCCCATCGCAACATCTCTAATAGCTATTCCTTTGAGCATTGGAATTGATTTCGGGAAAGGATGTACCCAATGTCACTCTCCCACCGCGCTTGCATCTTGATTTCATGTCCCGACCGGCCGGGGATCGTCGCCACCGTTTCGGGATTTCTTTTTGAGCGGGGCGCCAACATCGTCCAGCTCGACCAGTACTCGACCCACCCCGACGAGGGCACCTACTTCATGCGCCTCGAGTTTGACGCGGACTGGGTCAACGGAGACCGGGCCGCGATCGAGCGGGAGTTTGCCGAAAAGGTCGCGGCCAAGTACCAGATGGACTGGCGCTTTGCCTACGCTGACCGGATCAAGCGCATGGCGATCTTTGTCTCCCGGGAGGACCACTGTCTTTTGGAGCTCCTCTGGCAATGGCGCTGGGGTGATCTGCGGGCCGAGATCCCGCTCGTCATCAGCAATCACGAAATCCTGCGGGAGACGGTTGAGTCGTTTGGGATCCCCTATCACTGTTTGCCGGTGACGAAAGAAAACAAGCTCGAACAGGAGCGCAAGGCTCTCGCCCTGCTCCAAGAGGCGAAGGTCGACTTTATCGTCCTTGCCCGGTACATGCAAATACTCACCCCCCAGTTCCTCGAGCACTATCCCAACCGGATCATCAACATCCACCACTCGTTTTTGCCCGCCTTTGTCGGCGGCAAGCCCTACGAGCAAGCCTACCAACGCGGGGTCAAGATCATCGGCGCCACGGCGCACTATGTGACCGAAGAGCTCGATGCCGGCCCCATCATCGAGCAGGACGTCGCCCGCGTCGACCACCGCAACGACGTGGCCCAGCTCAAGGCCATTGGCCGCACGATCGAGCGGACCGTCCTGGCCCGGGCCGTCCGGTGGCATATCGAGGACCGCATCCTGGTGTACGGCAACAAGACCATCGTCTTCGCGGGGTGATGGCGACGCTTCGCAGAGTCCCTTTCAAAAGAATCCTTGCCGACGCCACCCCCGTCGCCCTCAGCTACGTGCCCTTTGGCATCCTTTTCGGCGCGCTGGCCGAGCGGGCCAGCCTCACGCTGGCCCAGGCGGCTGCGATGTCGCTCCTGGTGTACTCGGGCGCGGCCCAGCTCGTCGCGGCACAGATGCTCGCCGCCGGGGCGGCGCCCCTCACCATCGTAGTGACGGCAGCAGTCCTCACCATCCGCCACGTGATGATGGGAGCGTCGCTCGCGCCGTTTACGGGACGGCTTTCACGAGGCCTCAAGCTCATCCTGAGCCCGCTCATGACCGACGAAAGCTTTGCCCTGGCGTGGCACCGTTACCGGCAAGACCCTAGCGACCACGGCTTCTTTTTGGGCGCTAATCTCTACCTCTACGCGACCTGGAATCTCTCCACAGTCGTCGGGTACCTCGCAGGCCAAGCGGCGCCCGCCTTAACCAGCCTCGGCCTCGACATGGTCTTTCCCCTGCTCTTTGTGGCCATTCTCGTCGGCATCACCCGCACCCGGGCCGAGGCGTTCGCGGCAGTCACGGGCGTGGCCGTCGCCCTCCTTGGCCGGCAGTGGCTCTCGGTGGAGTGGACGATTCCTGCCGCTGGCCTTGTCGCAGCGCTGGCGGGCCTTGCGGCTGAAAAGCCTTTGCAGCCTGCGGGCGAGGGTGAAGCCGTACGTGTGACCGCTGACGGCAACGATCCGGGGAAGGCGCCCCACACTCCCGGCTCCTCCACCGGAAAGGAGCCCGAGCCGTGACGATGCCGGTCTTAGTCATGATCCTCTTGATGAGCGCCGTCACGATGGGAAGCCGCATCGCCGGCTTTTTCGCGGTCAACGAGCCCAAGGGAAAGGTGGGCCGAGCCCTGCACTACCTTCCCTTTGGGCTTTTCGGCGCCATTGTGGTCACGGGGCTTCCCAAAAGCCCCGATGTCTCACGCCTCGCCGTCGCCGGCGCCTTGCTCGTCACCGGGGTCGGGGCGTGGAGAAAGTGGCCGATTATCCTCTCGCTGGCCGCCGGATTTGCAGCCTACGTTTTCATCTCGCTCACATAAAGAGCTTGGGCAAGTACTCCGGCGCGTCGTCAAAGGGTTTGAGCTCCCCCGCCGCTACCGCATAGAGTCGTTCGTGGCTCTGGCGGGCCGCTTCGGCCAAAGGCTCGTAGGGCCGGTTGCACACGTCGAGAAAGCCGATGTTGTAGTTTTCTCCGTCGAAACGGCCGAGGGCCGACTGGTCATAAAGGGTGAAGTAGTGCGCGCCGACGCACCAAGGATCTGCGGCGGCATCTTCCAGGTACACCCGAAACGCCCGCCCGCGGTCGGCTTGGCTCTTCACCCGGCCGATGCCGCTGGCCGGCAGCCCCGCGTCCAAAGCGCCAAAGTGCCACTCCCCGATCATGACCGGGAGGTTGAGCTCCCTGCCGATCAGATCGAGCGCCTCGTGGGGGATCTTTTCTCGGTAGCAGTTGAGGCTAAAGACGTCAAAGTGGCGCATGCCCGCCAGCGCCCATGGGGGCGGCACGGTGTAATACCGGACGCCCAGGTTGAGGTGGTGGGGGTCAACCCGGCGGCAGGCCTCCGAAAAGAGCTGGAAAAACCGGTTGACCATCACCGAGCTAAACGCATCTAGATCCTCCCGCGCCTTGGGGGTCAACGGGGCTGTCCAAAGGCCCCTTTCGACGCGCTCAAACGTCACGTCCATGCCCCACGCAGCGGCGAGGGCCTCGCCGGTGCCGTAGCGTTCTTTCAGATGCCGGGCCAGGGCTTTGCGGCTTTCGCACTCTGGCGTGGTGTAGAGCATCGCCACGGCAGGGCTTTCGTTGGCAAAGCCCCACGTCGGCTCGTTCATCAGGAAGTAGCCGATCAAGGCGGGATCCTCCGCGCTCTCTTTCAGGGGCTCCGCCTCACGGGCCGCATCCCGTTCAAAGGCGGGGTGAAACACGTCGGGGAAATCGCGGAAAACCTTAGGGGTCCCAGAAAACGCAGGGCTGAGCGGTCGCACGTAGGGAAACCCGGCCTTTTGCGCGATGCGCCAATCGGACCAGTTGGCCACGGTGTTAAACCCAAACCGCTTGAGGTACGACAATGCGATCGCGGCCCACTCGTCGTACCAGGCTTCGGGGCCGAAACTCCGGATCAGATTGGACGCCAGGTAGTTAATCGTAGGCATGTGGGGATCGCCGCCGTAGATCGCCGCGAACGGGCCCTCCTTTTCAGGCATCCACGTGAGCGCCCGCTCAAGGCCAGCGTAGGCGGCGTCGGTATCCACCCGCACGCAGTTGGTGCCCGTAGACCAAAAGAGGTGCCCGTCGGGGTCGACGAGCCACCAGCGGCGCCCGTCGTGATGGGTGCGAAAGTACCCCGTCGCCTCGATCCGCCGGTCTTTCCAACCGCCCCAGCGGGAATACTCTTGGGGCCACTGGCTCGTGGCGACTTCCGCCTTTTGCCGGTGGTGGAGCCGGCTCACCTCTTCGACGCTCTTGCTCTTTCCCGGCCACTCGCGCCACGTGCTCTGACCCAGCTCGTCGAGAAGCGGCCCCTTGGGCAACAGCGGCTCGGCCAGTCGAGGCGGCTCCTCGTGCGAGAGGAACAAAGGCGACTGGCACCAGCGGACGGGCTTGTCACCCATGCGAAGCAACGTCAGGCTGATCCGGTCAACTTGGGCGAGTTCCACCCGATCGCCGCCGCAGATCGGCTTGAGCCACGCGCCTTCTCGCTCCAGCCGCCAGCGGTTGAGGTCGGTCGCG
This sequence comes from bacterium, assembly GCA_002919195.1. Taxonomy (GTDB): domain Bacteria; phylum Bacillota; class Limnochordia; order DTU080; family RSA5; genus RSA7. The sequence goes on from PKEU01000209.1 coordinate 6,904, forward strand.
CTCAAAGGCAACCTAAGTCGCGCCCCTGCTTGATTGAGCAGGCCAAAGATGAGGTGAAAGGCTTGATTCCCTTGATGGAGGCGCAGCAGAAAGACCGCAAGTTCGTCCCCGTCCAGCAGCATGTCAGCCCAAAGATAGCGCGCGCTGGCCAACGCGCCGGGGTCAACCGCAAAATCGACCCCGTCTCCCACAGACTCTGCTCGAAACCACGCCCCATCTTGAAAGAGCGGTGCATCGGATTCCCTTTCCAGCCGGCCGATCGTCCCTCGAAACAAAAGGGGTTTCACAAAAACCACCTCCTGCTTCGACTCTTTCGTGAGAAGGCCTGGGAATCTTTCCAACGTTGATAGGACGTGGAATGTCTTTAGCGAAAATTTTCTAGGACAGCATCAGGCCAAGGCCACGCGGAGGGAGAAAAATGGCAGATCGTATGAAGATCTCAATCGAATTTTGCAGCGCTTGAGGGTACGATGAAAAGGCCGCCAGGTTGGCGGAACAGCTCCTCAAGAAATACAAGAACAAGATCGCATCGCTCCAATTGATCCCCTCGAGCGGCGGAGTCTTTGAAGTGACCGTGGACGGCTCGCTCGTCTTTTCCAAGAAGCAGCTGGGCCGATTCCCCGAACCCGGAGAAGTGGAAAAGGCCATCGACCGCTAGCATCGAACGGTCATGCCCGCCACATCCACCACGCTGCCGCCAGCATCCACACGCCCATGAGGACCGCTGCGGGAACCAACAGCCACAGGGCATATCGGGGAACGCCGAGAGCGACCGGCTCGACGACCGCCACCGCGGCGCCAGCCACCATGCCAAGCCGCGCCAGCCACGCCGGCGCACGCTGAGTGGCGGCGAGCTCGCATCCCCAAAGAAGGACCGCAGTCCCCAGGAGAAAAGCGGCAGCGTACCCTAGGGAGATCGTGGGAGCCCAGAGGGTGCGGGCCAAAGTCCACAATAGGCTTGCTTCTCCTGCGCTCGACAGCCCGGGAGCGGCCGCCCCAATCGCTGCAGGTCCAGCTACAGCTCCGCCCGTTGTTGCACCCGTCGTGGCTGGCCCGATCGCCCACGTCCGGGCTCCCACTTCTTCCAAAGCGCGAGCTTCCAACGCCTTTGCCAAGACGGGCCATCCCGTCGCCTCAAAAAGAAAGATCGCCACCCACAGGGCAAACGATACCACCGCCAACGCATAGGGGAGAGATCGGTCACCCCTTTCGTCGTGCCCCCCAACGAGCCCGTGAAGGATCAACAGGCCCGAGTAGACCAAAATCACCGCGGCGAGCAGTGCCCAGTGGTCGATGACCCATGCCACCTCTGTCGCTTCAGCCAGTGAAACGGTGGGGTCCCACGGATTGACGGTCGGCGGGTGAAAGAGGCTCGCCAAGCCAAAAAGCAGCGCTCCGCCGGCCAGCGCCAGGGCTCCCCAACGCCCGGTGTTGCCGATGATCGCCATCACGTCCCCTTCATCCGTTTCCCCTAGATCTCGCTGCTGACCACAGTGTACCCATCAGAGAAGGGAGCTCAACGTCGCCCGGTCCGTGCGCGAGCCCGGTCGGCCAGCGCGGCCGCTCCCCTCCGTCATGTGTGACTTCCATCACGCCCTCAAAACAGGCCGGTTGTTAGGATCAATGTGATACGGCCACCCAGCCTTGCGAGGGGCTGCCCAAGGCGCCCGCCACAATTTGGGAAAAATGGACCAAAGGGGAATGGGAACCAACGGGGTAGTCTCTTTCATATCGGTTTCATGAGGTTGCTCGGTGAATGCAGGATTGACGGTCGTGCCACAGAGGAAACGGAAAGATTTCAGCCGGTAACCGACGTTACCGCTGGGGGAGGCTTATGTTATGCTCGCGTTGATCGGCCTAATTGTCGTCATTTGGTTTGTGCTCGAGCATCTCAACGCCATGTAACTTGCGGTGAAGGCGACGGGACTTCAGGCGCCGGCTGGACGCGTGCCTACATCGTTGGCGTGCCGCCAGGAAAGGCGTCGCCCTCCGTCGCCATAAGTCGCCACAAGAGAAGAACTCAAGACCAGAGCTTCTGAAACAAAACACCCCAGCATAGGATCGTTGCCGGGGTGTTTTGTTTTGTCGAAACGGCCGTTGATTTTTTGGATCCCAAGAAAGAGCCTCGTGTGGGCGGGCGTTTTCGTCATCGCCCTGGCAGGGATCGCGGGCCTCTCTGCCCTGGACGCCGCAGAAACCTTGGGGGGCGCAGGGTTCCTGAAGCTCCGCTCCTCGGATCCTGGCGGCAGCGAGCGCCCCGCCCAAGAGCCCATCGCCCCCTTGACAGGCCTCCTCATCGTGCTCGATCCGGGTCACGGCGGCGACGATCGCGGCGTCTGCCATTTTGAAAGCGATCTCATCGAAAAAGAGATCAACCTCGATCTTGCCCTGCGGCTCCAAGAACAGCTGGAAAAAGCGGGGGCCCGGGTGCTCCTTACCCGGGCCGACGACACCTTTGTCTCGCTAGACGAGCGGGCGCGCATCGCCAATGACGCTGAAGCCCACCTTTTTCTGAGCCTCCACGTCAACCGGATTCCCGGCCATCCTGACTGCTTTGGCGCCCAGACCTTTTACTTTCCCGGTTCGGAGGAAGGGGAGCGCCTCGCCCAGCTCCTCCAGGAGGAGCTGATCAAGATCGATCCTGAAAACTACCGCTCCCCTCTGCCAGGCAACTATCGCGTGCTCCGCCTGACCACGATGCCCGGCGCGCTGGTCGAAATCGGCTTTATGACCAGCGCCCGCGACCGGGAGCTCATCGCAACGACGGTGTACCGCGACCAGGTGGCGATGGCCATCACCCAGGGCGTGATCCGCTTTTTTACCGAGAGCCCGTCGCCACCTCGTCGATGAGCGCCAGGACCTCCTGGGTCTTTTCCTCAAGCAGCGCCCGATCGCCCCGGCTCTCCACGTTGAGCCGCAGCAGCGGCTCGGTGTTGGACATCCGCACGTTAAACCGCCAGGCGGCAAACTCCATGCTGACCCCGTCGGTGTAGTCCACCTTGACGGCCTGATCCCGGTATGCTTCCTCGATGCGGGCCAGGGCCGCCTTGGGATCGGCAACCCGGCGGTTGATCTCGCCGCTCACGGGATAGCGCTCCATGTATTCGCGCATGAGCTCGGAGAGGCGCTTCTCTTCCCGGGAGAGAAGGTCCGCGACGAGGAGCCAGGGGATCATCCCGCTGTCGCAATAGCCAAAGGACTTAAAGTAATGGTGCGCCGACATCTCGCCGCCGTAGACCGCATCTTCCGCCCGCATCCGCTCTTTGATCAGCGCGTGGCCCGTCTTGGAGCAGATGGGCACGCCTCCCATCTTGGCGACGATTTCCACGGTGTTCCACACCAAGCGGGGGTCGTGGATGATCTTGGCTCCGGGGTGCCTTTGCAACATCGCCTGGGCTAAGAGCCCCACGATGTAATACCCCTCGATAAACTCGCCCCGCTCATCGAAAAAGAAGCAGCGGTCGAAGTCGCCGTCCCAAGCCACGCCGAAGTCGGCCTTTTGCTCGATCACAAGCTCCGTTGTAGCCGAGCGGTTTTCCGGCAGCAAGGGGTTGGGCACGCCGTTGGGAAATGTCCCGTCCGGCTCCTCGTACCGCATCACCAAGCGGCACGGGATCCGCTCCGCGATGCGCCGAAGCACGGGGCCGGCGCACCCGTTTCCGGGGTTGCAAGCGATGGTGAAGGGCCTGAGCTCTTGGGGATCGACGTAGCCCAACAGGTGGTCGATGTAAGCTTCTTTGATGTCATGCGTGCGGGTCGTCCCCTTCGCTGTCACCGGCGAAAAGCGCTGGGTGCGGGCCAGCTCCTCGATGGCCAAAAGGCCGCTTTCGCCGCTGATGGGGATCGCCCTTTCCCGCACAAACTTCATCCCGTTGTACTCTGCGGGATTGTGACTGGCCGTCACCATGATGCCGCCGTCGAGCCCCAGGTGAAAGGTGGCAAAGTACACCTCTTCGGTCCCGCACAAGCCGATGTCCAGGACGTCGGCTCCCCCGTCGTTGAGGCCCCGGGCGAGCGCCGCCGCCAGGGCCTCGCTCGAGGGGCGCACGTCCCGGCCCACCGCCACTTTTTGCGGCCGGACCACGTCGGCGTAGGCCCGCCCGATGCGGTAGGCCAAATCCTCGTTGAGCTCGTCGGGGACCACGCCCCGCACGTCATAGGCCTTAAACGACGGCAGCCGTTCCGCCCCCGTGGACATCGGCGGCCCACCTCCCTTTGCCTTGCGCATCCTGCGCGTTGATCGTTTCCACCAGTTTTTTAACCTCCTCGACCTTTTCTTTGTGCGCCACGAGGGTGCGCGAGCCGGCCCGGACCACCACCAGGTCTTTGACGCCCACGAGAGCCACCTGCTCCCGCTCGTCGGCGCAGTAGACGATGTTGTCCTGGGCGTCCAAGCCGTACACTTGCCCGCGCACCGCGTTGGTGGCCGCGTCGCGCCGCAAAAACGCGGAGAGGGCGGTCCAGCCGCCGACATCGCTCCAGCGGAAAGGCGCCTTGACCATCGAGACGCGTTCCGCCTTTTCCATTACGCCAAAGTCAATCGAAATCTTTGGCACCCTGGGAAAGGCGTCCCGCAGTCGACGGTTCCATGCGGGGCTGCCCCACTCCTCTCCCAGGGGAAAGAGGAGCCGGGCATGCTCCGGCAGATGCCTTTCGATCTCCCGCATGATGGCATCGACGGTCCAAACAAACATGCCGCTGTTCCAGTAATACCGGCCCGAAGCCACATACTCCTTTGCTACGGAGTACGACGGTTTTTCCCTAAACCGGAGGACCTGATAACGCTCGACCGCCGTCCTGTCCGTCTCGCCCGTCAGCCTCCGGCCTGCTTCGAGATAGCCGTACCCGGTCGCGGGGTACGTAGGCGGCACGCCAAAGGTGTAGAGCGCCTCTTCGGCGCGAGCCGCCTCGACGGCCGTTGCCACCGCCTCTTCAAACGCCTCGACGGGCTCGATCATGTGATCCGCGGGAAGGACGATCATGGTCGGGTTGCCAAACCGGGCGCGGCAAAGGGTCGCCGCCAGCGCCACCGCGGCGGCGGTGTCCCGGCCTGCCGGCTCGCCGATGACGTTGGCCTTGGGAAGTTGAGGAAGCTGCTCCAACACCAGCGGGACAAAGCGCTCGGCGGTCAACACTAGCACCCTCTCGGCCGGGACGAGGCGGCGCAGCCGGTCAAAGGTGTGCTGGAGCATGGTACGCTCGCCAAAGAGCCGCAAAAACTGCTTGGGCCGGCGAGGCGTGCTCAGAGGCCAAAATCGGGTCCCGCTGCCTCCCGCGATGATCACCGCCACAGCGTCCGAAAGCGCGTGTTCCGACGGTCCGTTGTGTCCCAATGGCATCGATGTCACCTCCCAAACATTTGTCACATCTGCCGGCATCCTACCGGCGCACGGCGTTGGCCAGCTGCGCTTCACTGGCCGCGACACGGCGGCGCATCCGGCCCAGCGCCAGCAGGAAACTGATGAGCGACTCGGCTCCCTGGTTTTGGCTCGGGCCCTGCGGATCGAGGCCGTCGGCCACCGCGCCCGTCTCCTCATCGTAAAGGGGCACGCCCAACCGGTTTTGCCCCAAAAACCAGGCGAAGGCCGCCCGCGCCATCTCGAGGTAGCGGGCCTCCTTTGTCACCTGGTAGGCCGTATCGCAGGCCTCGACCAGATACCCCGCGTCGATGGGCTGCTGGCTAAAGATCGCCCGGCTTTTTCCCCGTTCGATCCAGCCCTGGTTTCCAATAAGGTCAAAGTACGAGCCGGTCCAGGTGAGCCCGAGGAGAAAGTCGAGGGTCGTAAGTCCCACCTCCTTGTAGCGCACGTTTCCGGTGATCTGGTAGGCTAACAGCAGCGCCTCGCTCATTTTGGCGTTGCCGTAGGTGATCCGCTCTTCAAACCAGCGCCAATCCGGGGTGGCTGCCGCCTGGTAGCGGGCGAGGAGGCGGCCAGCGAGCTCCGACAAGACCTGGCGGTATTCCCGATGCTCCTTGTGGCGAGAGAGCGCCAGGGCGAGCCCCGTGATGACGTACGCCCAACCCCGGGGAGAGCGAAGCGCCCGGGCCGGCTCCAAGGCCCGCCGGAGCATCTCCTGGGCGAGAGCCCCGACGCCTTCACCCGATCGATGCCGCACAACGCACCCTAGGCCCCACACGGCTCTTCCCAGCGTGTCGTCGCTGCCGTGCTCGTCACGGAACTTGCGGTCAAAGCCCATGAAGTTGTGGAAGTGCCCGCTGGGCGTCTGGGCGTACTGCAAAAAGCTCATGAAGCGGCTGGCCAAAAAGGAGACGTCACCGCGCATCTCCCCGGGGACGTCGAGTTCCAGCAAAGCCACCAACGCCCGCCCCACGTCGTCGGTGCTGTAACCATGAAACCGGTCGGAGACGCCGTAAGTGGCATGTTGGATCAGTCCTGTGTCATCCGTCAGCGCTTTGAGGTGATCCAGTTTTACGGGCGGGAGGCGAAAGAAGAGGCGTTCCCCATCCTCACCATCCTGGTCCTCCTTCGCGGCGCTTTTCCCCAGGCCGTTTCGAGTGGCCGCGGGCGCCTTGATGACCCCGTGAAATAAAGCGGCATAGGCTTTGCCCACTTCGGACCAGACCATCTGGCGGCCAAAGCGGTAGGCCGCTTGACGCACGGCCTCCATCCGGCCGGGATCTTCGATCAGCGAGAGCATGGCCTCTGAAAGCGCCTGGGGATCCCGGAACGGCACTAGCACGCCTCGCCCGTCGCCCAAGAGCTCTTCGGCGTACCAGTAGGGCGTCGAGATGATAGGCTTGCCCGCTGCCAAGGCGTAGGACAACGTGCCGCTCACCGCTTGCTCGCGGTTTAAGTAGGGCGTGACGTAAAGGTCGCTCGCCGCGATATAGGTTAGGAGCGTCTCCAACGCGACAAACTCGTCGACAAACAGGACGTTTTGCTGGAGGCCGAGCTCGCTCACCCGCTGCTGGAGCGATTCGCGGTAGCGCTCCCCTTGGTGCTTTTTCACCTCAGGGTGCGTGGCTCCGAGCACCACATAGAGGAGGTCCGCCCGCTTTGCGACCACCGGGGGCAGCGCCTCGATGGCGGTCTCGATCCCCTTGTTTTGGCTCAACAGCCCAAAGGTGAGGACGACAAACCGCCCGTCAAGGCCCAACCGGCGCTTGGCATCGGACCCGCCGTCCAGGGGCATGTCGGGCACCCCGTGGTAGACGAGAGCGATCTTTTCCTGGGAAACGCCGTACCGCTCCATCAAAATCTTTTTGGAGACCTGGCTCATCACCACGAGGAGGTGGGAGTGCTTTACAAGCTCGCGGGTCGCCGCTTCATACTCCGGGAGCGGATCCTTGAGCACCGTGTGCATCGTAGTGACGACCGGCTTTTTTACGTCCCGGAGCAAGGTAAACAGGTAGTCGCCGGCAAGACCGCCATAGATGCCGTACTCGTGCTGGATGCACACAATATCCGCCGGCGACCGGTTAATCCACTCAGCAGCTCGCCGGTAATCCTCCGGATAATCCCGCCGGATCTCAAACTGGACTTCCGCGGGGTAGTTGTAGGTTTCGCCAGCGGCATTGAGGGCGACGATTTGAGGAGAAGACTCGAGGACCCCGTCACATGCACGCACTAAGTCCTGGGTAAAGGTGGCGATGCCGCATCGGCGTGGGGGGTACGTACCTACGAAGGTCACGTTGAGAGGGTGAGCCATGAAATCATCACCTCCAGGTAAAACCAGGCGCCGGGCGCATCCTCTGCCGCGAACAAGCGACACGTCGCCCTTCTGCGGCAACAGCCCGGCAACCCCATGGAACACCACTCAACGCGAGTAGGTGCGGACATATGGAGGGTTGTCGATCTTTGGTAGCACTCAACCAAAATGAGTGCTAATACGAGTATAGGAAGAAGCGGAAGAGCGTGTCAACCCCCCGAGGTGGCTACACGACGGACTATTGGAACAAGTCAAAACCGGTCGCGACGCCCACGCGGACTTGCGTTCCGCCCTCTTGGCTCGTGGAAAAGATGACGTCGGTGTTGACTTCAAAGGGAAGGGTTGTCCGGCCAAAGAGGTCGAGCTGTGTCCCCACAGTGAGGCGGAGGCTCACCCCTTGCGGACCGCCGTCTCGGAGCGGCGACGCAAAACCGATGCCGGTGCCGAAAAAGCCGCCCCGGGTCCTTTGTATGGCGTCGAGAGTAAAGAGCATCGCCTCATTGGGTTCGATGTCGATCTCGATTGTAAACAGCCCGTCAGAAAGCAGCGAGCTAAAGAGATTGGTCAAGTAGGACAGGGGATTGCTCGCCGCCCGTTCCAACTCGTCGGCGCTTTGCCGCTGCTGCGCAGGCCGAGGGCGCACATCGACCGTAGGAGTGAGCCGCAGGCCCAAGCGGGGCACCCGGCCAAAGGTGACGTCCCTCCCGGAAACGACGACGCCTGCCCTCAGGCCAAAGGAAGGCGGCACCACCTGCACGGTCGCGGTGGCCGATCCCACGCGCGTGGGCCGTCCCACAGCCCGGACGGTCACCACCGCCTGTCCCGGGGCGATGCCCGTGACACGGCCGTTTTCGTCCACTTCCAAGAGGGCGGTGTCGCTGGATTGAAAGAGGTACTCCACTTTGGAGACGGGCCTGCCCATCGCGTCGACGGCAAAGGCTTGGAGTTGACCCTGCCGTCCCATCGGCAAGCGCAGCGTCGACGGGATGATAAA
>PKEU01000070.1 GCA_002919195.1 bacterium
CGATGCGCCCGCCGGGGGCGGGCGGCCTGATCGCCCTCCCCTTCTTTATGGGAGCGCGAGCCACCCGCTGGAATCCTCGAGCCCGGGGCGTCCTCTTTGGCCTGACGCTGGAGCACACCCGGGCCGACGTGGCCCGCAGCTTGATGGAAGGGGTCGCCTACGAGATCGCCGCCTGCCTCGAGGTGCTCCGGCGCGCCGGTCACACGCCCCAAGCGATCCGGGTGTTGGGCGGCGGGGCCAAAGCCGGCCTTTGGAACCAGATCAAGGCCGACATCACGGGGCTTGGGATCGAGGTGCCCCGGGTCACCGAGGCCGCGGCACTCGGCGCCGCAATCCTGGCCGGCACGGCCGTCGGGTTGTTCTCTGATCCCATGGAAACCGCGGCGCGGCTTAACCCCGTGGTTCGCCGCTTTGAGCCCGACCCCGAGCGCCAGCCGGTCTACCAAGAGCTCCGCCAGAGATACGAGTCCCTGTACGCGGCGCTCCGGCCCCTTTTCGACGAGGTCAGAGAGCTGTGAGCCAAGGCGGGTCCAAGGCGGGCGCCCGCTCTCCGGAGTGGCGGTACTTTCATCCACCGCAAAACAGCGGCGTCCGCCTTACCTTTCCCTTATCTTTTCAACGCGCCCGAGCTTTGAGAAACGTTTGTCAGAATTGCCGCAAAAGGATGAAACGCCCTTTGCGGGCGTGCTTCCCTTGAACCTGATCGCCACTCGGCGGCCGTGGCTACGCCGACTGCCTTACGATCAGCTCCGGTTGGAAACAGACTTTGACACCGTCGGGAGAGGCCTCGTCGCCAGAGCGACGTTCGCGCAAAATGCTCGTCAAGATCTCGAGAGACTTCCGCCCCATCTCGTAGCGAGGTTGCCGGATCGTGGTCAGGGGCGGGTTGGTGAGGCTGGAAAACTCAAGATCGTCAAAGCCCACGATGGCGATGTCATCCGGCACCTTAAGCCCTGCTTCGGAGATCGCCCTAAGGGCGCCGTAGGCCATGGCGTCGTTGGCCACAAAGACCGCGGTACAACCCAAAGGCAAAAGCTCCTTCATCGCCCGGTAACCGCCGTGGGTGAGGAAGTCACCCGCGGCGACCCACTCCTGGGAAAAATCGATGCCCGCTTCGGCCAGGGCTCGCTTGTACCCTTCGATCCGGTCGAGTGCCACCTGGAAATACAGGTTTCCGGCGATATGCCCGATCCGCCGGTGCCCCTTTTCAATCAGGTATTTGGTTGCCATGTACCCGCCCTTGACGTTGTCGAGCCAAATGCAGTTGACGCGCGGGTCGGAAAACTTGCGTTCTACCAGCACAAAGGGGATGTCCCGCTCAAGCAGCAAGGAGATGAAACTCTTTTCCTGAATGTTGCTGCCGACGATCACCAGGCCGTCGACCCGTTCGCCCGAGATCATCTTGTGCAAGACCTGGCCTTGCTCCACGTTTTCATACGAGTTGGAAAAGAGCAAGGTGTACCCGGTTTGCTTCGCGACGTACTCCATGCCCTTGATGCTCTGGGAATAAAAGGGCTCCGAGATATCGGCCATCACGATGCCGATGGTCTCACTGCGGCGGGTGACTAGGCTGCGCGCGGCCGAATTAGGATAATAACCCAACTCTCGAGCGATTTGTATGATGCGTTGCCGAGTCGACTCTTTGACGCCGTACTTGTTGTTGAGGGCTCTTGAAACCACGCTGGGAGCCACGCCGGCGATCCTTGCGATATCCTTGATCGTCGCCATAGCCACCTCGACCTCGAACGACTTTTCGAAAACGTTTGCCAACCTACCATTCGACCCGTGACGGCCGAAATCCTTCGGCCATTTCTGAATCGACGCGCTAAAACCCACTCATTATATTCGGCGCCCCTCGACGGCAACAACAGATGGCATCGAGGCGCATCGAGCCGTCAAACCAATGGGAAGGCCGGTCGCAATACAACTATGCTCGCTGCGCCGTTGCGATCGGGGGAATTTCCCAGTCGATCGGAGTCTCTCCAATCCGGCGGAGAAACTCGTTTGCCCGGGAAAAGGGACGGCTGCCGAAAAAGCCTGCGTGAGCCGAATAGGGGCTCGGGTGGGCCGACTCGATAATCAGATGGCGCGTGGCATCGATCATCGCCTTTTTTGCCTGGGCGTTCTTGCCCCACAAGATAAAGACTACGGGCTTCTCCCGTTCGTTGAGGAGTTGGATGACCCGATCGGTAAACTGCTCCCAACCCTTTCCCCGGTGAGAGTTGGCCTGGCCCCGGCGTACGGTCAGCACGGTGTTGAGAAGCAAAACGCCCTGCCGCGCCCAGTGTTCGAGGCAGCCGTGATTGGGAATCTTGCAGCCTAGATCGTCGTGGAGCTCTTTAAAGATGTTTTGCAGCGACGGGGGCGGCGGCACGCCGGGCTTAACCGAAAAACTCAGCCCGTGCGCTTGCCCCGGACCGTGGTACGGGTCTTGACCGAGAATACAGACTTTCGTTTTGGAGTAAGGAGTGTAATGCAGGGCATTAAAGATGTCGTACATATCGGGGTAGACCACGCCCCGGCGGTACTCCTCAATGAGAAAGGCCCTAAGTTGCTGGTAGTAAGGCTTTTCAAACTCAGCAGCCAAGAGGTCAGCCCAGTCGTTTTTGAGGACCGGTGCCACGGGCGGTCACCTCAAAGACGTGTTTTATGACAAAAAGACGGCTTCCTCCTTCACCCGGCGGCTCCATGCACTACAGGATTACGCTCTCGAGACTCGAATCGGCATACAGCGTATGGTTCGGCGATGGGAGGAAAAGGAGTGGACCTGGCAACCAAGATCATGCAAGCGATGGGGTACCCCGGCATCACCATTGTCATCCTCATGGAAAACCTTTTTCCCCCGATCCCGTCGGAAGTGGTGCTGCCTTTTGCCGGATTTATGACCACGACAGGCCCCATGACCGTCGCGGGCGTGGTCGCGGCATCCACCCTCGGCTCGCTTCTTGGCGGGTTTATCCTCTATGGCCTGGGAGCGTGGTTTGGCGCGGAGCGGATCGAGCGCTTTGTCGAGCGTTACCAAAAATACCTGACCGTGACGCCCAAGCACGTAAGACAAGCCCAGGAGTGGTTTGAGCGGTACGGCGTCTATACCGTGTTTTTCTGCCGGATGATCCCCATCATGAGGAGCATCATCTCCATCCCTGCTGGGCTGGTCCGCATGAACCTCCTTACCTTCTCCCTCTTGACCGTCCTCGGCTCTCTGATTTGGAACGGCCTCCTCGTGGGCGTCGGGGCGGCGCTTGGCGCCTCGTGGCCCCTGGTCTCCCACTGGGTAGGCCTCTATCAAGACGTGGTCAAGATCGCCGGAATCATCGCCCTTGTCGCCTTGGCGGTCTGGATCCTCCGGCCTAAGCCTCGGCGCGACCAGTAAAATGAGCAGCAAGGAGCGGTCGACCGATGCGCGTCATGAGCTTCAATCTTCGCATGGACACCCCCAGCGATCAAGAACACGCCTGGCCCCACCGGATTCCCGCCGCGCGCTTTGTCCTCGAGAAATTTTCTCCCGACGTCTTGGGCATCCAAGAGGGGCTCCCCCACATGGTGGAGGAAGTGGCGTCGTGGTCCGATCAATACGCGGCCTTTGGCCGAGGCCGCCTGGCGGATGGCACCGGTGAGGCGGTCACCCTCTTTTACCGGAAAGACCGCTTCGAACCTCTCGAAAGCGGGCACTTTTGGCTTTCGGATACGCCCGGCGTCCCCGGCAGCGCCACCTTTGGCAACACCATCCCCCGGATGGTCACATGGATCCGCCTGAAGGAAAAGGAAGGCCGCGAGTGGCTTTTTATCAACACGCACCTTGACCATGCCAGCGAACCCGCTCGGCAAAAGGGGGCGCAGATGCTCGCCGACTTCGTCGCCCGCACGCAGGCCGGTTCGTTGGTGGTGGTGACGGGAGATTTCAACGCGACCCCGGACAGCGTCGCGGTCAAGACCATGCTGGAGACGGGGCTGGTCGACGCCGTGGCCGTCACCGGCGATGCCGGGCCCACCTTTCACGGTTACAAGGGCGAGGGAGGGAGTCGCATCGACTACATTTTTTGCGACGCCCGCCTCAAAGTGCAGGGAGGACAGGTGTTTCGGGAACGGGTCAACGGGCTCTTCCCGTCGGATCACTACCCGATCTGGGTCGATGTCGACTGACGGAAATTGATCGCGGCGCTTTCGGGTCCGGCCAGGGCGCCCGTCGACTCCCTTTGGATCAAGCGGGTGGGAACGAGGGAGCGGACGGCTCCCCCTCTCGTGCCCGGGGGCGACTCGATCCCCAACTGTCTCTCGAAGATCGCAAGGCGCAGCCGCCGGACCGTTTCGATGCCCAGGCGGAGCTTGTCGACGCGCACGGTGGTCAGCGCGGGCGTCACTTTGGAGCTGGTTGCGATGTCGTCAAATCCGACGACCGAGAGGTCACCGGGAATGTTTACACCGAGCTCAAAAGCTCTGCGGATCACTCCCAGGGCCATTGTGTCGTTGCCGCATAAGACGGCCGTGGCCCCAAACTCCAAGGCCCGGTCGAGCACCGCGTAGCCGCCGTCAAAGGACGGGGGCGCGATGATGGTCTGAATCTCCTTGGGTGAAACCCCAGCCTGCACGAGCCCGGCCAGAGCGCCCTTGACTCGCTCGACGGCTGCGGTCGAGGGGAGATCTTGTCCGAGGATGCTCACCCTCCGATGGCCCAGCCGGGCCACGTGGGTGGCGGCTTCGTACGCGCCGCTCACGTTGTCGCTGAGCACAGCGTCGCACGGGAGATCGGGCACGTAATGGTCGCAAAGCACCACCGCGATCCCCCGCTGGAAAAACTGCGAGACCCAAGGCTCGTATCCCTCGATCGGGTTATAGCCCAGCCAGATGACGCCGTCGACGTCTCGCCCGATGGCATCTGCCAGGTCACTTTCACTGTCGACGGTCACCAGTTGCAGGTCGGCGTGATACCGCCTGCCGCCCTCGTACAGGCCAGCGACAAGCTCGGTGTAAAACGGCTCCGTCACCAGCTGGGCGAGCCCGGGGTTGGACCGGGAATCGATGATCAAGGCCGCCGTGATCCTCTGGGCCCGGCCGTCGCCGCCGTTGAGATCATCACTGCGCTCTTTTTGAGGCCGGCCAATCACCGCATCGCGGGCAACGAGCCCCATTTCCTGCGCCAGCACCAGCACGCGAGCGCGCGTTTCGGGGCTCACCCCCTCTTTCCCCGAGAGGGCCCGGGAGACGGTGGATGGGGAGACGTTAGCGAGCCGGGCCAGTTTTCGTAACGATGGGCGGCCTTGTCCACTCTTCATCGCGGGTTGCTCCTGTACGACGGTTTGGTTCGCCTGTTCAAAAGAGAGGCTGGTCCACCGAGGTCACCGGGGTACCAGCCTCTCGGTACGGCTGGAGCGCCGTCAAACTTGGGCTCATTCGAGGCAACGGAAGCCGGTTTGACGGCACTCGCCGTCCTAGCCTACCTTCTTCCAGCCAATATTTCGTTGAGGATTGCGTTGCCCCTCTGTTGCGCGTTGTTGAGCGCCGAGGTGATGGCCTCCTGATCCTCCAAGATCAGCGTAAAGGCCTCGTCGATCACGGCCTTTACCTCCATGGGCATCCGCGGGTAGCCCGGACGCCCGGCCTGCAGCGCCATGATGTAGTTGTGAACGCTGCGCGGCGCATTCTCCGACTCGAAAAACGCTTCCAGCGTCTCCGGATAGCGGACCGTCGGGCTGGCAAGGCCCCTTCTCACCTGCTCCGTCTGGGCGCGCACGTCATACCCCAAGAAGCGGACCAGCTTCCAAGCCTCGTCGGGATACTGGGTAAACGCCGACACCCCCAGGAGGAGGCCGTCGAGGTACGACGCAGCTCCAGCAGGTCCGGTAAGAGGCGGCGCGACGTCCCAGTCAAATTCGATGATCTCTTTGTAATGAGGCCATGCCCAGGGTCCCCAGAAGTTCATCGCCACGTCGCCTCGTACCCACTGGGGCTCGTACCAGTCGGGCAGCTCGCCCGGCCGGGGCTCAGCGTGGTACACCCAGCGCCAGCTGTGCATGTACGTGACCGCTTGGATCATTTCGGGCGTGGTGAGGGTAAGGGCCGTCCGGTCCTCATTCATCAGGTTCGCGCCAAACGAGAGGATGACACCCGCCCGGTTGGAGTCGATGGATCCTAGGCCAAACTTGAGCTGGTCGGGATTAGAGAGACGCCGGCCGATGTCGAGGAGATCGAAGTAGGTCCAACCAGGCTCAGGATCGCCAAGGCCCGCCTCCTGAAACCAGCTGCGATTGTAAAAGACCGTCGGCGCCCACACGTCGCGATGCAGAGCGTACTGCACCCCGTTGATCTGCGCCGATTCATACACGCCGGGCAGGAAATTGTCCGGGTCAAAATCAGGATCCTTGGCGATAAACTGCCCCAGATCCATCAGCAGCCCGCGGGTTGCTAGATCCCAAAACGAGTCTTCGCGGATCCACAGCACGTCGGGCGACTGCCCCGCCGCCGCGCGGGCGATGGTCTGGTCGGGGATGACGTTCCAGTCGGCAAATTCAACGTTTACCTTGATGTCAGGATGATACTGTTCAAAAAGCTCGATCAAGGCCATTTCGTTGCGGTAACCGGCTCCGCCGTCGTCGGCCACCCACCAGAGCAGCGTAATCTCGGTTTGGGCAAAAGCCGCCGGCGCCATGGCGATAAGCGCCAAGACCAGCGCAACAAACCAGTGGACGGTTTTCACTTTTTTCACCGCGCATGCCTCCTCAATGGGCTGGTCGAGTCCAAGACACATCGACACCTACAAACCCATCACCATGCCGGTCTTCGTTCCAGGCATCCCTCCCGCCGAGCGTGTTGCGAAATGTTGTGGCACAGTGTCTATTTTGTTTCGACAAGCGTGAAACAAGATCCTTTTTCTGGCGAGTCGCACTGGAGCGACATTACCATTGGCGCAAACAGGGGGAATGAAGCGGCTCTTTGAAAACGCTTTAGGGGATGTGGCGACAAGCCAAGAGGCGGGAAGCGCTGAGGATCACCTGCGTGGTACAATACAGGAAGATCACTGTGTTGAGAGGATCCGCAATGAAGATACCGCTTTCCGTACTCGATCTTGCGCCGATCGGCACAGGTTTTACGTCGACCCAAGCCCTAAACAGTACAATCCAGCTAGCCCAACTGGCTGAAAAGCTGGGATACACCCGTTTTTGGTTGGCCGAGCACCATGGCATGCCCGGCATCGCCAGCTCGTCCCCCGAGGTCTTGATCGCCCGGGTGGCGGCGGCGACACAAAGGATCCGGGTGGGGGCGGGCGGCATCATGCTCCCCAACCATGCGCCGCTGCGGGTGGCCGAGGCTTTTCACACGCTGGAAGCGCTTTACCCCGGGCGGATCGACCTGGGGATCGGCAGGGCGCCGGGCACCGATCCAGCCACGTCTCAGGCCCTCCGCCCCTTTGACGCCGCCCAGTTTCCTGCCCAGCTCCGCGAGCTCATTTCGCTCTCTCTCGAGGATTTTCCAGAGGACCATCCGTTTCACGGGGTCAAGGTCGTCCCCAACGATGTGGAGCTTCCGCCCGTTTGGATCCTGGGCTCAAGCGGCGCCAGCGCTCGCTTTGCTGGGGCTATGGGGCTGGGATACGGCTTTGCGAGCCATTTCAGCCCGGTTTCGCCCGTGCCTGCCCTCAACGCTTACCGAGAGGCCTTCAGCCCCTCCCGGTGGTTTGAAAAGCCTCACGTGATCCTCGCGGTCGCGGTCGTCTGCGCCGAGACGGAGGAAGAAGCCGAGTATCACGCGCGGAGCATGGACCTGATCGCCGTCCGTTTGGCCCGGGGGCAATTTGGCCTCTTTCCTACGCCGGAAGAGGCGGAGGCTTACCCGTACACTCCGGCCGATCTCGCCGTGGTTCGAGAGCGGCGCTCCCTCTTGATTGTGGGCGATCCTCAGCGTGTGAGAGCGCGCCTGTTGGCCGTCGCAGAAGAGACGGGTGCCGACGAGCTCATGATCTCGACCATGGTGCACGACCCAGGCGCCAGGCTGCGTTCATACGAATTGGTGGCCGAGGCCCTCAGCTAAGCCCAGGCCCGCGGATCAACTGGTCGCAAGCCCTGGGGCCTCGGCACACCCTTGCGCACCCGCCGCCTTTGCGGCTCCCGCGGCCGTCTCGGTGCGCACAAGACGCCGCGAGAGCTACTTCGAACCGGCGACGGAAGCCAGGCTGATGTCGCCGTTGGACGTCCGCACACTGAGGCGGGCCGAGCCTTCACCAACCCGCCCGGAAAGATAATTTTGCCCCACTTCTTGGGTAAGGATCTCCGTCGCCAGCTCAATCCTGCCGTTGCTCGTCCGGAGGTCCACTTCCACGTCGGGTTCGATCAGGGCCAGCGTCACACGGCCGTTGGAGGTTCTTACTTGATAGGCCGAGCCCCGCTCCAACCTGGCAGAAAGCAGCACCGGGCCGTTGCTCGTGGAAAGCCTGCCGCTTTGGGCCAAAGTGCCTCCCTCAACTTCAATCGCCCCGTTGGACGTCTCGGCTTCTACGACGCCATGCACATCCTTGAGCTCGATCCGGCCGTTGGAGGTTTTCGCGATCAGGCGGCCGGTCGCGTTTGCCGCGATGATGGGACCGTTGGACGTCCTCAGCTCCGCGCGGCCGTGGAGATCGGAAGCTTGGATCCGCCCGTTCGACGTCCGGAGGACGATGTCTCCTTCCCAGCCCCGCGGGACCTGCACGTGGAAGTGGACGGCGGTATTCCCCATAAACAGCCAGCCCATGTAAGGGCCCTGCGCGGCTCTGACTCCCCGCTGGTCTTGCTCGATCACCACCTCGACCCGGCGGCCGATCCACTGGGCCAAGGACGGAAAAAGGCTCAACAGGGTCTCCTTTCTCGCCCGGACAACGACTTCGTTGCCGTCCCACGCCTCATACGTGAGCCTGCCATTGCGGCTCAGCACCGAAATTTGCTGCCCTGGCTCCAAGACAAAGGACCGTTCAATCTCCTCAAGCACGCGCTCGCCGCTCAGCCCGCCGGCGATGAGGGCAACCGTCCCCAGCGCCAAGACGACAAGGCCCAAGATCAGGACCAACACGCGGACCCGGGTCATTGCTCTTTCCCCTCTTTGTTTTTCGATTCTTTGAGCATCTGATGGATCAGCATCGCGCACCCGATGGCGGTGGGCACCAGTCCCGCGATCAACCAGGGACCGACGCCCAAAGTGAGGAGCCCCAGCGTGATGGCCACCCCGACCAACGTCACGGTGATCGGCGACGCCTGCCCGATCCGGGAATCCGCCCCCGCTCCGTCCCCCCGCTCCCAGTCGGGCGGGACGAGCCCCTTTTCGATCATCGCCATACGTTCTTTGTGCTTGAGATACTGGCGAAACGCCGCATAGGCGATTGCGCAGATGGCCACGAGGAAAGGAAATCCAAACACGGCCACGACATCCATCTCCAATGACCTCCTAGGTGTGTGATACGCTCGTGCAACAAGCGGTTATCCATCACGTCTCACGAGCTGTCCAGCGGGCCGAAGCCCTCGACGCCCAAACGGCGACCGCGAGCCCTGCCGTCCCCCAAAACACCGCGGCGAAATACGGCTGCAGTCCGGCCGGCAGAGCGTAAGCCACCTTTTCAATGGCCTCCCGGGCTTCCCACAAAGCCCACCGCCACCGCTCGACCGCTACTAAAAACGCGGTGATCGCCCGGTAAGCCACACCGATCGCCTGGGGAAGGGTGCTGGCAACGATGGCGTGCGTGGCGAGGGCGGCCAAAAGCCCGCGAGCCAATGGAGCTTCAGAAAACCCGATGGCCGATCGCCACAAGACCACGCGCCCGTCGGCTGTGATCGGCTCTTTCCCATTTGGCACCGGACGCGCCGCCGCGGCGCCCGCCCGCTCGAGCGCGATCTTGCCCATCACCCGGTCGACGAGATCACCGGGAGCTTGGACCTTGCGGGCGCTTTGGAGCCATGTCACCACCTGCTGCCACTCGGCGACCTGGTGTTGGCAATAGGGACATCGCTCAACGTGCCGTCTCAACCCGCGGACGATGAGCCCCTCCCGCTCTTGGCCGGCAGCGCCTTCTGGAAAAGGCGCGCCCACCACGTCCCAGCGTTGGGCCACCAGGCACAACCACGTGCGACGGTTTTTTCCCGTGGCGCTCATCCGTCCACCACTCCTTCCAACCCTTCCACCCGGCGCTTCTTGTCCGAAAGCGCCCGGCGCAACGCCTTCCGGGCGCGGTGGAGCTGCGTCTTGACGGTCCCCACAGGAAGCTCCAAGACTTCGGCGATCTCCCGGATCGGCAACTCCTCCACGTAAAAGAGGGTCAGCACGGTCCGGTACGCGATCGGCAGGCGGTTTAAGACGGCAAACACCTCATGGCGCCTCTCCGCTTGTTCCCATCGCCACGCAGGGTCACCGGCCGGATCGTGGTCGTGGAGTGTTTCATCAAAGGCGAGCGCCGGCGCCCGGCGGATGCGATCGAGGCTCGTCCGCCGAACGATCTGCCAGAGCCAGGTGGAAAAGGCCGCCTCGTGCCGGAATTGGGGCAAGGCCCGCCATGCCTTGTAGAGGGCGTCTTGAAGGGCATCCTCTGCTTCGGCCGGATCGGCGATGATGCTGAGCGCCAGGCGGTACGCCCGGTCCACGTGCGGCCGCACGAGGCTGGCAAAAGCCTGATCATCACCTTCTTTGGCTCGACGCACGAGCTCTGCCTCATCGGGAAGCATCTCGTTCCTCGCTTTCAACTCTCACCCGTTAGACCCCAAAACCGGCGAAAAGGTTTCACCGCGCAGCACAAAAAAAGGGGGAGCCACGCGCCGCTGACGCGCACGCTTTAGGCTCCCCGGGCAAATCCGATGGAACAAAGGCACAGCGCTAACCGGCTGCGCCCGGCTGGATCAAAAGGAATACCCTACGCCGAGCCATGTGGAGGTGCGGCCATCCTTTTTGAGCAGGGTCATCTCGGCCCCGGCCAAAAGCGCAACTTGATCCGTCACATCGATGTTGAGCTCGGCGCTGGCCCGAGCCCAGATCCCCGTACCGCCGAGCTCACCCTGGGCGCCGATCCGGCCGGTCAGTCCCAGCGACTGCCCGAGAGGCATCGCCCGCCAGCCGCCGATCTCTAGA
Source organism: bacterium (assembly GCA_002919195.1). Lineage (GTDB taxonomy): Bacteria > Bacillota > Limnochordia > DTU080 > RSA5 > RSA7. The sequence continues at coordinate 11,080 of PKEU01000070.1, forward strand.
AGCTGCTTGTCGCCGTCCGTTTGGGATTGCAACTCGCCGTAAATTCCCTGCACCACGCCGTGGCGCAAGCTGGCGCTCATCACCCCTTCGGAGCGATACTCGATACCCAAAGCGAGCGTGGGCGCAAGCGACAGCTCCAGATACCCGTAGGTCGTGGGATCGTCCCCCAAGTCCCGCGCTCCAAAGGCGATGAGCTGCCTCGCCTCCGCGGGCGCGGCGTCCACGACGGCGGCCAGAGCCATTGTCACCAATAGCGCGATGAGACAGGCTCTTTTCATCTCGCTCCCCCTATTCAGTAGGTACGTCCGTTCGGTGGATAGTTCCATTCTATTGACGTGTCGAGCAACCTTCAAGGGTGACCCGCGCCTGGCTTCTCGTTCCGGGCGTGATGCGGCGCGGCGGGCGCTTTTCTTTCGTCTCGCCTTCGCTGCTACGTCAAAGCTGCCGCCCGCCTGCGGTAGGCAAAGGTGAGAAGCCCGCACGCCACGAGGAAGATGACAAGGAGCGCGGCGGCTGCCTTGCCCGTCGAAGGCTCTCCCCCAGCGACCACCATGAGGGTCGTCTCGTAGACGTGGGTCGTCGGGACCAGTTGCGAAAGCCTTTGCGCCACCGTGCCGCGCTCGGCAAACATCGGGAGAAAGGTAAAGGCCATATAAAGAGGCATGCCCACAAGACCCGTGGACAGGATGTTGGGGGCCAGCATGCCGACGACCATCCCCAGCGGAATACAAGCGCAGACCCCCAGCAAAAAGAGGAAGAGAAGCACCGGGATCTCGCTGGGCGCAACACCCTGCAAAAGGTAAATGACCATGGCGGTCAACGCCATAGAGACCAGCGTCAAGAGGCCCTTGCCGATAAAGATCTCAAGCGGCGTCGCCGGCGAGAGCATGAGCACTTCCAGAGTCCGTTTTTCCCGTTCTTCGGCGACCAGCATCGACGGAACATAGATCCCGCCCATGGCCAGGAGAAAGAGGATGCCAAAGCCCGTGATAAACGGATCGCCGACGGCTCCAATCGTCCGCTGAAACAGGAGGACGATGCCGATGGCCACGAGGTAAATAAACGAAACGTTAAAATTAGTGACGATGTCCTGAGCCTCTTTACGAAAGATGGCCCAGATGCGACGTTCCATCTACACAAGCTCCCTTCCCGTCAGCTTGATGAAGATCTCGGCCAGGCTGGGCTCCCGGGAATGGATCGAGCGAAGCTCGCCGCGCCGGATCCATTGGGCGATCCGCTCCGCGCTTTCCTCGCCGCTCATGGCAAGGACGTGCTCCTCCACGGTCCCGCCAGCGGTCTCGACCCGTACGACGACCTCGTTGGTCGCGTGCTGCAGCTTGAGCTCGGCAGGCTCGCCCATTGCAGCGATGGCCCCTTGATTGAGAAAGGCGACGCGCCGGCACAGCCGGTCGACCTCTTGCATGTTGTGAGACGTGAGGAAAATCGTCATCCCCTCCCGGTTGAGCTCCTCGAGAAGCCGGTGGATCCGGTCCGCCGAGGCAGGGTCAAGGCCCGACGTCGGCTCATCCAAAAACAAGATGCGGGGCCGGTGCAGCACCGCACGGGCCAGTAGCGCCCGTTGCTTCATCCCCCGGGAGAGCGTCTTGACCGGCGAGCGTTTTTCCCGCAAGAGGTCGACCCGTTCTAAAACCTCGTCGATGCGGCGGGTGTCCACGTCGTAGAGGCGGCAGTAAAACTCCAGGTTTTGCTGGACGGTGAGCCGCTCGTAAAGGTTTGCCTGGTCGGGTACAAACCCTATGTAGGGTTTGATCCGGCGCATCTCGAGCCAAGGACAGATGCCCATCACTTTGGCGTCGCCCCCAGTGGGAAGGAGCTGGCCCGTCAAAATCTTGAGGGTCGTCGTCTTGCCGGCGCCGTTGGGGCCGAGAAAACCGAAAAACTCGCCTTGGCCCACTTCAAACGTAATCCCCCGGAGGGCTTCTTTTTCTTTGTACCGCTTGACCAGGCCCGTCACCTGGATCATCCTCTCGCCTCCCACCAAGAGAAGAGGCCTCCGGGCCGCACGATGCCCAAAAGGCCCCGGACCTATTTTCGCACCGTCAATCCAGTTCCTTTTGGCAGCAAACCGGCAAATGTTATGAGAGTTTCGATGCCCTCGAGAAGGATCATCGCCGCGGATCGAGAAGATCTCGTCTTAAGTTTTTTGAGCCGGGATGGTCGGTCAACCAGGGGTTCTCTTCTTTTCATCACCTTCCGCCGGGCTCGGCCAGGTAGCCACCGGTAGCCAAAGGGAAAACGCGGGCAGCCGCTGCTCTTCCGCTGTTTTTGGACGCCGATAAAGCGAGCCCGAACCCTTTCCCGCCGCCACTCCCGGGACGTCATTCATTATCAATTATTTATTTAAAGGGGCGAACGGTGAATTGAAATCCAAGGTGTTGCGTCGTGCCTCCCTGTTGCTTGTGGTCTTAACGCTCTTCGTGTTTTCCGTCGTGGCCCATGCGGCGCCTATCAAAGTGGGGATCACCCAGATCGTCGAGCATCCTTCGCTCGACCAAGCCCGGCAAGGGTTTATTGATCGCATGACTGAGCTGGGTTACGTGGAAGGCGTCGATATCGTCTACGACATTCAGAGCGCACAAGGAGACCCGGGGACTGCGCAGACCATTGCCCGCAAGTTTCAATCGGACGGGGTCGACCTAGTCCTCGCCATCGCGACCCCCACTGCTCAGGCGGCCGCTCACGTGATCAAGGATACTCCCATCCTGATCACCGCGGTGACCGATCCTGTCGCCGCCGAGCTGGTGGAAAGCATTGAACGCCCCGGCACCAACGTGACGGGCACCTCGGACCTGACTCCGGTCAGAGCCCAGTTGGAGCTCCTGAAAGAGATCGTGCCGAGCGCGACCCGCGTCGGCGTCGTCTATAACAGTGGCGAAGTGAACTCGGTGGTCCAAGTGGAGATCGCCAGGCAGGCCGCGGCCGAACTGGGCCTGACCCTGGTGGAGGCGACGGCCGCCAATTCCTCCGAAGTGCTCCAGGCTGCCCAGTCGTTGCAAGGACGGGTGGACGCCATCTACGTGCCGACGGACAACACGGTCGTCTCCGCGTTCGAGTCGGTGGTGCTGGTGGCTGAGCGGGCCAAGCTCCCCCTCATCGCGGGAGAGGCCGACAGCGTCGCTAAAGGCGCCCTGGCCACCATCGGGATCGACTACTACCTCTTGGGCCGGCAGACGGCGGATATCGCTCTCAGGGTGCTGCAAGGCGAAGATCCTGCCGAGATTTCCATCGAGTACCAAGAGGAGCAAAATGTCGTCGTCAACCTGGGCGCCGCTCAAAGGATGAACGTGACCATACCTGACTCGGTCTTGGCCAAGGCTTCACAGATCCTCGAGTAGCTTTGAAAAGCCGCACGTGGTCATTGGTGGAAGGCCCCTGCGGCCTTCCACTCTTTTTTCAACATCGTTGCCAACCACTGGAAGGATGTAGGCGTCTTGAGCTGGTATGCGTTTGGCGGTTCCATCGAACAAGGGCTGGCCTATGGTGTGCTCGCTCTGGGAGTGTATTTGACTTTTCGCGTCTTGCATTTCGCCGACCTCACGGTCGACGGCAGCTTCCCTTTGGGAGCCGCTGTCGCCGCGACGTTGATCGTGGGCGGGATGTCGCCCGTCACTGCCACTTTGATCGCGGTGCTGGCGGGACTTGCCGCTGGCGCCGTCACCGGCCTCATGCATACCAAGATGCGAATCGCCGGGTTGTTGGCCAGCATCTTGACCATGACGGCCCTGTACTCGATCAACTTGAGGATCATGGGGCGACCCAATATCCCTCTCTTGCGCCAGCCGACCGTCTTCACGCGCCTAGCTGAATGGGGCTTTGACCATCCCTTGCAAGCCCTGGTCGTCTTTGTCCTGCTTGCGTGCATCACCAAGCTCTTGATCGACTGGTTTTTGAGCACTCAGATCGGCCTTGCGATCCGGGCGACGGGCGACAATCCCGACATGATCCGCAGCCTCGGCGTCAACACCGACAACATGATCGTCTTGGGGCTCGCCTTTTCCAATGGGCTCGTGGCGTTGGCGGGGGCGATGATCGCCCAGTACCAGGGATACGCAGACGTGGGCATGGGCCTTGGCACCATCATCACGGGGTTGGCTTCGGTGATCCTCGGCAACGCGTTGATCCGGCCGTCGACCGTCTTTCGGGGAACGCTGGGCGCAGTCGTCGGCGCCGTCCTGTACCGGCTCGCCATTTACTTCGCGCTCAACGCTGGATTCGCTCCCACCGATCTTCGCATCGTCACCGCGTTGATCGTGGTCCTGGCGCTCGCAGCCCCCGCCCTGAAAGAGCGCCTTGTAGCCCGCAAAGTTCCCAGCGACGACGAACTGGACGCGCTCGCGGGGGCGTCGGCCCAAGCGTCGGAAGCGGCCTACGCTGCCCGGCTCG
>PKEU01000072.1 GCA_002919195.1 bacterium
TGGAAGAGGGGCTGCGCTTTGCGATCCGTGAGGGTGGCCGCACGGTCGGCGCCGGTGTCGTCACCAAGATCTTGGCCTAAGGGAGCAACCGCCACAGGGGACCGGGCTCGCCCTTCCGAAACGAATGGGGAGGGCGAGCCCGGTCAGCAGTGTGACATGTGGTAGGGCCTACAGCGTGGAGTGGGGCGGGATCGTGCTCGACTCCACGTTTTGTGTTTAGCACTCTAATAGCGGCGCGACGTGTCCAAGCTGCGGCCTGGCGCCATGCGGCAGGCGGCTGTCAAGTCATATATATTGACATTCAGTACTCTTTGTGTTAAAGTCATAGGGTAACTCTCGAGCGAGCCTGGAGGGATTGATCCCATGCGGGTGGGCATCACCTTGGAGTGCACCGAGTGCAAAAACCGTAACTACGCGACGACGAAAAATCGGCGTAACAACCCGGATCGCCTCGAGCTGAAAAAGTATTGCAGGACATGCCAGCGTCACACGGTGCATCGTGAGACCCGGTAATCGCTGATCCAAACGGGGTTACGACCGGAGGGAAAGGGCGGGAGCCAGCCTTATGGCCAATGTTGCAAAAGGGCAAGATAAGAGCGTGGCGCTGCGCGTTAGCAGGTTTTTTCGCGAGTCCCGCGCCGAACTGCGCAAGGTGACGTGGCCCAACCGGCAAGAGCTGGTCACCTATACTGCGGTTGTCATTGTCACCACAGCGATCGTCGCCATTTTTCTCGGCGTCATCGACCTCGTCGTTTCGCAGCTTTTGGGCTTGCTCGGTAGGATTTGAGGGGGTCTAGCCGATGGCGAAAGATCGGATGCCCCAAGACGCGGCGGAAGAACGCCAACCGATCGACATTGACGAGTTTCTCGATCTCGACAGCGGCATCGATAAGGACTGGTATGTGATCCATACCTATTCGGGTTATGAAAACAAGGTCAAGGCCAACCTGGAGCGCCGGGTTGAGTCGATGGGTATGGAGGACAAGATCTTTCGCGTCTTTGTCCCCACCGAAGAAGAGATCGAGTTTAAGGACGGCAAGAAAAAGATTACCCGGAAAAAGGTGTTTCCGGGTTATGTCCTCGTCGAGATGGTGATGAGCGACGACTCGTGGTACGTCGTGCGCAACACACCTGGTGTGACTGGTTTTGTCGGCTCGGGAAACAAACCGATCCCCCTCGCGCCCGAAGAAGTCAAGGCCATCCTCAAACAGTTGGGATTTGACGAGGCCAAGCCTAAAGTGGCCTTTAGCGTCGGCGATGTGGTCAGGGTCATCTCAGGACCCTTTGAAAACTTCGATGGTCGCATCGAAGAGGTCAACGTCGAGCGCGGCAAGCTGCGGGTCTCCATCTCCATGTTTGGCCGGGAGACTCCTGTGGAGCTCGACTTTGAACAGGTAGAAAAGACCTCGTAAGACCTGGTAGTAAAAGGAGCTCACACGAGATGGCGAAGAAGATCACCGCGGTTATCAAACTCCAGGTGCCTGCCGGTAAAGCGACGCCTGCTCCTCCGGTAGGTACTGCACTCGGTCCCCAAGGCGTCAATATTATGGAGTTTTGCAAGGCCTTTAACGAGCGGACCGCGAACCAGGCCGGGATGATCATTCCGGTGGAAGTGACGGTCTACGAAGACCGTTCCTTCACCTTTATCACCAAGACCCCGCCGGCGTCGGTGTTGCTCAAAAAGGCCGCCGGGATTGAAAAGGGATCGGGTCAGCCCAACACCAACAAGGTCGCGACGGTCACGCGCGCTCAAGTGCGCGAGATCGCCGAGACCAAGATGCCCGATCTCAACGCGTCGAGCCTCGAAGCGGCGATCCGGATGATCGAGGGAACCGCCCGCAGCATGGGGATCACCATCGTCGATTAACGCCAGAGGCTGGCGGATCCGGTGGGAGAGCGATATCGCTCGCCTGAACCACAGGAGGAGGAAAGCATGGCAAAGCGCGGCAAGAAGTACTTGGAAGCGGCGAAAAAGGTAGATCGCAACCGGCTCTACGATGTGTACGAGGCCTTTGCTCTCGTCAAGGAAGTGGCTCCCGCCAAGTTTGACGAGAGCGTCGACGTGGCGTTGAAACTGGGAGTCGACGCTCGTCATGCCGATCAGCAGGTGCGTGGCACCGTCGTGTTGCCCCATGGGACGGGCCGATCGGTGAGGGTAGCCGTCTTTGCGAAAGGTGAAAAGGCGCGTGAGGCCGAGGCAGCCGGCGCTGAAATCGTCGGCGCGGAGGACTTGGCCGAAAGGATCGAGGCCGGCCAGATCGACTTCGACGTAGCGGTTGCCACTCCTGACATGATGGGACTTGTGGGTCGCTTGGGACGGATCCTCGGGCCGAGGGGCCTCATGCCCAACCCCCGCACCGGCACCGTCACGATGGATGTGGGCGAAGCCGTGAGGCAGATCAAGGCGGGTAAAGTGGAGTTTCGGGTCAACCGAGAGGGTGGGATCCACGTCGCGATTGGCAAAGTGTCGTTTGAGGTGGATCAGCTGGTCGAGAACTTCCGGGCGCTGATGGACGCGGTGATCCGGGCCCGACCCGCCGCTGCCAAGGGGCAATACCTGAGAAAGGTCGCGATTTCTTCCACGATGGGGCCGGGGATCAAACTCGATCCTCAAGCGGTGGTCGAAGTGGTCAGCGCGAGGGCGTAGCCGCCCGGCGCGGTGGCGTTCGTTTCTCGCATGATTTAAGATAGATTACGGCACGAGAAAGGCCATAGACAGCCGGTATCCCGCTGGGAGATAATGAGCCCCCAGGGCTCGCCGGCCGAGGCTCAGAGGGTGCATGGTTCCGAGCTGACGCGCGTGAGAGGCGCGCGGGCAGGTGTTTGCGAGCCTCCGTCTGGTCTGTGGCCGACGGAGGCTCGAGTTGTTTTGGTGGCCGTCGTGCCTGGGGAAAGGAGGGAGAGCATGCCGCGTCCCGAAAAGGTCGCGATCGTCGAGGAGCTGGCGGATAAGCTGCTGAAGGGACAAGGAGTTGTCCTTGCCGACTACCGCGGGCTGTCGGTCAAAGAGATCACCGCGTTGCGGTCGGAGCTGCGCAAGGTGGGCGTCGAGTTTAAGGTCGTCAAAAACACCTTGACGCGCCTTGCTGCCCGTAAGGCCGATCTGGAGGAGCTGGAGTCAGTCCTCGTAGGGCCGACCGCCATCGCCTTTGGATACGATGATCCGGTCGCGGTAGCCAAGGCGATCAGCGACTTCGCGAAAAAGAACGACAAGCTGAAAGTTAAGGGTGGCGTCGTGGACGGCAAGGTGATCGACGTCGAAGGCGTCGAAGCCTTGGCCAAGCTGCCGTCCAAGCCCGAGCTCCTGGCTCAAGTGCTCCGAGGCATGCAGGCCCCGATCGGCGGGCTTGTCAACGTGCTGCATGGTGTCTTGCGCAACTTGGTCTACGTGCTGGAAGCGGTGCGCAAGCAAAAGGAAGAGGCCGCGTGAGGCCACTTATCAACTGATGGAGGGCTTTAACCATGTCGAAAGAAGAGATCTTGCAGGCAATCGAACAGATGACCGTGCTCGAGCTGGCCGAACTGGTCAAGGCGCTCGAGGAGAAGTTTGGCGTCAGCGCCGCGGCTCCGGTGGCCGTGGCGGCGGTCCCGGGCGCTGCTGCGGCTGCGGCTCCGGCTGAGGAGGAGAAGACCTCCTTCGACGTGATCCTCGCCAGCGCGGGCGACAAGAAGATCCAGGTGATCAAGGTCGTCCGCGAGCTGACCGGGCTTGGACTCAAGGAGGCCAAGGACCTGGTCGACAACGCTCCCAAGCCTCTCAAGGAAGGCGTCTCCAAGGAGCAGGCCGAGGAGATCAAGGCCAAGATCGAAGAGGCCGGAGGAACCGTCGAGATCAAGTAGTTGCTTCGAAGGTTGGGGGACGGGCGGCCTTGCCGCCGTCCCCCACTTTCTTCGCGCCATTTTTCTTGAGCGGTCCTTCGCGTCCCGAGGGCATTGCTTGACACCGCCTAGGGGCTGTGATATGATTCCTAGGTGCTAAAGTCTGCAGCTTTAGACGTCTCCGGCTCCTACCTCTGCCGTCGGTTATAAGAAGGCCAGTAGTACGAATGTATACTCGCCGTGAAAACGGCGCATGTTATACGATGTGACTTTTGGCACCCCTATACGCGATTCCAAGCGAGGACCGGGAGGTTTGTGCCTTGGGCAAACCTCTTTCGCGGGCCTTGCTTTTCGTCATGTTAGGAGCCTCTCCCTGCAAACGTTGAGACCGGCCGGGACGTTTACCGCACGCGTTGGCAAGGCACATGTACATTGAGAGGAGTGGCGCTATTGGCAGTCGCTACGCAGGAGCTCGGGAAAAGGCGGAGGGTCTCCTTTGGCAAGATCAAAGAGATTCTCGACGTGCCTAATCTCATCGAGGTGCAGCGCAAGTCGTACGACTGGTTCCTTAAGGAAGGCCTCCTTGAGCTTTTCCGCGACATCTCCCCCATCCAAGATTTCACGGGTAACCTCGTCCTCGAGTTTATCGATTACACCCTTGGCGAACCGAAATACGACGTCGAAGAATGCAAAGACCGAGACGTCACCTACGCGGCCCCGCTAAAGGTGCGCGTCCGCTTGATCAACAAGGAGACGGGAGAGGTCAAGGAGCAGGAGGTCTTCATGGGAGACTTTCCTCTCATGACCGAAAAGGGCACCTTTATCATCAATGGCGCCGAACGTGTCATCGTCAGCCAGTTGGTGCGCTCTCCCGGAGTTTACTACGGCATGGAGGTCGACAGCTCCGGCAAGACCCTCTACAATGCTTCGATCATCCCCAACCGGGGGGCATGGCTGGAGTTTGAGTGCGACAACAACGACGTGATTTACGTCCGGGTGGATCGCACCCGCAAGATCCCGGCTACGGTCTTGCTGCGGGCCATTGGACTTAGCAGCAACGCTCAGATTTTGCAGGCCTTTATGGAAGCTGAGCCTATCAAGTACACGCTTGAGCGGGACAACACGGAGACCGAGGCGGAGGCGTTGATCGAGATCTATAAGCGCCTGCGGCCCGGCGAGCCTCCCACAGAGGAGAGCGCTCGTTCCCTCTTTGAGACTTTGTTTTATGATCCCAAGCGTTATGATCTGGCCAGCGTGGGCCGGTATAAGATCAATAAGAAGCTTCGCCTGTTGCCGCGCATCATCGGCCGGGTGCTGGTCGAGCCCGTCGTCGATCCCGAAAGCGGGGAGATCCTGGCCGAAGCGGGCACACGGATCGATCGCAGGCTCGCGCAGCGCATCGAGGAGGCCCGGGTGCCCAGCGTCGTCATCGAGGGCCGGGATAAGGCGCCTCTCTTGGTCGTCAGCAACGGCCAACCGACCGACGATGTGAGGACGCTCACCCGGGACGACGTGGTGGCGACGATCAACTACCTCATCGGTTTGATCGAAGGCGTCGGCGATGTGGACGACATCGACCACTTGGGCAACCGTCGCCTCAAGTCGGTGGGCGAGCTTTTGCAAAACCAGTTTCGGATCGGGCTCTCCCGCATGGAGCGCGTGGTGCGGGAGCGCATGACCATCCAAGACGTCGACATCATTACGCCGCAGGCGTTGATCAATATCAGGCCCGTGGTGGCTGCGATCAAGGAGTTTTTCGGCAGCTCCCAGCTCTCGCAGTTTATGGACCAGACCAACCCCCTTGCCGAATTGACGCACAAGCGCCGCTTGTCGGCGTTGGGTCCTGGGGGCCTGTCGCGCGACCGGGCGGGCTTTGAGGTGCGCGACGTCCACCACAGCCACTACGGCCGGATGTGCCCGATCGAGACGCCCGAGGGGCCCAACATCGGTCTCATCGGCTCGCTTTGCACCTACGCCCGGATCAACGAGTACGGCTTCATCGAGACGCCTTACCGCAAAGTCGAAGATGGCGTGGTGTTGGATGACATCGTCTACCTGACGGCGGACGAAGAGGATAACTACGTGATCGCCCAGGCCAACGAGCCCTTTGATGAAAACGGCCGGTTTATTGAGCCGCGGGTCACGGCGCGTTATAAGGACCAAATCCTCAGGGTGCCGCCTGAGCAGGTCGACTACATGGACGTTTCCCCCAAGCAGATCGTCTCCATAGCGACGGCGCTGATCCCGTTTCTCGAAAACGATGACGCGAGCCGGGCGCTCATGGGCGCGAACATGCAGCGCCAGGCGGTGCCCTTGTTGCGGACCGAGGCCCCACTGGTCGGCACCGGCATGGAATACAAGGCGGCCGTCGATTCGGGGATTGTCGTCCTTGCTCGGGAGTCGGGCGTGGTCACGTACGTCTCCGCCGAGGAGGTCGTCATCAAGACCGACAAGGGAGACGAAGATCGCTATAAGCTGCTTAAATTTGCCCGTTCCAATCAGGGCACGTGCCTCAACCAAAAGCCCCTGGTCGTCGTCGGGCAACGGGTGGAAAAGGGCGAAGTGATCGCCGACGGGCCCTCGACGGACCAAGGCGAGCTCGCTTTGGGCCGAAACGTGCTGGTCGCATTTATGCCCTGGGAAGGATATAACTACGAGGACGCCATCCTCATCAGCGAAAAGCTGGTGAAGGAGGACATCTTCACCTCCATTCACATCGAGGAGTACGAAGCGCAAGCTCGCGACACCAAGCTGGGCCCCGAGGAGATCACCCGCGACATCCCCAACGTAGGCGAGGATATGCTCAAGGATCTGGACGAGGATGGCATCATCCGCATCGGCGCGGAAGTGCGGCCGGGCGACATCCTCGTCGGGAAGGTGACGCCCAAGGGCGAGACGGAGCTGACCGCCGAAGAGCGGTTGCTCCGGGCCATCTTTGGCGAAAAGGCCCGAGAAGTGCGGGATACGTCGCTGAAGGTGCCCCATGGCGAAGGCGGGGTCGTCGTCGACGTGCGCGTCTTCTCCCGGGAAAATGGCGACGAGCTCGCCCCGGGCGTCAACAAGCTGGTCCGCGTGTACGTGGCGCAAAAGCGCAAGATCTCCGAGGGCGACAAGATGGCGGGGCGCCACGGCAACAAAGGCGTGATCGCCCGTATTCTCCCCGAAGAGGACATGCCGTTCTTGCCCGACGGTACCCCGGTGGAGATCGTCCTCAACCCGCTGGGTGTCCCTTCGCGGATGAACATCGGGCAAGTGTTGGAGACCCACTTAGGCTGGGCGGCGAGAGCCCTGGGCATCCACGTGGCAAGCCCCGTGTTTGACGGAGCGACCGAGGAGGAGATCCTCGAATACCTGCGCAAGGCGGGCGGTACGACCGACGGCAAGATCGTGCTGCGGGACGGCCGTACCGGCGAGCCTTTCGACAACCCGATAACCGTGGGTTACCTCTACATGCTGAAACTTGCCCACCTGGTCGACGACAAGATCCACGCTCGCTCGACGGGCCCCTACTCCCTGGTCACGCAGCAGCCTTTGGGCGGAAAGGCTCAGTTTGGCGGGCAGCGGTTTGGCGAGATGGAAGTGTGGGCCCTCGAGGCGTACGGCGCGGCTTACACGCTGCAGGAGCTCCTCACGGTGAAGTCGGACGACGTCGTCGGCCGGGTCAAGACCTACGAGGCCATCGTGAAAGGCGAAAATGTACCCGAACCGGGTGTGCCCGAGTCATTTAAGGTGCTCATCAAAGAGCTGCAGAGCCTCGGCCTCGACGTGCGGGTGTTGACCGAAGAGGCGGAAGAAGTCGAGATCCGCGAAGAGGAAGAGGACATCAGCGAAATGGCTCGAGAGCTCGGTATCGACATTCACGGGCGCGACGAGGAGAGCGAAGAGGAGTTGCCCCGGGGCATCAAACGGGCCTCGACCCTTGCCGCCGTGTCGAAAGACGATGGCGCGGACGAAGACGAGGAACCCGACGAAGACGACGCGAGCGCGTCGGCGGCCACGGTGGCCGACGATGATGACGTCGACGAGGTGGATGAGGACGACGACGTCGACGTGGATGTGGATGTCGATGTCGATGTCGATGTCGACGACGAAGACGACGATGTCGATTTCGATCGGTTCCTGGAAGATCTAGGGCCGGATGCGGATGACGACGTCTTCGACGATGATGAGGAAGACGAGGACTAACCCTTTGCCCTGGCACGGTGGTCGCTTTCACCTGGATAGGAGGGTGAGCTTTGCTCGACGTAAATAACTTCGACAGCATCCGGATCGGCCTGGCTTCGCCCGAGCAGATCCGCGCGTGGTCCAGCGGTGAAGTGAAAAAGCCGGAGACCATCAACTACCGCACCCTTAAACCTGAGCGGGAAGGTCTCTTTTGTGAAAAGATCTTTGGACCGACGCGCGACTGGGAGTGCCATTGCGGCAAGTATAAGCGCGTGCGTTATAAGGGGATCGTGTGCGATCGCTGCGGCGTCGAAGTGACGCGTGCCAAGGTGCGCCGCGAGCGCATGGGCCACATTGAGCTGGCCGCGCCGGTCTCGCACATCTGGTTTTTCAAAGGGATTCCCAGCAGGATGGGACTCCTCCTGGACATGTCCCCCCGCACGCTCGAAAAGGTGCTCTATTTCGCGGCCTACATCGTGACGGATCCCGGCGATACGCCGCTTGCCAAATACCAGCTTCTCACCGAAAGCGAATACCGGGAGTACCGGGAGAAGTACGGCAACGCCTTTAAGGCCGGGATGGGTGCCGAGGCGATCAAGCGCCTCCTCGAAGAGATGGACCTGGACAAAATGGCCGAGGAGCTTCGGCGGGAGATCAAGGAGTCCTCGGGCCAGCGCCGCGTCCGGGCGATCCGGCGCCTCGAAGTGGTCGAGGCGTTCCGCAAGTCGGGCAACCGGCCTGAGTGGATGATCATGGACGTGATTCCGGTGATTCCGCCCGAGCTGCGCCCCATGGTGCAGCTGGACGGTGGCCGGTTTGCCACCTCCGACCTCAACGACCTCTACCGCCGGGTAATCAACCGCAACAACCGGCTCAAGAGGTTGCTGGAGCTTGGGGCTCCCGACATCATCGTCCGCAACGAAAAGCGGATGCTCCAAGAGGCCGTCGACGCGTTGATCGACAACGGCCGCAGGGGCCGCCCCGTGACGGGACCGGGCAATCGTCCGCTCAAGTCCCTTTCCGATATGCTCAAAGGGAAGCAAGGACGCTTCCGGCAAAACCTCCTCGGCAAGAGAGTGGACTACTCGGGCCGGTCGGTCATCGTCGTCGGACCCGAGCTCAAGCTTCACCAGTGCGGCCTGCCGAAGGAGATGGCGCTCGAGCTCTTTAAGCCTTTTGTCATGAAGCGGCTCGTCGACAAGGGTTACGCGCACAACATCAAGAGCGCGAAGCGCATGGTCGAGCGGGTCCGTCCCGAAGTCTGGGATGTCCTTGAAGAGGTGATCAAAGAGCACCCGGTGCTCCTCAACCGGGCGCCTACGCTCCACCGTCTCGGCATCCAGGCCTTTGAGCCGGTGCTGGTGGAAGGCCGGGCCATCAAGGTGCATCCCCTGGTCTGCGTCGCCTACAACGCGGACTTCGACGGCGACCAGATGGCCGTTCACGTTCCGCTATCAGCCGAGGCCCAGGCGGAAGCCAGGCTCTTGATGCTCTCAGCCCACAACATCCTGTTGCCGGCGAGCGGCCGTCCGGTCAGCACGCCGACGCAGGACATGGTCATCGGGTGCTACTACCTCACGAGCATCAAAGAGGGCGCCAAGGGCGAAGGGCGGATCTTTAGCTCGCCCGACGAGGTGCGCATGGCCTACGCTGAGGGGACGTTGAGCCTCCATGCCCGCATTACGGTGCGCCTCAACGGCGAGCGGCTCGAGACGACCGCGGGGCGGATCTTCTTCAATGACGTCCTCCCCGACGAGCTGGGTTTTTACAACGAAGTGATCGACCGTAAGGCGCTGGGCCGCCTGGTCGACAACCTCTACCGGCGCTTTGGCAGCACCCGCACGGCCGAGGTGCTGGACGAGATCAAGAGGATTGGCTTCCAGTTCGCGACCCGCTCGGGGACGACGGTGGGCATCACCGACATCGCGGTGCCCCCTGAAAAGAAGGAGATCCTGGAAAAGGCCGAGCAGCTGGTCGAGCAAGTGGAGGAGCAGCACCGCCGAGGGCTCTTGACCAACGAAGAGAGGTACCAGCGGATCTGCGACATCTGGGCGCGGGCCAACGACGAAGTGACCCGGGCGATGTGGGAAGGCCTTGATCCCTTCAACCCCGTGTACATGATGGCCAACTCCGGCGCTCGGGGCAACATCCACCAGCTGCGCCAGCTGGCGGGGATGCGGGGCCTGGTGGCCGACCCGACGGGAAGGACCATCGAGATCCCCATCAAGGCCAACTTCCGCGAAGGCCTCACCGTATTGGAGTACTTCATCTCCACCCACGGCACTCGCAAGGGTCTGGCCGACACCGCCTTGCGGACCGCTGACTCCGGATACCTCACCCGGCGCTTGGTCGACGTCGCCCAGGACGTCATCGTGCGGGAGGAAGACTGCGGCACGACCCAGGGGATCGTCGTCGGTCCCATCAAGGAGATCTCCGGAGGAGTCGAGGAGATCATCGAACCCTTGCGGGACCGGATCGCCGGGCGCGTGGCCGCCAAGACGGTGTTGCATCCTGAGACCGGCGAAGTGCTGGTCGAGGAAAACCAGTTGATCGACGAGCCCACGGCCGCGGCTATCGAGGACGCGGGCATCGAAGAGGTGGAAATCCGTTCGGTGCTGACGTGCCGCACGCGGCACGGGGTGTGCGTCCGCTGCTATGGCCGTAACCTCGCGACGGGCCAACTGGTCGAGGTGGGCGAGGCAGTGGGGATCATCGCCGCCCAGTCCATCGGCGAGCCCGGCACCCAGCTGACCATGCGCACCTTCCATACGGGAGGCGTGGCGGGCGTCGATGACATCACGGCGGGCTTGCCCCGGGTCGAAGAGCTCTTTGAGGCTCGCAAGCCCAAGGGCCAGGCGGTCATCACCGAGGTCGACGGCGTCGTCTCCATCGTGGAGAGCAAGGGAAGCCGCAAGGTGGTCGTCACCACCCAAGACGGCGAGGAAAAGGTGTACAACATCCCCTATGGCGCCCGCCTCAAGGTGCGGGATGGCCAGACCGTGACGGCTGGCGACCGTCTCACCGAGGGCTCGGTCAACCCGCACGATATTTTGCGGGTCAAGGGCGTGCGGGGCGTGCAGCAGTACCTGGTGCGCGAGGTGCAGGATGTCTACCGCTCGCAGGGCGTGGACATCAACGACCGGCACATCGAGATCATCGTCCGCCAGATGCTCAGGAAGGTGCAGGTCGAGTCGCCGGGCGACACCAACCTGCTGCCGGGTTCCCGGGTCGATCTCTTTGAGTTTGAGGAGGCCAACGCCGCCGTCGAGGCTCAAGGCGGCACACCCGCGGTGGCTCGGCCCGTGCTCCTTGGGATCACCAAGGCGTCGCTGGAGACCGAGAGCTTCTTGTCGGCGGCCTCCTTCCAGGAGACGACGCGGGTGCTCACCGACGCGGCGATCAAAGGGAAGACCGATCCTCTCTTGGGCCTCAAGGAAAACGTGATCATCGGCAAGCTGATCCCTGCCGGCACGGGGATGGCTCGCTACCGCAACATCCGGGTCAATCCGGCCGAAGACGCGATGCCTGTCGACGGCGAAGCGGCAGACGGCGCAGCGGTCGACGCGGCCAACGGTGCTCCTGCCGCCGGAGAGCGCTCCGGCGACGGCGAGGTGACCAGGGCTTTGGTCGGTCACCTGGGAGACGATCTCGAATAGCGGGGGGACGTTTGTCGTCGCCCCAGGGTGTGGCGGGGCCGGGAAAAGCTCCGGCCCCGCGCCTTGCGAGGCAGGGTTGACACCCCTCAACCTCGGTGCTAGAATATACGAGTGTGTGCTGAAACCCGTTTCCCATGGGCCTTTCTCCAACTAGCCCCGGGTTCAGCGGCATAAGGAGGCCGGCGCGATGCCCGAGCGACTTCGCGCTGCGAAGCGACTGGCTGTTGGAGTGAAGCAGACGCTCAAAGCTGTCCAAGCTGGTACGGCGCGTGTCGTCTACATTGCATCGGATGCCGAAGAACGAGTGCTCCGTCCGCTTTTGGCGGAGCTCGAAAAGGGTCATTGGGAGACCGTGAAAGTTGAGAGTATGAAGCAGCTGGGCCGGATGTGTGGTATCGACGTCGGCGCATCGGCAGCGGCGATTTTGGAGATTGACCAATCGAGGCTCAATCGAGCCTGATGCTCGCACGGGAAAGGAGGTTGCGTGGTTCATGCCTACGATTCATCAGCTGGTGAAGAAGGGTCGCAGGAAAGTCGAGAAAAAGACGGGGGCTCCCGCCTTGCGTTACATCTACAACGCACAGAAAAACCAGGTCCTCGAGACCAAGGGCGCACCGCAGAAGCGCGGCGTGTGCACCCGTGTGTCGACCGTTACGCCGAAAAAGCCCAACTCTGCGCTGCGCAAGGTTGCTCGTGTGCGGTTGAGCAATGGGATTGAGGTAACCTCCTACATCCCGGGCGAGGGGCACAACCTCCAAGAGCACTCGGCTGTGCTGATCCGCGGGGGTAGGGTGAAGGACCTCCCCGGCGTGCGTTACCACATCATCCGCGGCACCCTGGATGCGGCGGGCGTGAACGATCGGCGCCAGGGCCGTTCCAAGTACGGGGCCAAGCGGCCCAAGTAGCCGGATTTTCAAGGACCTCGTGGGCTCAAAGCCCTGTGGGCTTGGGCTCCTTGCGGTCCTTTTTGCGAATTTGGGGCATCGTGATCTATTGATGCGGTGCCTGCATGGTTTTGATTTCGGGGATGCGAGAAGCTGATCGGTGGATTGCCGAGTGTCAAGGGAGGGAGACGGTGTGCCGCGCAGAGGGCACGTCGCAAAGCGGGAGATCTTGCCCGACCCCATGTATAACAGCCGGATCGTGACGATGCTGATCAACAAAGTCATGAAGGACGGCAAGCGCAGCCTCGCCGAGCGCGTCACGTATGAGGCGCTGGAGATGGTCCGGGAAAGGACCGGTCGCGATCCCATTGAAGTGTTGGAGCAAGCTTTGAAAAACGCTTCGCCGCTCCTGGAAGTCAGGCCGCGGCGCGTTGGCGGTGCCACTTATCAGGTGCCGATGGAGGTGCGGGCTGAGCGCCGGATCAGCTTGGGCCTGCGGTGGATTGTTCAGCACGCCCGGCTCCGTGGGGAAAAGAGGATCCAAGACAAGTTGGCGGCAGAGATCATGGACGCCGCCAACAACCAGGGCGGGGCGGTCCGAAAGAAAGAGGAGACCCACCGGATGGCCGAGGCCAACAGGGCCTTTGCTCACTACCGCTGGTAGACGGCCGCTTCTTGATGGATGGGAGGAATCGACATGGCTCGAGAAGTCCCTATCGAGCGAACGCGTAACATTGGTATCATGGCGCACATCGACGCCGGCAAGACGACGACGACCGAGCGAATTCTCTTTTACACCGGTCGCGTGCACAAGATGGGCGAAGTCCACGAGGGTGCCGCCACGATGGACTGGATGGTCCAGGAGAAGGAGCGCGGCATCACGATCACCTCGGCGGCGACCACGTGCTTTTGGCGGGATCACCGCATCAACATCATCGATACGCCCGGGCACGTGGACTTCACGGTCGAGGTCGAGCGGAGCCTGCGCGTCCTCGACGGCGCGGTGGCGATCTTTTGCGCCGTCTCCGGTGTCGAGCCGCAGTCGGAGACGGTTTGGCGCCAGGCTGACAAGTATCACGTGCCCCGGATTGCCTACGTCAACAAGATGGACCGGGTAGGCGCGGACTTCCACAACGTGATCCAGATGATGAAGGATCGCTTGGGGGCCAATCCGGTCGCGATCCAGCTGCCTATCGGCGCGGAAGACTCCTTCCGGGGCATGGTCGACCTGATCCGCAACCGGGCGATCATCTACGTCGACGATCTTGGCACTCGTTCGGACGAGACCGAGATCCCTGCCGAGATGGCGGACCAGGTCGCCGAGTTTCGCGAAAAGCTCATCGAGGCCATTGTCGAGCACGACGAGGCTTTGATGGAGAAGTACTTCGAAGGCGAAGAGCTGACCGTGGATGAACTCAAGCGGGGCCTGCGCAAGGCTTGCCTTGCGGGAGAGTTGATCCCGGTCCTCTGCGGGTCTTCGTTCAAAAACAAAGGTGTGCAACCCCTCCTCGATGCCATCGTCGACTACCTGCCGTCGCCGGCGGACCTGCCTCCGGTGCGGGGGACCCATCCGGACACCGGCGAAGAGCAAGTGCGCGAGCTCAACGACGAGGCGCCCTTCGCCGCGCTGGCTTTTAAGATCGCAGCAGACCCCTTTGTGGGTAAGCTCACTTTCTTCCGGGTCTACTCTGGCGTGCTCAAGTCCGGCAGCTACGTCTTCAACTCGTCGACCGGACAAAAGGAGCGCATCGGGCGGATCCTCTTCATGCACGCCAACCACCGCGAAGAGCGGGAGGAGGTCCACTCGGGCGACATCGCGGCTGCGGTGGGACTGAAGGCGACCAGCACGGGCGATACGCTCTGTGCCGAAAGCCATCCCATTCTTCTCGAAAAGCTTGAGTTCCCCGATCCGGTGATCGACCAGGCGATCGAGCCCAAGACCAAGGCGGATCAGGATAAGCTGGCCCTTGCGCTGCAACGCCTTGCCGAGGAAGACCCCACATTCCAAGTGCGGATGGACGAAGAGACCGGGCAGACGATCATCCGGGGGATGGGCGAGCTGCACCTCGAAATCATCGTCGACCGGTTGCTGCGGGAGTTTAAGGTTGAAGCCAACGTGGGCAAACCCCAGGTTGCTTATCGCGAGACCATCCGCAAAGCGGTCAAGCAAGAAGGGAAGTTTATCCGCCAGACCGGTGGCCGGGGCCAGTACGGCCACGTGTGGCTGGAAGTGGAGCCCAACGAGCCGGGCGGCGGGTTTGTCTTTATCAACAAGATCGTCGGCGGCGTGGTGCCGAAAGAGTACATCCCCGCCGTCGAAGCCGGTATCAAGGAGGCCATGGAGAGCGGCGTCCTGGCCGGTTATCCGATGATCGACGTGAAGGTGACGCTCTTCGACGGCTCCTATCACGAGGTGGACTCCTCGGAGATGGCCTTTAAGATCGCGGCCTCCATCGGCTTCAAGGAGGCGGCGCGAAAGGCCGATCCGGTCCTTTTGGAGCCCATCATGAAGGTCGAAGTGGTGACACCCGAGGACTTTATGGGCGACGTGGTCGGCGACCTCAACGCCCGGCGCGGGCGGATCGAGGGGATGGAGCGTCGTGCCAACGCCCAGGTAATCCGGGCCTTGGTGCCCTTGGCGTCGATGTTTGGCTACGCTACCGACCTGCGTTCGCTCACCCAGGGTCGGGCAGTGTACACGATGCACTTCTCTCACTACGAGGAAGTGCCGGCGAACATCGCTCAAGAGCTGGTCTCGAGCCATGCGTAATGCGGGCATCACCACAATAAAACGACAGGATCCGCAAGTTTCGGATCAGCAATGAAGGGAGTCATAAGGAATGGCAAAGCAGAAATTTGAGCGGACGAAACCGCACGTCAACGTAGGGACGATCGGCCACGTCGACCATGGGAAGACGACGAC
>PKEU01000106.1 GCA_002919195.1 bacterium
GATGACGGTGTCAAACTTGACGGCCGGCTCAGGGTTTCCGCTCTCAAAGTTTTTGATGCTTCCTTCCTGGTCCAAGAGGTAGGCAGGCTTCATCAAGTTGCTGTAGGTGACGCTGTTGAAGTGGTGCTTGATAATCTCGGACATCGCCCGCGAGTTGACGGTGTCGGTTTCGACGCTGATGCCATTGAGGCCGACGCCCATCAAGAAATAGTTGGCATACGCTTCTTTGAGCGGCGGCGCCGAGACGGCGTCGGTGATGTCAAACTCTTCGACGACGATTCTTTGCCCGTGGACGGCGCTGGTGGCGAGCGTCCAAACGGTCAAGAAAAACAACCACCGGAAAAGGGGTGCCTTGGAAGCATGAAGCACCAACCGGTTCATGAAACCACGCTCCTCGTCTTGCATAATCCGGGGCCGGCAAGTTTGGGCAGGCCCGCCGGCCCCGGGATGAGAGCCGGACGGAGCGTTTGCTTCATCCTTTCAGGCCAGTGGTGCTGATTCCCTCCATCAAACGTCGCTGGAAAGTGACAAAGATCAAAGAGACAGGCGCCAGGGAAAGGACCGCTATCGCGAACATGGCGCCCCGGTTGGTGACGGCGTCGTCGAGCTCCGTGGGGATGCCCCTCCAGACGTCAAAACCTAGTGCGCCGGGCGCGGAGGAGCGGTCGATTCGCGCCACGTGGGGACGGCGGAAAACTCCCAGTGATCGAGCCCGGCACCGGGCTTTCCGGTAGGCTCACCGGGGTGGTCGATCTCGACGCCGCTGAGCCTTAGGGCAAGGCGTGCCGCGGCGCGGCCGATCCGCTTGATCGGAATCGAAATCGAACTCAGCCGGGGCGTCACCAGTTGAGTCACGAGGGTGTCGTCGTGCCCCAGGATCGAAAGGTCTTGAGGCACCGAAAGGCCGGCCTCGCGGGCGATCTGCAACACCGAAAGCGCCATGAAATCGTCGTGGGCGACGATGGCCGTCGGCAGCGAACGACGGTCTTGCAGCCGCTCCCGCACGATGGCCTCCACCCGCTCCTGGAGCGCCTCCCGGCGCCAGGCGCGATCGCCGTAGGCCCAAAGCTCCTCTTGAAGCCCGGCGTCCCGCATGGCTTGGGCGTAGGCCCGGTACCGCTCGCCGTGGGCGCCGGCCCCCAAGTGGGCGATGCGGCGGTGGCCCATTTCGATCAGGTGAGAGACGGCTTGGTAGGTCCCCTCAAACACGTTGATGTGCACCGAAGCGGCAAACCCCTCGATCCGAGCGTCGGAGACGAGAACAGCCGGGGGCGCATGCTCGGTTTCCAGGGCGGCCAGGGGCTCGGCCACGTTGGTGATGACGGCGTCGACGCCTGCGTCGACAAAGAGGTGGGCAATGTCTTGGGCCTCGCGGCCATCTCCGTCGCAGCTGCTCACCATACACGTGAAACCGTAGGTCCTCAGCTCGCTTTCGATCTCGCGGGCCAGCTCGCTGTTGTAGGGATTGACGAGGTCCATCAAGAGGACGCCCACCATTTGGGAGCGCTTGGTCCTGAGCGCGATCGCGTGGCGGTTGGGGCCAGCATATCCCAGGCGGGTGGCGATCGCTTCGATCTTTCGTCGTTGAGCCGCGCTCACTTTGGGATGCCCGTTGAGGGCGCGGGAGACCGTAGTATGAGAAACGCCCGCGAGCTTGGCGATCGTGTAAATCGTCGGTTTTTCCCGGTGTTCGTCCGTCACCGTTGCGTTGCTCCTTTTCCGGCTAAAATGAACGCGGGTATGCGAAAACTCGCCTTCTTTCAGAAGGAACTTTCGCCGTGGGCCGGGAATCCTTTTGATGCCAAGAAAGGTTTATCGGTAAACCTTACAGCGATTCCGTTCAGCGCCGGCGGTCGAAACCCTGCCTATGAGGTGTTGCACGATGTCTTCACACCTGCCGACGCCGCAGCAGCTCGGCTGGCAAGACCTCGAGTTTGGCCTCTTTGTCCATTTTGGCATCAATACGTTTACCGGCCGGGAGTGGGGTGACGGGACCGAAGATCCCGCATTGTTTTACCCCACGGCTCTCGATTGCCGTCAGTGGGCGAGGGTTGCTAAAGAGGCGGGCATGCGGTATGCCATCCTCACCGCCAAGCACCACGACGGCTTTTGCCTCTGGCCCACCGAGACGACGGCCCACTCCGTCAAGAGCTCGCCGTGGCGGGACGGGAAAGGCGATGTGGTCCGCGAGTTTGTCGACGCCTGCCGGGAGGAAGGGATCCTGCCCGGGCTTTACTGCTCGCCGTGGGACCGCAACGCCCCGTGTTACAGCGATCCCAAAGCGTACAGCGAGTTTTACGCCCGGCAGCTCGAGGAGCTTTGCTCCAACTACGGACCCTTGGTCCAGCTCTGGTTTGATGGGGCAGGCTCCGAGGGGTACACCTACGACTGGGATCGGATTATCGGCACCGTGCGCAGGCTCCAGCCCGGCGCCGTGATCTTTCAAATGGGCGATCCCGATATCCGCTGGGGCGGAAACGAACTGGGTTACGGCTCGCCTGACCTTTGGACAACGGTGGACGAGAGCCGGCTCGACATCTTATGGGAAAGCCCGCGGCGCGAGCTGCCGCCCCAGGGCCGCTATTTGCCTGTCGAGCTCGACACGACGATCAACCGGGCCGGGTGGTTTTGGCATCCCAACACGACGGATCAAATCAAGAGCCTCGACGAGCTGATTGGCATCTACTACCGCTCCGTGGGGCACGGCGCCAACCTCCTGCTCAACGTCGCGCCCAACCGGGAGGGGCGGTTGGAGGAGGCCGAGGTCCAGCGTCTTTTGGAGCTGGGGGCCGAGATCCGCCGGCGCTTTGGCAACCCCCTGGCGGCTGTCGGGCCAGGATCCGGCGAGCTGGAAATCGTCCTGCGGGAGCCTGGCTTGGTGGCCCGGTTTGAGGCGATGGAAGATCTCTCGCGGGGCGAGAGCGTGCTGGAGTGGGTCCTTGAGGCCCAAGTGGGCCAAGACGGTTTGGGACGGCCCGCATGGCACCGCCTGGCCCACGGGTACGCCCTGGGCCACAAGAGGCTGGGAGACTTTCCTCCGATCGTTGCCAGCCGCTTTCGCCTGCGGGTGATTCGTTCGCGAGGTGAGGCGCGCCTTAGGAGCCTCAAAGTTTTTGCGCCGTAACGCTGGAGTGAAAGGGGATGATGGCAGAGACGACCGGGCATGGGATTGGGAGGACGGTTCCTTAAGGCGGTGTTGTTGGGCTGAAACCGGTGGGCATCACGCCAGGGATGCGAGGACGAAAGGGGTGTAGATCCGTTGGCTCGATTTGACCGCGCGCGTCGTCTCGTGTTGGTGAGCCTATTGGCCGGGGCGATCGGGGTGCTTTTGTGCGGGCCTTGGGCCGGCGCGGTTTTGGCCCAGGAGACGCCGGCCATCACCGTGATGCAAAACTGGCCCAAAGGCTTTGAAGACCGCTCTCCTGAGTATGAGGATCAGTTTTGGGCCCGGGCTGAAAGGGAGCTCGGCATCAAGATCGACATGGTCTATGCCGTCTCTCATGGCGATTTCGTGGACAAGCTGCCTGTCATGGCCGCTTCGGGCAACGCGCCCGACGTCGTGCTCTATGCCGACATGTCCCACTACGCGCTGGGCCTGTTTGAGCCGCTGAACTCCTACATCGAACGGTCGGGATTTCCGATCGACGAGTTCTTCCCGGCGAGCGTGGATTTCTGGACGCACGACGGGCAGATCTATGCGCTGCCCACGTCGAGAAACCACGCGCTCTTTGTCTACAACCGGGATCACTTGGCCCGGGCGGGCATTGCGGATCCGCCGGTGGCCTGGGGAAGTGACGCGGGTTGGACCTGGGAATACGTGCGGGAGTTGGCCCAAAAGCTCACCCAGGTGGACGGCGATCAGGTCAGCGTCTACGGTATCGAAGATACGGGCTGGGTCGGCGTATGGCCCCTTTACTGGGGGGCTGACTGGGTCGATGCCGAGGGCAACTTCACGGTGTCGGCTCGCGACACCGTCCAGGCGGTGGAGTTTTTCGTCGAGTTTTACCGTTCGGGTTACCGGGGCGGCAACCTGATGCAGGGAACCGCTTCGATGACCAACGGCATGAGCTGGACTGTCAATAGCTACTTCGCGTCCGGGCTCAACCTCGCCTTCGCGCCCACGCCCATGGGCGACCGGCATATCACCGAAACATGGACCGACGGCGCCGCGATCTTGCGCACGTCGCAAAACAAGGAGCTGGCCTGGAAGTTCCTGGAGTGGCTTTTCCAACCCGATAACGCGGTCGGCTTTTACACCCAGCAGTGGAACTACCTGGTTCCCATGCGGGGCGTCCGGGAGCTCTGGGAGGAGCACATGCTCGCCCGCTTGGGTGAGCGCATCTATTCCAGCAACTACGCGACGGTCCTCTTTGAGGCCGGCCCTTACGGCGCAATGACGCGGCTTTTGAGCGACCGGCGGTATGGGCCGCTGTGGGGCAACCTGCGGAGCGGCTCGGCGGATAACATGCTCTTTGGCCAGCTCTTTTGGAATGCCCTGGACGGCGAAATCCCCGTCAGTTCGTGGCTGATCGAGTCGGAAAGGCTTCTTCAAAACGCGCTGGCTCAAGCGCAGGAGCCGTGAGTCCCCAAGGAGAATAGAGTTAGAAATTTCCATCGGAACCGACGTGCCTGCAACTGCCGAAGCGCAAGCGAGAGCCTCCAAGCCGCTGTCGCTAAGAGCGATGCCAGCGACTACCAAGAGAGTTTGTCCTCTATGGGCAGGCTCTCCGGCTCGGGGGCTCTCGCTTGTTGTTGCACGTCCCTCGCGGGGAGGCCTCACCTCGTGAAACAAGAGTGGAATCCTGCGCTCTACGGGCAAAACGCCCGGTACGTCTCTCAGCTGGGCGCGCCTTTGCTCGATCTTTTGGATCCCCGGCCGGGAGAGCGGATCCTGGACTTAGGCTGCGGCGATGGCGTCCTCACCCGCGAGCTCGCTGAGCGGGGCGCCTTGGTGGTGGGCGTCGACAGCAGCCCGGAAATGGTCCAGGCCGCGCGAGCGCTGGGAGTGGACGCCCGGGTGATGGACGGTGAAGAGCTCACTTTTGACAATGAGTTTGACGCGGTCTTTTCCAACGCCGCGCTTCACTGGATGAAGCGTCCTGATCGCGTCCTGGCGGGGGTGCGCCGGGCCCTCAAGCTCGGCGGCAGGTTTGTCGGGGAATTTGGGGGCCGGGGCAACATCGAGACGCTGCTGGAGGCAATCCAGGGCGCCCTCGCTGAGCGAGGGCTGGACTTCGAATCGTTGAATCCGTGGTACTTCCCCACCGCCGAAGAGTACCGGGAGCGCCTCGAGGCCCACGGCATGGAAGTCACCTTTTGCACCCTCATCCCGCGGCCGACCCCTCTGGAAACCGATCTAACCGGCTGGCTGACCGTCTTTGCCGGCTCATTCCTAAACGCGCTTTCCCCGTCCGAGCGCGAGCGGTTTCTCCAAGAGGTCACGGACCGGTGCAGAAACAAGCTTTTCGATCCGGACCGGGGCTGGTGGGTCGACCATGTGCGCCTCCGCTTTGCTGCTGTGAAAAAGGGAGCGTAAGGAAAGCCAAGACAGCGCGACGCGAAGGGGGCTGCCGGGCTCTTTTGAGGCGAGGCCTTTGCCTTCTTAGAGTCACTGGCGATGGTTTTGCGCGCTCCGGATGCAAAATATAGTTGACATAATGTCATCTATATGTTACATTAGCGCTGCAAGATTCATGGCGGGGTGGAGGGATCGTATGGGCGATGAGGTTTTCCCCAACCGGGTCAGGCTCGCCCGGCTTGAAAAGGGGTACACCCAGCAAGAGCTGGCGGACCTGATCTCGGTGACGCGCCAGACGATCGGGCTCATCGAAAAGGGCCGGTACAACCCTACGCTCTCGCTGTGTTTGCGGCTGGCCAGGGCCCTGGGAAAGAGCCTGGATGAGCTATTTTGGGACGGAGGAGGAGAAGGGCATGAAAGATGAGAGGATCCAAGCCGTCGTCCACCAATCTCAAGCGATGGGCTTTTCCATCCTCTATTTCGGGATGCTGGCCATCTTCCTGTTTCGGATGGTGTACCTGAAGCAGAGTGTGCGCGACTTCGGCGATTTCGCCTTGGTCTGGCTGATCGCAGGGTTGTCCCCCTCGCTGCTGACCGCGATGCGAGGTGGGCTCGACACCTCGCAAAAACCGGGCCGCGCCCGGTGGCTGGCGCCAATGTTTAGCGCGCTGGTCATCACCGGTTTTCAGGTGTACTACAACCTGGCGGAGGGCGTGGGCTACAGCCAGGCCATCGGCTGGATCTCGTCGCTCCTGACGTTGGCCGTTTCCTTCGTCATCGCTTTGACGTTGCTCACGCTCAACCAACGGCTTCTGGAGTTTCTCCAGCGCCGGTGGGAGAGGCATAACCTGGAGTAAGGGAGAAGGTTTTCCTTAGTCTGATAACATACGACGGGAGGCCTTTCGATGGCTCAATGGAGCGAAGGGTATTGCCAGGCCAACGGAATCGAAATCCACTACCTGCGTACCAGTGGCGCCAAGCCCAGCGTCGTCTGCCTCCACGGTTTCACCGATGACGGCGCGTGTTGGACGCCGCTGGCCCGGGAACTGGAGGCCGAGTGGGACGTCGTCATGCCCGATGCCCGGGCCCATGGGCTCTCCAGCGTCCCTAGCTCAGGGTACGACACCCGAGAGCTGGCGGCCGATGTCATCGGGTTGATCGAGGCGCTCCAACTCGGCCAGCCCATTTTGGTCGGCCACTCGATGGGCGGGATCACGGCGGCGGTGGTAGCCAAAGAGCGCCCCGATCTCGTGCGGGGGCTTGTGTTGGAGGATCCTGCCTTTGTTTCCCGGAGCGGCGAGCAAGACGCTGAAAAGGAACAAGCCCGGAGAGCGCGGGGACGCGAGTGGCTGGAAAACCACAAAAAGCTCCTCGAGACACCGTTGGAGCAAGTGATCGCCGCCCGGCTCGAGGAGACTCCTCACTGGTCGCGGGAGGTGGTGGAGCTTTGGGCCCGCTCCAAGCACCTCACCAAGCTCGAGGCCTTTGCGTTACTGGAAAAGGGGTTACCCGACTACCGGGAGGTTGTGACAGGGATTGAGTGTCCCACCCTCGTCGTCATGGGGGAGGTGGAGCGGGGCGGCATCGTCTCAGAGGCGATGGCAGAAGACCTGCGTGCCCTCAATCCAAAGATGCGCTGTGAAAAGGTGGCGGGAGCCGGACACTGCGTCCGGTACGACCGGCCCGACGAGTTTGCCGAGCTGACCAAGGCTTTTCTCCGATCACTGTCTTGACCTGGCGTTTCCCCGCGGCGGCCACGCCGGCTCTTGACAGGGGCGGCCGACGCCATTATAATTACTTTTGCAGCGTCGGGAAACCGGCGTTGCGATCGCCGCGGGGTGGAGCAGTCTGGTAGCTCGTCGGGCTCATAACCCGAAGGTTGCAGGTTCAAATCCTGCCCCCGCAACCAGGAGCAGACGGCGGCCGGCTCGATGCCGGCTGTCGTCGACTCGCTTTTGCGGCGGTGTAGCTCAGCTGGTTAGAGCACACGGTTCATACCCGTGGCGTCGCTGGTTCGAATCCAGCCACCGCTACCATGTGAGATGCCGGAGCCTGTCGGGGCCCCGGCCTTTTTTCCATTGACTCCGGTCGCACTCATGCAATTGTTCGCATAAAGGTACAAACTTTCACGCTAAGGTCATACGAGGATGGTGGTAGGGCCGCCGCCTCGCACCAGGTAGTCGCTGTCGCTCCAGTCGATGACTTCGCCGATCTCATCGACGTATACCTTGCCGATCATAAAGTGGATCCGGATCAACTGGGGAAACCAATGCACCGCGACGATCTCCCCGTCGGCGACTTGCACGCCGCGGCCGTCGCGGACCACATAGATGGCGACCTTCCCTTGGGTCGACGCGCCCTGCCGTAAAAGTTCGAGTACGTGAGGATCGATTTGATGGGTCGGGTACGCCAGATGGTAAATGGCGCCGCTTCCCAAACGCCTTAAGTTGTCGGCGATCCAAGCGCCTCGGACGGCAAGTCGCATGACAGACCACCTCTTATTGCATGCTATGCGATAAGGGTAGCCTTTGACGCTGTGGCCTTTGGAGACGAGGTGGAGATCACGGCGATGACCCAGGCGTTGGTACTTGCAGGGGCAGCCAGTCGACAATCGCTTGTGCGCTGGAGTCAAAGCCGCTCCAAGGCGGCGATCCGCCTCTTTGGCAGGCCGGTGATCGAGTACGTTCTCGAGGCGTTGCTGGCTGCCAAAGAGGTGTCCGACGTCACGGTCGCAGGCGCGCCCGATCTGGTATCCATCAATTTTGCCACCCGGCAAAAGGTCAACTGGGCGCCCAGCGGTCCCACGATGGTCCAAAGCCTCAAGCAAGGCCTGAGCGTCGTTGAGGGTGACGGCCCTGTCTTGGTCGTCGCGTGCGACCTTCCCCTGTTGACGCCGCAAGCGGTCGATGATTTCCTTCGCCTGGCCCGGCAGACGGGAGGCGACGTCGTCTACCCGCTGGTCCCCAAGAGGGCGGTGACGACGCTGGGGCGGGGCGCGTTGAAAAAGTACGTGCGGACGCGGGAGGGGAGTTTTTCCGCGGGAAACATCGCCCTGATCTCAGGAACGCTAAGAGAACCGGCTCTCTCCCTGCTCGAGAGGGCCCACCGCTGGCGCAAGCGCCCGCAGATCTTGGGATCGATTTTGGGCTGGCGAGCGTGGATGCAGCTTTTGGCCCGCCAGATGAGCTTTGCGGACCTTGAGCGACGCGTCCGCGAGATCACGGGAGTCGACTTTAAAATCGTCCCCATCGAGCACGGGTGCATCGCGTTTGACCTCGACAGCCCCAAAGACCACGTGGTCGCTTTGCGCTGCATGTCCCAAAGGCAAAACCTTGCGGACCCACCGCGCCTAAAATCGCGATCCTGGAGTAACTTTGAATCTTGAAACCAAGTTGACTCGCGCGGCGAGCGCCGGACAGGAGGTCGGCAACGGGTGAACTTCCACTTTTACGGAGCGCCTATCAACGAGATCACGCGCTGGTTTCGCGACGGCTTGCAAAGGGTGCTTTTGCAACGGGGCCACGTCGAAACGACGCCTGAGCAGGCCGAGATCAAGCTAGTCGTCAACTTCCTGGATCCAGAGCGGCCCAAGCCCTTCCGGCGCAAAGGGAAAGCGACGTTTGTCGTCGGCGTGATGCCCGGGCAGCCCGTGCAGGACAACTTGCTTAGCCTTGCGTATCCCCAGCTCGTGCGCTCCCTCTCAAACCTGTTGATCTACCTGATCCCCCAATCGAAAGAAGCCGATCGGCTTGAAAAGATCGGTTTTGTCACGCCCGAACAGGGTTGTTACAGCCTTCCCTACGTCCCCGGGGATGATGACGCCTTTTTCGCTGCGGTGTACGAGCGGATCGCGCCCATCGCGTCAGCGCGCCTTGTCATCGATAACATCTTTGACCCCGATCTCGAAGAGGAGCTGTGGGAAGGGGACGAGCTCACGGCCGCCCTGCGCGAGGCCGGGAGAAAGCTAGATCAGCTCAACCTTTTGCCGGCGCCTTTCCCTCTGGAGGAGTACCTCTCGCCCCGGGACATCGCGCACCTCAATCGCCTCTACAGCATGGGCGGTCTGAGTTACGGCAACCTGAGCTGCCGCAAAGACGAGCGCCGTTTTTGGATGAGCGCGAGCGGCGTCGACAAGTCCAATCTTGCGGTGATCGGCCGCGATATTCTCATGGTCAAGGGGTACGACCCCGAACTCAACGCCATGCGGCTGAGCGTGCCCCCTCACGTCGACCCCCGGCGCGTTTCGGTCGATGCCATCGAGCACTGGATGATCTACACCGAAAACCCGGGAGTGGGGGCCATTATCCACGTCCACGCGTGGATGGATGGCGTGCCTCAAACCGAGATCAACTATCCTTGCGGCACCTACGAGCTGGGGCGGGCCGTGGCGGAAAAGGTGCGGGAGGCGCCCGACCCCACCCGGGCGGTGGTGGGACTCAAAAACCATGGGCTTACCATCACCGGCCGCAGCCTCGACGATATCTTTGAAAGGATCGAGGGGCGGATTCTTCCCCAAGTTCCCATGAGTTCGTGAGTTCGACGGGAGGGTTACCTCCACCGTTGCTGGAACTTCTTAGGTGGAGGTGACTCTCTCGTGTCGATTCCGAGCATTCACCAATTTCTCGGCTATTTGATGCCTACCGTAGCCGCGATCGGGTTTGTCCTCTCCCTCTTTGCCCGGCAGCCCGAAAGCGGCGCTCGTCGTTACTCCCTCGTCTTTCTGCGCATCTTTGTCATCTTGCTCTCCATCCAGTGGCTTTTAGGAGTCATCAACTATTTCATGTTTCCGGCGGGAGCCCGGCCTAGCCTCGTCCATCCCTTGTGGATGACCGTGGTCGTCGCCGCGGTGCACATCCTCGCGGGCAGGGCGCGCAGGGACCCGGCCTCGGGGTGGGGGCTGACGACGGGCACCTTTGTGGGATCGGCAGTGCTTATCTGGATCGGGTTGGGGTTGGTGTAAATGCGGTATCCTGTCTCCTTTTACAACCAAGGTCAAAAGCTGATCGGCGTCGTCCACCGTCCGGCGGGTAGCGAAGGAGAGCGTTACCCCGCAGTGGTGCTTTGCCACGGCTTTACCGGCCAAAAGGTCGAACCCCACCGGATCTTCGTCAAGATGGCTGAAGCGCTGGCTGACCGGGGGTATCTTGCGCTTCGCTTTGATTTTCGCGGCTCGGGCGATTCGGAAGGGGATTTCCACAAGGTCAACTTCGAAGACGAGGTCTCCGACGCCATCAAGGCCGTCGATTACCTGGTCGCGGCAGAACCCGTGGATCCTGGGCGCATCGGCGTGCTGGGGCTCAGTATGGGCGGCGCCGTCGCGGCGTGCCTTTCGGGCCGCGACCCGCGGATCAAGGCGACGGTCTTGTGGGCGGCGGTTTCGGATTTCCAGGTTCTCGGAGCGCCGGAGCGCTGGAAAGATTCTCCCTGGATGCCTGAATTTGAAGCGTGGGACGTGGGCGGCCTTTTAGTGGGCCGGCGCTTTTTCGAGGGGATGGAGCGCATCGTGCCGTGGCAGGAAATCAAAAAGGCCAAGGGCCCGGTCCTGATCCTGCACGGCGACGGCGACACCGTGGTCCCCATCGATCATGCTCACCGGTATCAACAGGCACTCGGCAATGCCGGCATCCCCCACCGGTTAGTCGTGCTGGAAGGGGCCGACCACACCTTTAACCGTCACGCTTGGGAGCAGCAAGTGATCCAAGAGTCGGCGGCTTGGTTTGTCGAGCACCTCTAAAGGCAGAGGTTTTGCCGCAAAAATTCGCCCGGTTGGTCCCCGTCGCGATCATCGGACGATTGAGAAAGGGTGAGGCAATTGGCTACCAAGCACAACTGGATCGGGGGACAGTGGGTGCCGTCGTCCAACGGCGAGACCCGGGAAGTGCGCAATCCGTCCAACACCGATGAAGTGGTGGGCGTCGTCGCCTGGTCGACCGAAAAGGAGATTGCTGCCGCGGCTGAAGCGGCCCAAGAGGCGCTTCCCGCGTGGAAAAAGCTTGCAGGACCGGCGCGAGCGAGGATCCTCGCCAAAGCGGCCCAGATCTTGGCCGGCCGCTTGGAGGAAGTTGCAACGCTCCTCTCTCGGGAGCAGGGCAAGCCCATTGGCGAAGCCCGGGGCGAAGTGCAGCGCGGCGTCGATTTGCTCCAGTACTATGCCGGAGAGGGTTGGCGGAGCGTGGGCGATGTCATCCCCTCCGCTTCGGCCGACACTTTGATGTTTACCGTAAGAGAACCCTTGGGCGTCGTCGCCGTCATCACGCCTTGGAACTTCCCCGTGGCGATCCCTCTTTGGAAGTCGGCTCCGGCGCTGATCTACGGCAACACCGTCGTCCTCAAGCCGGCTGCGGACGCCCCGCTCACGGCCCTGGCCATTGCGGAAGTGTTTGCGGAGGCGGGCATGCCGCCGGGCGTCTTTAACGTCGTCACTGGCCCAGGATCCAAGCTGGGCGACGCCCTAATCAACCACGAAGCCGTGAAGGCCGTCACCTTTACCGGTTCTAACGCTGTCGGCTCCCACATCGCCCAGCTGGCCGCAGCCCGGGGTATCAAGTACCAGCTGGAGATGGGCGGCAAAAACGCGGCGATCGTGCTGGCCGACGCCGACCTCGACAAGGCGGCCGACATCGTCGTGAGCGGCGCGATGCGCTTTGCCGGACAAAAGTGCACGGCGACCAGCCGGGCTATCGTGGAGCGCAAGGTGATCGACGCCTTTGCCGAAAAGGTGGTAGAGCGGGTGAGGGCCCTCCCGGTCCGGCCGGCGACCGACGAGGAGGCTTATCTGGGGCCGGTAGTCAACCAGAGCCAGCGGGAAAAGATCCTGCAGTACATCGAGACCGGCAAAGGAGAAGGACGCCTCGTCGCGGGGGGCGGAACGCCCCAGGGCGAGCTGTACGCCAAGGGTTACTTCGTCGAACCGACGGTGTTTGTCGACGTCCTTCCCGATGCGACCATCGCCCAAGAGGAGATTTTCGGCCCCGTGCTCGCCCTCATCCCAGCCGAAAGCCCCGAGCACGCCATCGAGATCGCCAACGGCGTTCGCTACGGCCTGAGCGCTTCGCTGTTTACCAACGACTTGACCGCGGCGCTCCGCTACATCCGCGAGATCGAAGTGGGCATGGTGCGGGTCAACGCGGAGACCGCGGGTGTCGAGCTGCAGGCGCCCTTTGGTGGTTACAAGGCGTCGAGCTCATACTCGCGGGAGCAGGGCCGGGCCGCGATCGAGTTTTTCACCCAGGTCAAGACGGTGGCAATCATGCCCGCGGGGGGGCCGTGAGGTGCAGCTGATTCGCTTTGCCCAAGGAAAGCGACAAGGACTCGCGGTCGTCGTCAACGGCCACGCGTACGATCTGGCGGGCATGGGCGACCCGTGGTTTTCCTCGCTTCAGGCCATGCTGACCTGCCAAGCCAGCGTCCGGGAGCTCCAAGAGGCCATCGCGGCCTGGGTCGACCAGGCCGCGCCCAGCTTTGACGGCCGCGCGCTCATCGAGCGCGGGAGGTTGGAGGAGCAGGGGGAGACGATCGTCCTCTTGCCTCCCCTGGATCAGCAGGAAGTCTGGGCGTCCGGGGTGACCTACAAGCGGAGCGAAGAGGCCCGCAAGGCCGAGTCGGAAGGAGCGGCCCTCTTCTATGCCAAGGTGTACGACGCTCCCCGGCCCGAGCTCTTTTTCAAGGCGACGCCCCACCGGACAGTGGGAAGCCATGACGCTGTGGGCATCCGTTTTGACGCCCGCTGGAACGTGCCCGAACCCGAGCTGGCGCTGGTCCTCAACACCAGGCTCGAGATCTTGGGTTACACCATCGGCAACGACATGAGCTCGCGCGACATCGAAGGAGAAAACCCCCTCTATCTCCCTCAGGCCAAAGTGTACGAGCGGAGCCTCGCGCTAGGGCCCGGCATCACCCTGGCCGGTTGGGCGGGCGATCCTCAGTCCTTCTCGATCAGGATGGTTATCGAACGGGGTGGCCAGGTGGCTTTTGAGGGAGAGACCCAAGTCAGCGAAATGAAGCGCTCGTTGGACGAACTCGTGGGCTACCTGGGAAGGGCCAATTCGTTTCCCCACGGCGTCGTGTTGTTGACCGGCACGGGCATCGTGCCCGACGACTCCTTTACCCTGGCCCCAGGTGACGTCATTAAGATCAGCATCAGCGGCCTGGGCACGCTCGTCAACCCGGTGGTCGTCGTAGGCGCGTAAGAGATCGTCACCAGCTCTAAGACGCATATAGGGGGTAACGGCAATGCGTTATTTGCTGGCGATCGATCAGGGGACGACCGGAACCACCCTGATCCTCTTTGATGAGCAGGGCAACGAAGTGGATCGGCGCTACCAGACCATCAGGCAGCATTATCCCAGGCCTGGCTGGGTCGAACACGACCCCGTCGAGATCTGGGAGGGTGTCCGGGCCATGATGCAGGAGCTGGCCGCGATCCACTCTCTGGATCATCACAACCTGGCGGGGATCGGCATCACCAACCAGCGCGAAACCGTCGTCGTATGGGACAAAGAGACCGGTCAACCGGTCTACCCCGCGATCGTCTGGCAGTGCCGGAGGACCGCGGACCTCTGCCAGCGGCTCAAAAAGGAGGGCCACGAGGAGACCGTCCGGCAAAAGACCGGCCTCTTGCTGGACCCCTACTTTTCGGCGACCAAGCTGAAATGGATCCTGGACAACGTGCCGGAAGCCCGTAAGAAGGCGGCCCGGGGCGAGCTCCTCTGCGGGACCATCGACTCGTGGCTCATCTGGAAGCTGACGGGCGGCAGGGTGCACGTGACCGACGTGAGCAACGCCTCACGCACGCTCCTTTTGGACACGCAACGCCTGGAGTGGGATCCCAAGCTCTGCCGGCTCTTTGAGGTGCCCGTCGAGATGCTCCCTGAGGTGCGGCCGAGCTCGGCGATCCTTGGGGTGACGCAGGATGTGCCCGGTTTTCCTTCGGGCGTCCCCATCGGCGGCTGCGCGGGAGACCAGCAAGCGGCCCTTTTCGGCCAGGCCTGCTTTTACCGGGGCATGATCAAGACCACCTACGGCACCGGAGCCTTCTTGCTCCTCAACACCAGCGGGGAGCGGTACCTGCCGGGCAAGGGGCTGCTTTCCACTGTCGCTTGGGCCATCGGCGACCTCGCCGAGGTCGAGTACGCGGTCGAAGGGAGCGTTTTTATCGCCGGGGCCGCGATCCAATGGCTCAGGGACGAGCTGGGCATCCTCAAGACCGCGGCTGAAAGCGAAGGCATGGCCCTGTCGGTGCCCGACACGGGCGGCGTTTACCTCGTGCCGGCCTTTGTGGGCTTAGGCGCCCCCTACTGGGACCCCTACGCGCGGGGGACCATCGTGGGGATAACGCGCGGCACCCGCCGGGAACACCTGGTGCGGGCAGCGCTGGAGGCTATCGCCTATCAAGTGAAAGACGTGGTCGACAGCATGGCGGAGCTCACCGGCATCGCGCCCGAAACAGTGCGGGTCGACGGCGGCGGAGCGGCCAACCGTTTTTTGGTCCAGTTTCAAGCCGACATCTTAGGGATGGCTGTGGAGCGACCCAAGTTTTTGGAGACCACGGCTCTCGGCGCGGCCTATCTTGCAGGGCTTGCGGTGGGCGTGTGGCAAGATCGAGAAGAGCTCTCAAACCTTTGGCAGATCGACCGGGTGTTTCGCCCGGAGATCGATTACCAACGGCGGAGAAGCCTGCTCACGGGGTGGAGGAGGGCCGTTGAGCGAGCCAAGGAGTGGGAGCAGGAAGACCGGCGGGAGTAAGCGGCCGGAAAAAAGCGGCGGGGGGGGCCCCAAGGGGGGGCCCG
>PKEU01000015.1 GCA_002919195.1 bacterium
TTTTGGGCAGGGTGGTGGTCGCTCGCGATCTCGACGCGGCTTTGGCGGTCTCCAAGGGGGTGAGGGGCGTGAGCCGCGTCGTCACCCTCGATGGCGACCTGGTGGTCCCCCAAGGCGCGATGACGGGCGGAAGCCGGCCGGCCCGCTCCGAGGGGCTGATCGGCCGCAGCAGGCAGTTGGAGGAGCTCGAGCAAGCGATCGCTTTGGAAAAGGAGCGCGCAGCGGGCATGGCCCGAGAGTTGGCGGCGCTCGAGGAAAAGGCAGAGCGGTTGCGCAAGGCGGAGCAAGAGCTCGAGGAAGAACGGCGTCGCCTCGATTTCGAGCGCCATGCTGCCGAGCGCGATCTATCGGAAGCCAAGAGGAATTTGGAGCGGATCGAGCGGGAAAGCTCGCTGGCCCAACGGGCCCTCGAGCGCTTTGAAACCGGCGAGCGGGCGCGCCAGGAGGAGCTTGAGGCCGTCGCAGGGGAACAGGCCGCGCTCTTGGAGAAAAAAGAGCTTGTGGCCGCGCGGCTCCGGGAGTTGGAGGGCGAGCTCTTGGCCGGGCGGGGCGAGCACGATGGGCTTCGCCGCCGCCGGGAAGAGCTGAGATTGGCTTTAGCGAGCGTCACCCAACGGTTTGAGGAGCGGCACCGGGAAAGAGAGCGGCTGGCTCGAGAGCTCTCCGAGCTGGAGCGCGCCGCCGCAGAGGAGCAAGAGCGGCTCGCCCGTCTCGACGGAGAGCGGGAAAATTCCCGCCGGGCGATCCAACAAGCCCAAGGCGATGCCGAAAGCGCTCGCCGGGAGGGGCAAGCGGCGCGGGATGGGCTGCAAGAGGCCGATGAGCGACGCAAGGCGCTCAAGAGCGAGGGCGATGAGCTCGCAGCCCAGTTGAAAGGCATCCAGGGCCAACAGGCAGAGCTAGAGCGGGAGTACACCCGCTTGCGCGTCCAGCGAGAACGCCTGCAAATCGCCAGGGAGCAGATCCTCGAGCGCCTCAAAGAGCGAGGTGTCGAAAATTTTGCTCACCGGCCGCAAACCGGCTGGGAAGGCGTCGATCCCAAGCGGCTCAAAGAGGAGGCCCACAACCTGCGGCGCAAGATCGATGCCATCGGCCCGGTCAACCTGGCGAGCGTGGAAGAGTATCAAGAGGTCAAAGAGAGGTACGCTTTCCTCTGCGAGCAGCGAGACGACCTGCTTGAGGCGAAGCGGCAGCTGGACGCGGTGATCGCCCGGCTCGACAAAGAGTCCACGGAGAAGCTGCGCGACGTCTTTGCGCAGCTGAGGGCGGCCTTTGCGGCGGTCTTTGCTCGCCTTTTTGGCGGTGGGCGGGCTGACTTGGAGTTTACGGATCCGTCGGACCCCCTGGAGTCGGGCATTGAGATCTTCGTCCAACCGCCCGGAAAACGCCTGCAAAACCTCATGGCTCTCTCAGGCGGGGAAAAGGCGCTGGCCGCCATCGCCCTCCTCTTTGCGCTGCTTGAGGTCAAGCCCAGTCCCCTGTGCGTGTTGGACGAGATCGACGCCGCGCTGGACGAGCACAACTTAGAGCGCTTCCGGGCGCTACTGGCGGACTACGCGCAAAAGACCCAGTTTATCGTCATCACCCACAGGCAGGTGACGATGGAGGGGGCCGATAGCCTCTTTGGGGTGACGATGGAGGAATCGGGCGTCTCCACGCTGGTGTCGCTGAGGCTGAGTGGCGCCCGGAGCGCATCGTGAGGCCGCCGGCCGGCAAAGTCAGCGTTTCTAGGAGGATGGCTCGTGTCGGAAGGGAGAAAGTCGTGGTTTGGCAGGCTCAAAGAAGGTCTGACGAAGACCCGCGCGAGCCTGGTCGGTAAGGTGAAAGAGGTCCTGGTCCGCGGTGGCCAGATTGATGAGGCCCTTTTCGAGGAACTGGAGGAAGTCCTCATCCAAGCGGACGTCGGGGTCGAAACGTCGCTGGAGCTCATCGAGGAAGTGCGGCAAAAGGTGCGGGAGCGTCGCATTAGAGAGGCTCAAGACGTGCAACCGCTCCTGGCTGAAGGGATGAAAGCGCTCCTGAAAGGAGCGCCGCTCGCCCTCCAGCCCGCGGCCCCGGCAAGCCCCTTGACCTACATCGTCGTCGGCGTTAACGGGGCGGGGAAGACGACCACCGTTGGCAAGCTCGCCGCTCGCTTCGTGCGGGAGGGGCGCAAGGTGTTGATCGGGGCGGGCGACACCTTTCGTGCGGCGGCCATCGACCAGCTCAAAGTGTGGGCCGAAAGGGCAGGGGCCGACATCCTCGCCCAACAACCCGGCAGTGACCCCGCCGCCGTGGCCTACGACGCGGTACAAGCCGCAAAGGCCCGCGGGACCGACGTGCTGATCCTCGATACGGCGGGCCGGTTGCAGACCAAGGTTAACCTGATGCAAGAACTGGGGAAAGTCTACCGCGTCGTCACCCGTGAGCTCGGCCGGGAGCCCGATGAATCGTTGCTTGTCATCGACGGCACGACGGGACAAAACGCGCTTTCGCAAGGCCGGATCTTCAGCGAGACCGTTCCCCTCACCGGCGTGGTGCTGACCAAGCTCGACGGCACCGCCAAAGGGGGCGTCGTCCTCTCGGTCAGCAGAGCGCTGGGCCTGCCCGTGAAACTGATCGGCATCGGAGAGGGCGTCGATGACTTGAGGGAATTTGATCCGGACGCGTTTGTCGACGCGCTCTTTGCCCAAGACGACAACGCCTCTTCTCGCCTCTAGGAAGAGGCGTTGTCGCGCGGCGCGCTTGGCCCCATTATTTTTCGAGAGGAATCTAAGATGTGGCCAGCGAATCATGGACCACGAGGAAACGCGGGTCGCGGCCGGGGTTGACCGACGGACAGCGAGACGCATTTTTTCATCGGTTCTATTGTGAAAAAGATCACATTCACAAATTAGCGTTGAGCCCGCGGTGGCTCCGGCGCATTCCGCACGAAGTGGCTCCACCCTTTGCAAATGGCACAAGCGGTGGATGGGAGGCAGGTAAATGGACCAGGAGAAAAACCGTGTTCTGGTATGCGCTGGCGCAGGCTGTGTCTCTTCCGGATGCAAGGCGGTGGCACGAGCGTTTCGCGAAGCGATGAAAGAAGCGGGCCTTGACAATAAAGTGGAGGTCGTGGAGACCGGCTGCATTGGGGCGTGTGACCTAGGTCCGGCCGTCGTGGTGGTACGCGACGGCACGTTTTACCAACACGTCGCTCCTCGTGACGTGCCGGACATCGTCGAAAGCCACCTCCGTGCGGGACGGCCGGTGGAGCGGCTTTTCCACAGGTCGCCCGCGACGGGCGTGCCCGAAGCCAAGCTCGAGGACATGGGTTTTTTCCGGGGCCAGACCAAGGTGGTCCTGCGCAACTGCGGCTTGATCGATCCCCTCAAAATCGACGACTACATCGCTCGCAGAGGGTATGAGGCGCTGGCCAAGGTCTTGACCAGCATGACGCCCGAGCAGGTCATCCAAGAGGTCAAAGATTCGGGGCTTCGAGGACGCGGCGGCGCTGGATTTCCTACGGGTGTGAAGTGGATGTTGACCGCCAGGGCGGAGGGCCGTCCCAAATACGTCGTCTGTAACGCGGACGAAGGCGACCCAGGCGCCTTTATGGACAGGTCGGTGCTCGAAGGCGATCCGCACAGCGTGATCGAGGCGATGATCATCGCCGGCTACGCGGTCGGATCCGATCAGGGGTTTGTGTACGTTCGGGCTGAGTATCCGCTGGCGATCGAGCGGCTGAGCCATGCGATCGCTGAGGCAAGAGAGCGGGGCTTCTTGGGCGACAGCATCCTCGGCAGCGGCTTCCGGTTTGACCTCGAGATCAGAGTCGGGGCCGGCGCGTTTGTCTGCGGCGAGGAGACGGCGCTGATCGCCTCGATCGAAGGCAGACGGGGTATGCCGCGGCCAAGGCCCCCGTTTCCCGCGACGGCCGGCCTGTGGGGAAAGCCTACGCTCATCAACAACGTGGAGACCTATGCCAACATCGCACCGATTATCCTCAACGGCGCCGAGTGGTTTAAGCGCCTGGGAACTGAGCGGAGTCCTGGAACCAAGGTATTTGCCCTAGCCGGAAAGATCAACAACACCGGGCTGGTTGAGGTACCGATCGGCACTCCTTTGCGCACGATCATCGAAGAAATCGGCGGGGGGATTCCTGGTGGCAAGAAGTTTAAGGCCGCCCAAACCGGAGGGCCTTCGGGCGGCTGCATTCCCGCTCAATTTCTCGATGTCCCTATGGACTATGATTCGCTCGTCAGCTTGGGGGCTATGATGGGCTCCGGCGGGCTCATCGTCATGGATGAAGAGACCTGCATGGTCGATATCGCCAAGTTCTTCCTGCAGTTTACTCAAGATGAATCGTGCGGCAAGTGCGTCCCCTGCCGTGAAGGCACCAAGGCGATGCTCGACATCTTGGACCGGATCACCCGGGGCGAAGGGCAGGAAGGCGACATCGAACTCCTGGAGGAGCTGGGAAACACCATCAAAAAGACGGCGCTCTGCGGCCTTGGTCAAACGGCGCCCAATCCGGTCCTCAGCACCCTCCGCTACTTCCGCGATGAATACGAAGCGCACGTGCGGGAAAAGCGGTGCCCGGCAGGCGTGTGCCGGGCGCTCGCGCCCTATGTGATCCACCTTGACAAGTGCCGGGGCTGCGGGCGTTGCGTCAAGGTGTGCCCGGTGGACGCGATCTACCCCGTCGAGCTCCCCGCGGCGGCGGGAGACGAGGGACGGGCGAGGCGGCGGCCTCCCTACGCCATCGACGCGTCAAAATGCATCAAGTGCGGAGCATGTGTCGCTGAGTGCCGCTTGGGCGCGATCTCACGGTGAGATCGCGGGCCGGGGCCTCCTTACACCAACAGGCGAGGTGTTCACGATGGACCGTGTGAAGCTGGTGATCGACGGTCAATCCGTAGAAGCCCAACGGGGCGCGACAATCCTCGAGGCCGCGCGGCAGGCTGGCATCGATCTTCCGACGCTGTGCCATCATCCCGCGCTCGGCGGCGGGGGAGCTTGCCGGGTGTGCGTGTGCGAGGTGGTAGGGGCGAAAAATCTCGTCGCGGCCTGCGTGACCCCCGCGGATGACGGGATGGTCGTGTGGACCAACTCAAAGGTGGTGCGCGAGGCTCGCCGGACGGTGCTTGAGCTCATCATCGCCTCCCACCCTCAAGAGTGCTTGACGTGCGTTCGATCGGAGACGTGCGAGCTCCGGCGCCTCGCGTCTCGTTTCCACGTCGATCCGGTGCGGTTTGCCCGGCGGCGAGAACCGTTGCCCAAAGACGAGTCGAGCCCGTCGATCGTTCGCGATCCTTCGAAATGCGTCTTGTGCGGCCGCTGCGTCCTGGCCTGTTCGGTGGTGCAGCATGTGGGCGCCATCGGGTTTGCACACCGGGGCATCGAGACGACGGTGGAGCCCGCGTTTGGCGATGATCTTGCGAGCACCAAGTGCGTCGCGTGCGGGCAGTGCACCTTGGTCTGTCCGGTGGGCGCCATCACGGTCAAAGACGACACGGACGCTGTCTTCGAGGCGTTGAGTGACGAGACCAAGCACGTGGTCGTGCAAGTCGCCCCGGCGGTCCGGGCGGCTCTCGGCGAGGAGTTTGGCCTGCCGGCGGGGACCGACGTGACGTACCAGATGGTCGGAGCGCTCAGACAGCTGGGCTTCGACGCTGTCTTCGACACCCAGTTCTCAGCGGACCTGACCATCGTGGAGGAAGGCCACGAGTTGATCGAACGGCTGAACAACGGAGGGCCGCTGCCGCTCATCACGTCTTGCAGCCCGGGATGGATCAACTACATGGAGAACTTCCATCCGAGCCTCCAAGATCACGTCTCCTCCTGCAAGTCGCCCCAGCAGATGATGGGAGCGGTCATCAAGACCTACTACGCCAACAAGGCCGGTGTGGATCCTGCTGAAATCGTCTCCGTTTCAGTGATGCCTTGCACCGCGAAAAAGTACGAAGCGAAGCGGCCGGAGATGCAAAGTTCGGGGTACCGAGACGTCGACTTCGTGCTGACCACGAGAGAGCTGGCCGTGATGCTCAAGCAGGCAGGAATCGATCTGAGAAACGTACACCACCGCGACTTCGATCATCCCTTGGGAGAGTCGACGGGAGCCGGCGAGATCTTCGGCGTCACCGGTGGCGTGATGGAAGCTGCGCTCCGATCGGTGGCGTTTGCCCTGGCCAAGAGGCCTCTCGAGGGCCTGGAACTGGAGCCCGTGCGTGGGTTTGACGGGCTCCGAGAAGCCGAGCTCGAAGTCGCGGGCAGGAAGCTCCGGGTGGCGGTGGCCCACGGTTTGGCCAACGCCGAGGAGCTCCTGAGGCGCATCGAAAGCGGGGAAAAGGAGTATCACTTCGTGGAGATCATGGCTTGTCCCGGGGGCTGCATCGCCGGCGGGGGTCAGCCGTTTTCACAAGACCCGGAAATCCGGCATAGGCGCGCCTCGGTGCTTTATGCCGGCGACCGCAGCAAGGGTTTACGTATGTCGCACGAAAACCCCGCAGTCAAGCAGCTTTACCGGGAGTTTCTCGGCGTTCCTGGAAGCCGTGTCGCTCACGAGTTGCTCCATACGACCTACTGTCACGGCGCGCCGGCTCACGGCCAGCCGGCAACAGCCCGGGACGTTTCAAAAACCGGTCGTTCGAGGTGATGGGAGTGCGAGATGCGGCAGTGAGGTCCCCTCAAGCTAGAGGAAGCAGCGCCGTCGATGCGAGCGTCTTGGCGCAGGTCGACGCAGTGATCGAACGCTACCGGGGAAAGGAGGGCGCCCTGATCCCGGTGCTCCACGAAACCCAAGAGATCGTAGGATACCTGCCCAGGTGTGTTCAGAGCAGGATAGCCGGGGCGCTGAGGATTCCCGAGTCGCAGGTGTACGGCGTCGTCACCTTCTACTCGTTTTTTGCCATGAAGCCCACGGGCAGGCACAAAATCGGCGTGTGCCTCGGCACGGCGTGCTACGTCAAAGGCGGCGCCGCCGTGCTCCAAGCCGTCAAACAAGCTTCGGGAGCCGATGTCGACGACGTCTCTTCTGACGGCCGGTTTGGCGTCGAGGTCACCCGGTGTGTGGGAGCTTGCGGGCTGGCGCCGGTTCTTTCTGTCGACGGCGACATTTACAGCCGGGTCTCGCCCGACTCGGTGCCCGAGATCCTGGCGCGGTACACATGAGGAGCTGCCTGGTCGTTGCGGCGCGATGCGTGGCGCGGGGTGAGAACACGCTCACCCCGCTTTTTGCTTGTCATCGACCCTCGCCGCGGACTGCTTCGAGCAACGCCGGATCGATCATCTCCCTCACGTCGACGGCTCGCCGGATCAGCCCCTGATCATGGAGGAAGTCCGCGATGCGTTGTAGGTCGGAGATCGCCTGCGGGCCGAGATCAACATCAAAGGTATACTTCTGGGCGACCCGCTCGATGACTGGAAGGGGCATGTCCAGCTCCTCCGCGGCGAGGGGATGGATCTCGGCGCCCATCCGGCGCACCTGTTCGACGGCTTCGATCTGGGCGCGGAGATACTCCAGCACCACATCGGGATGCTCGCGCAAAAACGAGCCCCGGACAGCGACAAAGGTAGCCCCGGGCATGAGGCCTTCGCCTGTCCTCAACACCCTGATCTTCCCCTGATGCTCATAGGCGGACATCGCCGGCTCCACGACCAACGCTGCGTCCGCGCTGCCGCTCATGACATAACTGATGGCGTTGGGCACCAGGTCATTGCGCAGTTCGACGTCCTTCAGGCTCAAGCCGGCCTCCTCCAACGCCCGGGCGAGCAAGTAGTGAACTTCGGTGCCCACCGGTCCCACGACGGTCTTCCCTTTAAGATCAGCGACCTCTTGGATCGGGGAGTCAGGCCGTACGGCGATGCCAAAGCCTTGTGGGGCCCGGCTGTAACCGGCCACAAGGACGATGTCCCTGCCCCCGGCGTAGGAAACAACGGCCGATGTTCCCCCCATCACGCTGGCGATATCCAGCTCCCCGGCGGCCATGCTCTCGGTCATCAGCGACCCTTTGAGCAGCCCGCTGACCCATTCGACCTCGACCCCGAGCGCGTCCATTCTCTCTTGCAGCACCTGGCGGTGCATCAAGATTGTGGGAGCATTAAACGGGATGGGGTTGTACGTCACTCTGAGGCGGATCGAAGCGCCACCCGCCTGGGCGATTCCCAAGAACGACGTCAAGACAGCCGCGGCGAGGATTGTAGCGACGATGCGGTGGCGTGTCGTGTGCAAAGGGCTTCTCTCCCTTCGTGTGATGGTTGCTGGACGATGCATGGCCGGCTGTGGCACCGCCGTCCGGCCTGCCCAAGGCGAGGCGAAATCAACCCGCGGGCGTCACCCCCAGCGCGCGGATCACCTGCCTGGCATAGGTGGAAAAGCCGGGCGCAACGCGGTCTCTCGGCCTTGGCAAAGGCACGTGGATCTCACTCTTTACCAACGCCGGCCGATCGCTCAGCACGTAAATGCGGTCAGATAAGTACACAGCCTCTTCGATGCTGTGGGTGACCATGATGCAAGTCCGCGTCCCCGCAAATTGCGAGAGCACTTCTTGGATCGCGAGCCGGTTTTTGATGTCGAGCGAGCCTAAGGGCTCGTCGAGAAGCAGCAAATCAGGCTCGCCTACGAGAGCGCGCGCCAACGCCGCTCTTTGCTTCATGCCGCCGGAGATCTGGTGCGGGAGGTACGTGGAGAAGGCACCGAGCCCAAAAAGTTCGAGCGCGTCGCGAACCGCGCGCTCCTGCTCGTGCCGGTTCATCGCCTTCGCCCGGCCTTGCAGGCCGTAGCTCACGTTCTTTGCCACCGACGCCCACGGCAAAAGCCGCGGCTCCTGGAAGACCATCCCGACCCGCACCTCAGAGGCATCCACTCGCTTCGACGAGCCGTCGATGTAAACGACTTCGCCGTGATCGGGGCGATCTAACCCTGCCATCAACCGCAGCAAAGTCGTCTTGCCTGCACCGCTGGGCCCCAACAGGCTGATAAACTCGCCCGGTTGGCAGCGAAGCGAGATTCCGTCCAGGACGCGAAGTTCTTGGGAACCTGCAGCATAGCCCTTGATGACATCTCTTACGACGACTCCGACAAGCTGCTCCAACCGGTACCCTCCTCGGGCCTTCGCTGCTCTGGCCCATGCGGCGACCACCTTCAGGTTCGAAGCGATAAGCTCCAGGGCGCGAGCCTTTTCTGCAACCGAAGGGCTCCTGCATCTACGGCATATCCCAACAGGCCCAACACGATGATGCCAAGGAACATGACGTCAGGTTGAACGAGCTCGCGGGAAAGTACGATCATGTAACCCAATCCGCCGGCAGAGGCCAGCATTTCAGCTGCCACCAGAGCCCGCCAGCTGTTGGAAAGGCCGAGTCTCAACCCGGTAAAGACCGGGCCGAGGCTCCCCGGCACGATGATGCGCGTCAAGACTTGAAAGGACGTAAACTGGAAAGCGCGTCCCAGCTCGAGGTAGTTGCCGGAGATCTGCGCCGCCGCCGTCTCGGTGTTGAGCAAGATGGGAAAAAAGGCGGCATAGGTGACGACGGAGATCTTGGAGCTTTCCCCGATTCCAAACCACATGATGAAGACGGGAATCCATGCGACAGGGGGGATCTGCCTGAGGAAATGGAGGAGCGGGCCGATCAGCGTCCGCAGGAGGGGAATCCAGCCAAGGGCAAGGCCGAGTGTCACGCCGGCGATCGCCGCCGCTAAAAAACCGCGGACCACCCGTAGGACGCTGATCCCGACGTGCCTCGTGAGCTCTCCTGACCTCATGGCGCTGGCGCCTGCGGCGAG
Source organism: bacterium (assembly GCA_002919195.1). Classification (GTDB taxonomy): domain Bacteria; phylum Bacillota; class Limnochordia; order DTU080; family RSA5; genus RSA7. The sequence continues at coordinate 9,746 of PKEU01000015.1, forward strand.
CACGGAAAGCGGCGATGGGATCATCGAGGTGTCGAAAACACCCAGAGAGCTTAAGCCCTGCCACAGGACCACGATGCAAAGCGGGACCATTAGCCCCGCCGCTTTTGGCGTGCGAGCCCGCCTCAGGGGACATCACGCTCCTTGGCACAGGCTCAAAGCGCGCCTTGACATCGGCCTCCCAGGCTGCAACCTGTGATTCCATTCTATCATGACGATCCGGCGCTGAGAGGGGGCGTATGTCCTGCAATGTTTCTCCTTGACAAGGTGAAACCGGATTTGGTAAGGTAACTCGTGTAAAGCGATTCTGCTTAACATGCCAGCGCGTCGTAGGGAGGCGTCGTCCGAGGATGATCGAGAAGACCGTGAGGATGAGCCTGCTCTTCGACTTCTACGGTCAGCTCCTCACCCAGCGACAGCAAGAGTTTTTCAAGCTGTATTACGACGACGACCTCTCTTTGGGCGAGATCGCGTCCCAGTACGGAGTCAGCCGGCAGGCTGTCTACGACATCCTCAAGCGTTCGTCGCAGGCGCTCGAGGAGTTTGAAAGCAAGCTCCAGCTCGTCGAGCGCTTTCAGCGCCGGCAGTCGGCCCTCGCTCAGGCGATGGCGGAGATCGACGCCGCGATGGAAGCGCTGAGCCCACTGGAAGCGATGGGCGACGTGGTCCAAAGGCTCGCGCGCGCTCGGGCCGCGCTCGTCGAGGTTGAGGCGGCCGGCGTCGAAGCGTAGCGCGCGGGGGTGTGAGCAGTGTTTGAGAGCCTCTCGGAGCGGTTGCAGTCGGTCTTTCAAAAGCTGAGAGGGCGGGGCAAGCTCAGCGAAAAGGATGTCGAGGCGGCCTTGCGGGAGGTGCGGCTGGCCCTCCTCGAAGCGGACGTCAACTTCAAAGTCGTCCGGGAGTTCCTCGCTCGGGTGCGCGAACGGGCCGTCGGCCAGGAAGTGCTGCAAAGCCTTTCCCCGGCCCAGCAGGTGATCAAGATCGTCCACGAGGAGCTCACGGCATTGATGGGCTCCCAGCATGCGCGCCTTGAGCTCGGAGGGACGCCGCCCGTCGCAATCTTGATGGCGGGCCTTCAAGGGTCAGGTAAGACCACCTTTACGGCCAAGCTGGCGCGGCTTTTGAAAAGGCAGGGCCGGCGGCCCCTCATGGTTGCCGGAGACATCTACCGTCCCGCGGCCATCGAGCAGCTTAAGGTGCTCGGCGAGCAGATCGATGTGCCCGTCTTTCAGATGGGGACGGGGACGCCGCCGCCTGAAATTGCTGCCCAGGCGATGGCCCATGCAAAGCTCCACGGAAACGACGTGGTCCTGATGGACACCGCGGGCCGTCTACACGTCGACGAGGAGCTCATGGACGAGATCGAAAAGATCAAAGATGTGCTCCGGCCGGCCGAGGTTCTCTTGGTGGTCGACGCGATGACGGGCCAGGACGCGGTCAACGTCGCTGAGAGCTTTCACTCCCGGCTGGGGCTGACGGGTGTCGTCTTGACCAAGATGGACGGCGACGCCCGGGGCGGTGCCGCCCTTTCCATCCGGGCTGTGACCGGAGCGCCCATCAAGTTTATTGGCGTGGGCGAAAAGCTCGACGCGATCGAAGCCTTCCATCCTGATCGCATCGCCTCGCGCATCCTCGGCATGGGCGATGTGCTGAGCTTGATCGAAAAGGCCCAGGCGACGCTGGACCAAGAGAAGTCGCAAAAGATGGTCGAAAAGCTCGCCCAAGGGCAGGACCTGACCCTTGAGGACTTCCTCGAGCAAATGCAGCAAGTGCGCAAGATGGGCCCTCTCGATCAGCTCTTGGGGATGCTGCCGGGCATGGGCGGCCTCAAAAACTTGTCCGGCCTGGAAGTGGACGAAAAGCAGCTGGCGCGGATTGAAGCGATCATTCAGTCGATGACGCCAGAGGAACGGCGCCGCCCGGAGATCATCGACGGCAGCCGGCGCCGGCGCATCGCCGCGGGCAGCGGCACCCGCGTCCAAGACGTCAACAGGCTTTTGAAGCAGTTTGAGCAGACCAGGGCCATGATGCGCCAGCTGATGGGCGCTGGCAAACGAAGCCGCAGGGTCCTGGGAAGCCTCTTTCGTCGATGAGGAGGTGACGTGATGGCAGTTCGGATTCGGCTTAAGCGCATGGGGGCAAAGAAGCGCCCGTTTTACCGCCTGGTGGTCGCCGACTCACGCAGCGCCCGTGACGGGCGGGTCATCGAGACCTTGGGGCACTACGACCCGATGACGGATCCCATCCGAGTCTCCGTCAACGTGGAGCGGGCGAGGTTGTGGCTCAGCCGGGGGGCCCAGCCGTCGGAGACGGCGCGAAGGCTCTTGCGCCAGGCCGGGGTGTTTGAGGAGGCGAGCGAAGCGCCCCAAGCCCCGTCGGCCGAGACAGCTCAAGCGTGAGGCTTTTCTGGTTTGCCAGGAGGTGCTTTGAGGGATGAAAGAGCTGGTGAAATACCTGGCCGAAGCCCTGGTCGAGCATCCCGAAGAGGTGCGGGTGAGCCAGGTCGAGGGCGAAAAGTCGATCATCCTGGAGCTCAGAGTCGCCTCCTCCGACATGGGCAAGGTCATTGGCAAGCAGGGAAGGGTGGCCAAGGCATTGCGGACGGTGGTCAAGGCGGCGGCGCCTCGAGGGGAAAAGATGGTTCACCTCGAGATTGTCGGCTGATCCCATCCGGCCGGGTGATGGGGTTGGAGGTGGAGTGGGTGACGATCGGGGCGGTCACGGCGCCCCACGGCGTGCGCGGCGAGGTGCGGGTCATGCCCTTGACCGACTTCCCCGATCGTTTCTTCGAGCTTGAGCGCGTCTTTGTCGTCAAGGGCGACGAGCGGGTGGAGCGTCGCGTCCTGGGGGTGAAAACCCTTTCCCGCGGGTTGTTCTTGCTGAGGCTGGAAGGGGTCGATTGCCGGGAGGACGCCGAGACGCTGCGGGGCGCGGAGATCCAAGTGCCCCGGGCCGACGTCGTGCCTCTTCCACCCGGCGTCTACTATGTGTTTGAACTGGTGGGAGCGCGGGTCATCACCCCGGAAGGGGCCTTTTTGGGGCGGCTTGAGGACGTGCTTACCACCGCCGCCAACGACGTCTATGTGGTCAAAGACGACGGGGGGCGGGAGATCCTGATTCCCGCCGTGAAACACGTCGTCCGTTCGATCGACGTCGAGCGCGGCGAAATCGTGGTCGATCCTCCGCCGGGACTCTTGGAGGGATAGCCGTGGAGATCGACGTGCTGACCCTGTTTCCCGGCATGTTTCAAGCGCTGGATTACAGCATCGTCAAGAGGGCCAAAGAGAAGGGCCTTGTCACACTTCGCCTTTGGGATATCCGCGATTACACGGAGGACCGGCACCGCACCGTTGATGACACCCCTTACGGAGGCGGCGCCGGGATGGTGATGAAGCCGGATCCCGTCTACCGGGCGTTGCAGGCCGTCCAAGCGAGTTCGGCAACCCCCGGGCGGCGGGTCATCCTGATGACGCCTCAGGGAAGGCCTTTTGATCAAAGGGTTGCCCGCGAGCTCGCAGCGGAGGAGCGCCTCATCTTCATCTGCGGCCATTACGAAGGCGTCGATGAGCGGGTACGCACCCTGATGGCCACCGACGAAATCTCCATCGGAGATTACGTCCTGACGGGCGGAGAGCTACCTGCGATGGTGGTCATCGACGCGGTGGTCCGGCTGATCCCGGGGGTCCTGGGCAGCGAGCTGTCGGCCGAAGAGGATTCTTTTGAGGACGGGCTGCTGGAGTATCCTCATTACACCCGTCCCCGAGTGTTTCAGGGTGTCGAGGTGCCCGAAGTCCTCTTGAGCGGCAACCATGAGGCCATCAGGCTTTGGCGGCGGAAGGAGTCGTTGCGAAGGACCCGGCTTCGCCGCCCCGACCTGCTTGCGGCAGCTCAGCTCACCGAGGAGGACCGCCGCCTGCTTCAAGAGATCGAGGCCGAGGAAAGGGCCCAGGCAGAGGGAAATCTACAGGGTCCTTAATGGCGTGGCGTGAAGGAATTTCGTTGTCGCGTCAAAGGCGCGTGTGTTAGAATATCGTCGTGTTTGGGTTTGGAGGAGGCTCACCCTGATGGATATCATTCAGAGCATCCACGAGCAGCAAAAAAGGACCGACTTGCCCGATTTCGGGCCGGGGGATACCGTCAAAGTACACGTCAAGGTGACCGAAGGAAACCGTGAGCGCATCCAGGTCTTTGAAGGCGTGGTCCTCAAGAGAAATGGGACCGGCTTGACCGAGACCTTTACGGTTCGCAAGATCTCGCAAGGCGTGGGTGTCGAAAGGATCTTTCCCGTGCACTCTCCCAAGATCGACCGGATCGAGGTGGTCCGGAGAGGGAAAGTGCGCCGGGCCCGGCTCTTTTACTTGCGCGAGCGGTTTGGCAAAGCGGCGCGCATCAAAGAGCAGCGCTGACGCCCTCGGCGGGAGGCAACCTATTTGGCGCAGGTCAAATCGGAGATTCGCGAGTACGCCGAATCTTTCGTCATCGCCATCGCCCTGGCCCTCTTCATCATCCTGTTTGTCGCCCAGTCCTTTTTGGTCCAGGGCGACTCGATGGAGCCAAGCCTGCACGACGGCGAGCGTCTCCTCGTCGATAAGGTGACGTATCGTTTCCGGTCGCCTGAGCGCGGGGAGATCATTGTCTTCTCGTACCCCAAAGATCCCCGGCGCAAGTTTATCAAGCGGGTGATCGGGATCCCCGGCGACGTCATCGAGATCCGCAATCGCACTCTGTACATCAACGGCTCGCCGATCGAGGAGGCGTACATCCGCGGCCCGATGTACCAGCCCTTTGGTCCCATCACAGTGCCCGAGGGGACCGTCTGGGTGCTGGGCGACAACCGCAACAATAGTGAGGACAGCCGGTTTCCCGATGTGGGCCCCGTGCCGCTGAAAAACATCGTGGGGCGGGCCCTCTTTGTCTACTGGCCTCCGCAAGAAA
>PKEU01000081.1 GCA_002919195.1 bacterium
TGCGCGTCGTGGAGATGGGATCGAGAGCCGAACAGGGCTCATCGAGCAAGAGCACCTGAGGCCGGACCGCGAGCGCCCTCGCGATGCAAAGGCGCTGCTGTTGCCCACCTGAGAGCGACAAAGCCGGCTGGTGCAAGCGGTCTTTCACCTCATCCCACAAAGCGGCCTTTTGTAGACTTTCGACAACCAGCTCCTCGATCTCCCGCTTTTTTGCTCCCAGCAGCCGGGGGCCGTAGGCGACGTTGTCGTAGATCGACATGGCAAAGGGATTGGGCCGCTGGAAAACCATGCCCACCCGGCGCCGGAGCTCCGTCACGTCGACGCCGGGAGCGTAGATGTCTCGCCCCTCCAAAAGCACCCGCCCGGTCACCCTCGCCCCCTCGACGAGGTCATTCATCCGGTTGAGGCACCGGAGCAGCGTCGACTTGCCGCACCCCGACGGGCCGATGAGCGCCGTCACCCGGTGGCGGCCAATCGTCATGTTGACGTTTTCAAGAGCCAAGCGCTCCCTGTAGCGCACCGACAAGCTCTGGATCATGATCGCGGGAGCTTGACTCCGCCGGCGCTTGTCTTCCGCTGAGTTCCCCGCCTTCCCGCCGCGCACCACTTCAAGTGCGATGGCCCTCTGTTGAGCCGGAGCCACATCATTCACCTCCTGGAAACGATCAGCAAAGACGACGTCACACTCTGTCCGCGGCCCGGGCTCTGATGCGGCTGCGCAACCGGATGCCGGCGAAGTTGAGTGCAAAGACGATGACCATCAGAGCCAGCGCGGTGGCAAACAGCATCGGCTGGGCCGCTTCGACGTTGGGCGATTGAAAGCCGAGGTCGTAGATGAAATAGCCAAGGTGCATCAATTTCCGCTCCAAGTGCAAAAAAGGCGGGTGCCCATCGACCGGAAGCTCGGGCGCGAGCTTGACGACTCCGGTCATCATCAGGGGCGCCACTTCGCCCGCCGCCCGGGCGATGCCGAGGATGACGCCGGTCATAATCCCCGGCAAAGCTCCGGGGACCGCCACCTTCCACACGGTCTCAAACTTGGTGGCGCCCAGAGCGTACGACGCCTCCCGCACCGAATTGGGAACGGAGGCCAGCCCCTCTTCGGTCGCCACGATGACCACCGGCAAGGTGAGCAGGGCCAGAGTCAACGAGGCCCACAAGATGCCGCCGGTGCCAAAAGTCGGTGCCGGCAGCTTCTCAGGAAAAAAGAGCCGGTCGACGCGCCCGCCGACGAAGTAGATGAAAAACCCCACACCAAAGGCGCCAAAAACGATGGAGGGTACGCCCGCGAGACTACGGATGCAAACCCGGAGGACGCTCGTCACCCAGCCTTCTTTCGCGTACTCTGTGAGGTAAACGGCCGCTAAGACTCCGGCGGGCACCACGGCGACCGTCATCAACAGGACCATCAAGACCGTGCCAAAGATCGCCGGAAAGATCCCGCCCTCCGTGTTGGACTCCCGGGGCTCTTGGCTGACAAACTCCCACAGCTTGCTCGCGTACCACCCAAGCTTTTGCATGAGGTTCATCGCGTTAGGAAAGTAAACCCGCACGATCTCGCTCACAGGCACTTCCAGCTCCCGCCCGTCCGCCAGGGCCAGGACGAGGACGCCTTTTCCAAGCTGCGAGCGCAAAGACCGGATCTCCTGGAGCACCTCTTGGTACTCCCGCTCTGCCTGGGCGATGATCTCCTCTTGCCGGGCGGCCTCGGCGGCCCGCCGGGGATCCTTTGCACCCGACCGGCCGAGGCGGACAAGGGCCAGTCGAGCCGCTTCGATCCGGTGGTTGATGGCGCCCACCCGATCCCGCTCGAGCCGGCGGATCTCGTTCCTCAGCCGGACGACTTGGGCGTGGAGCTCTTGGAAACGCTGCCACATGCCCTCCCCGTGAACAGTCCCTTGGGCGCTTTCGAGCCTCACGGGGATGCCGTATGCGTCGCCTCCCTGGAGCCGCTCGAGGACGGCGATCTCCCGGGGCGTCTCCCTCAAGGCGATCTGGTCCTCGTCAACCCAGAGAAAGTCCATGCCGTAAACATCGCGATTTCCGACTTTGAGCTGGATCCGGTGGCGAGCTCCCGAAGACGGAGTTGCCGCGGGAGCCCGCTCCCTGGCCACCTGCTCACCGATCACGGTGCTCCCGTCGGCCAGCTCCAAACGGAGCACCGGAGCCGGCCAAAAGTAGGCCGCCCCGCGGACCGCCACCAGCAAGACGAGGCCCAGCACCATCAGGAGGCTGACGGCCAGCGCCCCCGCGCTCATCCAGACCAGGGGATCGCCCGAACGCCAAAAGCCTGGCCGCCGGGCCGGGGCGATCAACGCCTCTTCCTTGTGTGACGGGCCCTTCGGCATCGCCGCTTTCGAAGCTTGCCACAGAGCGCTCACAGCCTCTCCACCCGCTTTCTCATCTGGGCCCGGACCAGCTCGCCCAGCGTGTTGAGGAAAAACGTGAAAAGGAAGAGGAGCAAAGCCGCGACAAAAAGCACCCGGTAGAGCGTGCCGCCCACGGGCGCTTCGGGCATCTCCACGGCGATGTTGGCCGAAAGGGCTCTAAAACCGTTAAAGATGTTGAAATCCATCACCGGTGTGTTGCCTGTGGCCATTAAGACGATCATCGTCTCGCCCACCGCCCGGCCGATGCCGATCATCACGGACGAGACGATGCCAGGGAGCGCCGTGGGCACCACGACGCCCGTCACCGTCTGCCACCGGGTGACGCCGAGGGCGAGGGAGCCAGCGACGAGCTCCTGGGGGACGCTCGAGAGGGCGTCCTCCGAGATGCTAAAGACGACGGGGATCACGGCAAAGCCCATCGCGATGCCGATGATCAACGAGTTGCGCTGGTCGTACGTCCAACCAAACACGTCAAAGAGCCAAAACCGGAAATCTCCCCGCATGGCGAGGCTCTCCAATACCGGCCCCAATTGGAGGGATCCCAAGACCACAAGCCCTAGGAGAGGCATGAGGAGCAGCGCTTCTACGCCGGCAGGAAAACGCTCCCGAAGCGGGCCCGGCAGGCGCCGCCACACCCATGCGCAGGCGATCAGCGCGAGCGGGATCGAGACGGCCATCAGTACGACGGCGGGAAAAATCCTCGCGATCAGAGGGGCGAGCCACAGCCCGGCCAAAAACCCCAGCACTACGCTGGGAAGCCCCGCCATCACCTCGACCACCGGCTTGACGATCTGCTGCAGCCGCTTGCTGGCAAACTGCGACGTGTAAAGGGCGCCGAGCACACCCAAGGGCAAAGCGAAGATCAGAGCGTAAAACGTCCCCTTCAACGTGCCAAAAGCCAGCGGAATCAAGCTCAGTTTGGGCTCAAACGCGTTGCTGCCGCCCGTCGACTGCCAGACGTATGCCGGCCGGGGGTAACCTTCGTAGTGCACCTTGCCAAAGAGCGTCTTCCAGCTTACCTCCGGGTGAGGGTTCGAGACGCTCCACAGTTCGACGCTACCTTCTTTGACCAAGAGCAGGGCGTCGTTTTTGGGAGCCATGACGAGCCCGCCCAAGGAACCCGCCCCCGTCTCCAAGGAAAAGAAGGTCTGCTCCGAGGTGGAGTGATGCAGCTTGACGACCCCAGCCGCATCTGCGGTGGCAAAGTTCCGGTTGCGCTGGGACGGCGCGACATGGACGACCGCAGCCACGTGCCCTTGGTGCCTGTGGACCGGCTGCAGCAGCTGGCCGTGTCCTTCCACCGGCACTGTAAACCACGTCGTCACCCCGCCGCCGGCGTCCGCCACCACGAGCGAGCGCCCGCCGATGAGATACGCGAGGGCCGTCACCGCAAAGCTGCCCCGCCCCGCCTCCTCGGCCACCCGGCCTGCCTCGGGGCCGTTGGCCACGATTTTACCGATCAACCTGGGGCTCGACGCATTGGCAAGGTCCCATTGGTACAAGAGGCCCCCGTCGTCGCCCACAGCCAGCGTCAAACCGTCGGGCGCGAGCGCGAGCGCCGTCGCCCGGCCCGAAAGGAGCGGGGTGAGATCGTGGGCGTGCTCGCTCCTTTGGCCGCCTCCAAAAAGGGAGCGGGTCTCCTCCCGGATCAACACCACGAGCCGGCCTTCCTCGCTGATGCCCGCGGCGACCTCCCGGTTTTGCCCTGCGGCCCAGTCGATGTGCACCAGAGAACGGCCGTGCGGCTCCAGGCGGACTGCATCACCCACCGTGGCTAGGAGCTCCACGGTCCGCCGCCCCTCGATGAAAGCGGCGCGCTGTTGGATGTCTACGGGCAGCGCTCGCCCGTCCTCCATCCCCACGACGATCCGGCCCGCGAGCGGATCGTAACGGGCGACAGAGGCCTTGGCTCCACCGGCCCAAAGCGGCGGCCGCTCAGTGGAGTCGACCGTCGTCAACGGATCCCCCATCGACAGGTCGAGGAGGTGGAATGTGCCGTCTCTTTGTAGGAGAAAGGCCTGCTCCAAATACTCGTCGACGCCCGCGGCGACGCTCTCTGCCAAGATCTTTGCAAGCCGGGCGTCCTGCTCAACCCGAAGCGCCTGCTCAGCGCTGGCCGGACGCAAGAGAGGAGCGACCTCGCGCGCGAGAAAGCCAAAGAGCAGGAAGATCGCGCCAAAGATGGCGAGGGCACCTAGGGCCGCAAGCACTCGGCCTGATAGGTCCATCAGCTGCCGGCGGGTCCGGATGTCCATAACGCTCTCCCCAATGCCGCGCAAGCCCGCGGCTGTGACCGGTGCCGGTCAAACCGCGGGCTTGTGCAAAGTCGCTGCGTTCACTTCTCGACGACCTGAGCCACTTGCCGAGCAGCAAAATCGGCCGGCACTGACACATAGCCGTCTCGCTCCACGATCTCTTGTCCTTCTCGGGAGAAGATGAACTTTACAAACTCCTCCACCAGCGGCGAGACGGGCTGGCCAGGCGCCTTGTTGATGTAGATGTAGAGGAAGCGAGCAAGGGGATACTCGCCGCTCACCACGTTTTCCGTGCTGGTGTCGATGTACGGCTCCCCTTGCGCCCGGGCGAGCGGCACCGGGCGCACACCCGAGGTGGCGTAGCCGATCCCGCTGTAGCCGATGCCATACCGGTCGACGGTGACGCCTTGGACCACAGCAGCCGAGCCAGGCTGCTCTTTCACGGTGTCTTTATAATCGCCGCCGCAGAGGGCATTTTCCTTAAAGTAGCCGTAGGTGCCCGAGGCGGAGTTGCGACCGTAGAGGCTAATCGGACGGCGGCTCCACTCATCGGTGAGGCCGAGGTCGCCCCATGTGTCGATGGATGAACCGTAGCCGCAGCGCAAGGTTTTGGAAAAGATCGCGTCGACCTGGGCCAGGGTCAATCCCTCAATGGGGTTGTCCTTGTTGACGTAGACGGCGAGGGCGTCCAGGCCGACGCGCAGGAGGGTGGGTCGATAACCAAAAGCCTTTTCAAAAGCGTCGATCTCATCGAGGGTCATCTCGCGGGACATCGGGCCAAACTGCGCCGTGCCGGAGATCAAAGCGGGAGGGGCTGTGCTCGAACCCTTTCCCTCGATCTCGACGCGCACGTTGGGGTAGTGCTTGCGAAAGCCTTCGGCCCAGAGGGCCATCATGTTGTTCATCGTGTCCGAACCGACGGAGATGATCGTGCCCGAGATGCCGCTGACAGGCTCGTACTCGGGCAAGTTGGGATCCACTGCACAAGCGGCGATTGAGATCACAAGCACGATCGCAGCCGACAAGACCAGGGTAACGACGCGCTTCAATTGACATCCCCCTTGATGTTGGGAGCGGCCGGCCGCCGGGTGATTTCAATTGAAATGTAGCAGGGGGATGTTTCACCCGTACTGCGCGCTTGTTAACGATTTGAAACGCGCGCCGCCCGCCAAGTTAGCGGGCGTAAAATTCCACCACCAGGTTGTCGTCGACGGGGACGGGGATCTCCTCTTTTGCCGGCAGGCGGAGAAGCTCTCCCTCCCGGGCCTCGGCGTCCAGCCGCAGGTACTCGGGCACGGCGCCCGCGCGGCTTGCCAGGCTCTGGACCACGAGATCCAGGTTGCGGCTCTTTTCCCGCACCGAAACCACATCGCCCACCTGCACCAGGTACGAAGGGATGTCGACCTTTTGGCCGTTGACCGCGATATGCCCGTGCGAAACCAGCTGCCTCGCCGCGGGCAAGGTGGGCGCGAACCCAAGGCGGTAGACGATGTTGTCCAGGCGGCTTTCCAAGAGCTGCAAGAGGCGCTCGCCTGTCCGCCCCCGCGTCTTGCGCGCTTCGTCGAGGTAGCGCCGCAGCTGGCGCTCCTTGACCCCGTAGATCGCCTTGAGCTTTTGTTTTTCCAGGATCTGCCGGCCGTACTCGGTCATGCGCCTGCGGACCCGGTTTCCGTGCTGACCCGGCGGGTACGGGCGCTTTAGAGCAGGGCACTTGGGAGAGCCGCACAGGGGCTGGCCGACCCGGCGGCACATCCGGTGTTTGGGGCCTGTGTTTCGGGCCATGGATCATCGCTCCTTTAAACCTTTGCCGGTGTAGGGGAGACTCGCTGGGCGAGCGCTCCCCTCGTCTACAATAGCTTTCCCTTTGCTGGAGGTTGTTACCACCAGGCAAAAACAACGAGCCGCGCGTCAGCCCAACGGCTTTCCGCGCGGCTCGCCAACAAGCGCAACCAGGCTCGTGCCTACTTGCGCTTGGCAAACGGCGTCAACAGCACGGTGAAGGTGTTCATCACGCCGTCTCTCTCTGGACGTTTACGGGCGAAAAGATCGCTGCCGCACTTCACACAATAGAGGGCGCCGATGTTTTTGTGTCCGCAGTCCCTGCAAATCTCCACGAGGCATCGCTCCTTTAAAAAGATCGGGACACTCGACGACCCGGGCAGACCCTTCTTCGTCCCGATTTTAGTGTACCGGCGTCCTCCCCCGGATTCAACCGTTTCAGGGGTGATTTAACAGAAGGTTTACATCTCAAAAACGGCGGGCCCATCAGCCCGCCGCCGGTGTGGAGCGATCGATAAACTTAAACTGGGCTTCGACAAGGGTGCGGTAAATCCCATCCTTGGCCATGAGCTCGTCATGGTTGCCGAGCTCCGCGATGCGGCCGTGGTCCATCACAACGATCATGTCGGCGTTGCGGATGGTCGAGAGGCGGTGGGCGATGACGATCGCCGTCCGCCCTTGGAGGAGCCGCTCCAACGCCTTTTGGATGTGGAGCTCCGTCTCGGTGTCGACGCTGGCCGTCGCCTCGTCGAGGATCAGGATGCGGGGGTTGGCAAGGAGCGCCCGGGCGAAGGAGACCAGCTGTCGCTGGCCGAGCGAGAGGCCGCTCCCCCGTTCGCTGACGATGGTGTCGTACCCGTCGGGCAGCTTTTCGATAAACTCGTCGGCGCCCACGGCCCGGCACGCTTCCCGCACTTCCTCCATCGTGGCGTCGGGCCTGCCGAAGCGGATGTTGTCGGCGATACTGCCCGAAAAGAGGAAGGTGTCCTGCAAAACGATACTGATCTGGGATCTCAGCGAGGCGAGGGTGACATCCCGGACGTCGTGCCCGTCGATCGTCACCCGCCCCGACGTCACGTCGTAAAAGCGGCAGAGCAAGTTGACGATCGTCGTCTTTCCCGAACCGGTCGCGCCGACGAGCGCCACCGTCTGCCCCGGCTTCACGTGCAGGTCGACGCCGCGCAAGGCGGGACGGCCCGGCTTGTATTCGAAAAAGACGTTTTCAAAGCGGATCTCCCCCTCGATGGGCGGCAAGGCGACAGCGTCCGGCCGCTCGGCCACCGAGGGCTGGGTATCCATAAACTCAAAGATCCGCTCCGACGAGGCCATGGCCTGGAGCACCTGGTTGTACACGTTGCCAAGGCGCGCGATGGGCTCCCAAAACCGCCCCAGGTAGTAGACAAACGCCACAAAGAGGCCCAGGGTGATCTCACCGCGGATCACCAAGGTCGCGCCATACCAGTAGACGATGCAGGTGCCGACGGCTCCCGTGAGTTCGACCATGGGGGCAAAGAGATCCGAAAACCGGGTCGACTCGTTCATCTTGCGCCGGTAGTCGTCGTTGATGTAATCGAAGAAGCGCATGTTCTCTTTTTCTTGCACAAAGGCTTGGGTCACGCGCATGCCCTGGATGGCCTCGTTGAGGTGGGAGTTGATGCGCGAAAGCCGGATCCGCACCTCTTGCCAGCCGCGGCGAATCCTGCGGCGGATTCCGGTGGAAAGCGCCATCATAAAGGGCAAAATGACCATCGAGGCGAAAGCGAGGCCGGGGTGAATGCTCACCATGATCGCGATGATCCCCGTGAGGATCAAAAGGTCCATCAAGACGTTGACGACGCCGTTGGTAAACAGCTCTTGCAGCGCGTTGACGTCGTTGATGATGCGGACCAGGATCGAACCCGCCGACCGTTGGTCGAAGAAGTTAAACGACAAGTATTGCACGTGGCGAAAGAGCGCCTCGCGAATATCCCGCAAGATCCTTTGGCCGATCCAGTTGGTCACCCGGATGCGGATGCCGGCGGTGATCCACCAGGTGGCGTAACACAACCCGAGGTAGAGCGTCATCCGGGTGAGGTAACCGATATCGCCGGCGGTGATGCCGTTGTCGATGGCAGCGCTGATGAGCAGGGGAACGATCAACGTGGCGATCGTCCCCGCCGTCGTCACCAAGAGCGCGATGAAAACGTCCTTTTTGTAAGGGGACATGTACCCCAAAAGCCGGCGCATCTGCCGCCAGTCAAAGGGCTTTTCGATCGCCCGGTCGTCGGGGTAGACAAAGCGGTGCCGCACATCGGGCACCGCGGGTGACTCCCGGCGGGCCCGGTCTTTCGCTTCGGCCTCAAAACGTTGGGCGGCCTGGCTCACGATCCTGCCACCTCCCGCACCTCACCGGGCGACGAAACGGAGGGGCTTTGGCCCCCGGCCCGCCCGTCTTTTTCCAGGCGCTCCCGCACCTGCTGGAGATCCTTGAACTGCACGTCGTAAATCCGCCGGTACATTCCCCCGGCGGCCAAGAGCTCCTCGTGGGTACCGCGCTCGACGATCCGGCCCCGGTCCAGGACGATGATGATGTCGGCGTCTTTCACGCTCGAGATGCGGTGGGCGATGATAAACGTCGTCCGCCCTTTCATGAGCTCCTTCAGCGCCTCTTGGATCTTGTGCTCGGTCTCCATGTCGACGCTGGCCGTGGCATCGTCGAGGATGACGATGCGCGGATCGGCCAAGATGGCCCGGGCGATGGCGATCCTTTGCTTTTGCCCACCCGAAAGGCCCAAGCCCCGCTCGCCGACCAGGGTGTCGTATCCTTGAGGCAGTTCCTCGATAAACTCGTGCGCTTGCGCCATCTTGGCCGCGGCGATGACCTCTTCCATAGTCGCGTCCCGCCGGGCAAAGCTGATATTCTCCCGGATCGATGTCGAAAAGAGGAAAGTCTCTTGAAAGACGACCGCGATCTGGCTGCGGAGGCAGTCCAGCTTGATTTTGCGCACATCGACGCCGTCGATGGAGACGCTCCCCGAAGTGACGTCGTAAAATCGGGGGATCAAACTGACTAGCGTGCTCTTCCCCGCGCCCGTGGGGCCCAGGATGCCCACGACGCTCCCGGCCGGCACGTCGAGGCAAATGTCCTCCAGGGCCGGTTCTTTCCCATCGTAGCTGAAGAAGACGTGATCAAAGGTGACGCGGCCCTCGATCCGCCCGATGTCGGCGGCGTCCCGGCTGTCCCGGATGCCGCGAGGCGTGTCGAGGATCTCGAGGATCCTCTGGCCCGAGGCGATCGACTGGCTCAAGTTGTTGATGTGGTACCCCAGCTGCGACAAGGGGGTGACCAGGTACCAAATGTAGCTAAAAAAGGCTGTCAGCTCGCCGATGGTGAGCGAGCCCGAAATCACGCGCCGGCCGCCGATCCAAAGCAAGAGGAGGACGCCGATATTTCCCAAGAGCTCCATGCTGGGAAAAAAGCGGGACCAGATCGACGTGGCCGCCATGTGCCGCTGGATGTACGCCCGGACCCGCTCGCGAAAGAGAGCGATCTGCTGCGGCTCCCGCGCAAAGGACTTGACGGTCCGCACGCCGGTGATGTTTTCCTGCACGGCGGTCGAAAGGTCGGAGAGAGCCTCACGAAGGGCCGTAAATGCGGGATGCACCCGAAAGTGAAAGCGCGCAGCTAGAAATGCCAAGACCGGCATCATGAGCAAGACGGTGACCGTCAGGCTCCAGTCCAGGTAGAGCATGAGCGCGAGCGTAAAGGTGATGAGCAGGATAAAGTCGACCAGATGGGCAAAGCCAAAAGCCAAAAATTGGCGGAAGATCTCCACGTCGCCGGCAAGGCGTGACATGAGGTCGCCCGTCTTGGCTTTGTCGTAGTAGGAGAAGGAAAACCCCTGCAGCTTTTGGTAAAGCCGGTTGCGCAAAAGATAGACGGAGTTGGCGCCAAAGACGTGGCCCAGATAAGCCCGGCCATATTGAAAAACGCCGCGCAACAGCGCGACGGCGACCACGGCCAACGCCAACCACGCGAGCTCGTTGTAACGTCTTTCAATCAGCACCCGGTCGATGATCCACTGCAGGAAAAGCGGCCGCACAAGACCGACGGCGGTCATCAGCACGCCGCAGACGATCGACAACACCCCGATGCGGCGATAAGGCCAGTAATAGGCCTTAAGCCGCCTAAAGACGTCCATGGAGCAGGCGCCCTCCAATACAGCCCGTTGCAGTCAATTTAAGTATACTTCATTTTTCAGTCGCTGCAACTGCGCCGCTACCTCTGCCCTATCCCCGCGGGCCTTGTCGAGAAGGATCGCACGCTTTCCCCAAGAAATGGCAAGGAAATTTCAGGAGAGGGAAAGCCATGTACCGCGAACTCAAACACGTGATCGACACCACACCGATGTGCGACACGCACGAGCACCTCTGGTCGGAGGAGACCTGGATACGCGATGGGCCTGACATTTTACAAGATCTCTTTGACAACTACATCAAAGCGGATCTCGTCGTCGCCGGCGCGGCGCCCGAGGCCGTCGAGCGGGCTCTTGACGGCCGCGATCCCGACCTTGCCGGACGGTTCCGAGGCATCGAAAAGGCTTGGCAGATGGTGCGGCACACCGGATACGGCGAAGCCGTCAGCGCGCTGGCCCGCCTGGTCTACGGCATCGAAGAGATCACGATGGAGGCCCTCGAAGCGGCGCGCCATCGCACCCTGGAGTTGCGCCGGCCAGGCGAGCGCCTGCGCCTCTTAAAAGAAGTCGCCCGCCTCGACCACGTACAGATCGACAACTTCTGCTGGCCGTGCCACCCCGACCCCTCGGGCTTCGACTTTTTCCTCTACGACATCCACTGGAGCAACTTCGTCTGGGGGGAGATCGATCCCCAGGCCCTTGAGCAAGAGACTGGCCTGCGGGTGAGCGATCTTGCGAGCCTGGAAAGCGCCCTCGAGGCGCTGGTCGCCAAATACGGCCCCGTGGCCATCGCCCTCAAGACCAACCACGCCTACGGCCGCACACTGGCCTGGGAGGCCCGCCCCCCGGTTGACGTCAGCCGGGCGCTTGCGGTCATCCTCGCCCACCCCGAAAACGCGACCGAGGCGGATTACCTGACGGTGGGCGATTGGTGCCTCGCCAAAGGCGCCGAGCTCGCGATCCAATACAAGCTGCCCATCAAGATTCACACGGGCTATTACGCCGGATACGGCCAGATGCCCGTCGAGTGGATCCGGCCCGGCCACCTCACGGCGCTTTTCCGGGCCTACCCGCAGTGCCGGTTTGTGTTGATGCACATGGGCTACCCCTACACGGGCGAGCTGCTTGCCGTCGCCAAACACTACCCCAACGTGTGGGTCGACCTCTGCTGGGCCTGGTCGATCGATCCCCGCTCGACGGTGGAGTTTGTGCGCCGGTTTTTGCACACCGCGCCTAGCAACAAGCTGTTGGGCTTTGGCGGCGACACCTTTTGGCCGACCAGCGTGGTGGCCTACGCCCATCAAGCGCGCGCCCGGCTTTACCAAGCCCTCGCCGAGGAGATCCGCGAGGGAGAACTCACCGAAAAGCAAGCCATCGCCGTGGCTACCCGGTGGCTGAGGGAAAACCAGTACGAACTCTTTGACCTCCACGGAACGCGAGAGGCCATCCAAAAAGCCGCCCGACCGGACGCCGTGAAAAAGACGTCGAGGCGACGAGCCTTCTTGCCCGATCTGGCCTAAAGCCCCTGCAAAGAGAGGAACTGGAAGCGGCAACAGCGAATGGTGCCCAAAGGCCGCTTCTTCGGGGGAAGCGAGCCAGAGTTTGCACGGAGGGCGGCTTGCCGAGGGTCTCCGGAGGAGGAGCGATCAAGGCTTATCAAGGGAAAAAGCGGAAAACTGTGTTAACGAAAAAACTAAATAAAAGGGAAGTTTGAATCAATGCGGTATTAGTCTAAAGGTCCTTCGGGGAATCGGTTGGGGTCAGGGGGGGACCGTATGCCGACTCGGATGAACGGGTTTTGGGGAATGCTCATCGGTCTCGCGGGGGTCTGCGTGCTCTTTGCCGTCGAAAAGGTCTTTGGTATCCGCAGCATCTCCCACTTGTACGTCCTTCTCATCCTGGTCAACGGGATTGGTGGGTACATTTTCGGCACGCTCTATAAGCGCATCCGCGAGCTTTCCGTGCTGGATTCGCTCACCCACGTCTATAATCGCAATTTCTTTTTCCCACAATTCGAAAAGCAGATCTCACTGGCCAAGCGCCACGGTTACCCGGTGACGCTCGTCATCTTTGACCTCGACCGGTTTAAGGAGCACAACGACGCCTACGGGCACCTGCACGGGGATTCCCTGCTCAAAGAGGTCGCGGGCATCCTCAAGTGCAACATTCGCGAATCCGACACGCTGGCCCGCTTTGGCGGCGACGAGTTTGTGTTGCTCCTTCCCTACACCAGCGACCATGAGGCGTCCAAACTCGTGCAGCGCCTCAAGCAGCGCCTGGCCGAATGCCTGCCCGAAACCCCTGTTTCCCTTTCGGCTGGCATCGCGATGTATCCCCAAGACGGGACGACGACCCGGGAGCTCCTCCAACGGGCCGACATCGCTCTCTATCAGGCCAAGCAAATGCGTGACACCATCCGCCTGTATCGCGAAGTGGCCCCCTCGCTTTCGGAAAGGCCGCTTCCCAGTTAAGGCTTTAGCTGACGAGCGCCTTTTTCCAGCGGCCCATCTTAAACCAGACCGCCGCGACCCCTGCGAAAAGGATATTGGAGAGAAACAAGGCAATCCAGTACCCATCGCCATGATAGCCCAGGGCGTGGGAAAAGATCAGCGCGGCGGGAATCTGAAAGCCCCAGCGGTTGGCAAAGGTGATGATCGCCGAAGGCAGCGTCTGCCCGGCGCCGCGAAAGCCGCCCTGGAGCACTTCGGTGGCGCCCCAAAAACCGTACGAGAAGACGTGGATCCGCAAAAACCGCACGGCAGTTTCGACGACGTCCTCGCTGACGCCAAAGACGCCGACGATGGGTTCCGCAAAAAAGTAGAGCGCCGCCGCCACCACGGTGAGAAAGGCAAACATTACTCCAGCCCCGACCCAAGCGAGTCGTTCCGCCCGCTCGGGCTGGCCCGCGCCGAGGTTTTGCCCAACGCCGGAGGTGGCCGCTTGCTCCATCGCTCCCGACGACGTCCACACCACCGACATCAAGCGGTTAACGATGCCGTAAGCGGCCGCCTCCACGGTGCCAAAGCGCGAGACGATGGCCGCCACCGCGACCGACGAAAGCCCTCGCGCTCCCATGTCGAGGCTGCCCGGCACGCCCACCGCGACGATCCGCTTCATGAGCTGCCAGTCTGGGGCAAAGTGTGAGAGGCGAAGCTTCAGGCCGCCAAGGCGACCGTTCATGAGGAAAAAGAGGCTGATCGCCGCGCCGACGGCCTCCGAGATCAGCGTGGCCCAAGCCGCCCCGGCGACGCCCATGGCGGGCAGGCCCGCCCACCCCAACACGAAAAAGGGGTCGAGGACCACGTTCATCGTCGTGGTCAAGAGGAGGAGGTTGCGGGGGGTCTTGCTGTCGCCCACGCCCTGCGAGACCGCCCGGTACGCGAAGTAGATGTACTTAAGCGGCAGGCCCGCCAGCGTGATGAGCAGGTAGATCGCGGCCAGATCCAGGACACGATCTCGTGCGCCCATCAGCGCCACGATCTCCCGCCGAAAAGCGATCGCGAACGCGGCGATCACCGCGCCCACCAAGCACGCCGCGAGCGTCACCTGTCCTGCCACGTGGGTCGCCTTGTCGACGCGGCCTGCCCCCGTGTGCTGGGAGACAAAGGCCACCCCTGCGATGGTGACCCCCATCCCCAGCGAAAAGGTGAGCCACACGGTGGGAAAGGTGATCGCGACCGCCGCGACCTCTTCGGTTCCCACTTGTGAAACCCAGTACATGTCGGCCAAATTATAAAATGTATTGAGGATGTTGCCGACAAACAAAGGCCACGCGAGCGCGACGAGCCGCTGGACGATGGGGCCCTGGGTCAAATCGACGCGGCGCGCGCCCGCCCTCGCCGCGACACGCTCCCGCGAAGCCGCCTGTGCCATCTTCCCCGCTCCTACGTCCCGTTAGTCGCCTGCTACCCAGGTCTCGACAACGGCGTATTGCTCCAGGAAGTAAGGATTCAGCGCAATGCCGATCGCGCCTGCCAA
>PKEU01000055.1 GCA_002919195.1 bacterium
TACGTCGTGGACAAGCTTCGCGACCACATGGTGATCCTCGACTCCCTCAATGCGGAGCTGGTGGTCGCCACCAACCCCGACATCGTCCTGGCGGCCAGCTGGAACAACCCCGACGAAGTCCGCCTCATCGAAGATCTGGGTTATCCCGTCTACATCTTTACCGGCTTTAGCACCGTCCAAGACGCGCTGGACCTCGTCCGCCGGGTGGGTGAGATCACGGGTGAAGACGAGGCGGCGGCGCAGCTGATCGACGCGTTTTGGCAGCAGTATGCCGACATCGCCCGCCGGATCGAGGGAAGGGAGCGTCCAGCGGTCCTCGTGTGGGATACGTGGTCGACGACGACGGGCCTCAACACCTCGATGCACGACATCATCGAGATGGCTGGCGGCATCAACCTCGCAGCGGTCCACGGCATCGAAGGGTGGCAGACCATCGATGCTGAGGCCATCATCGCGATGGCGCCGGAGGTGATCGTCACCTACGAGTCCGAGGAGTTTGTGGAGCGGGTGCTCAACGACCCCGCCCTCCAGTCGGTGCCCGCGGTGCAAAGCGGGCGGGTGTACACCATCGATCACGCGGAGTCGGCGACCCACCACGTGATCCTGGCGGTACGGCAGCTGGCTGAGCTGTTGCATCCGGAGGCTTTCGAACCGTGAATCGCGGTGTTTCGATGAGCGGGGCCGAGCCGGTGCGCAAGCAAGCCCCGGCCCGCCGGGCTCTCCCCCTTCGCCCCGCGGGAGCGGTCGCTGTGCTCTTTTTGCTGCTCGTCGCCAGCGTGACGGCCGCGACGGCCATCGGGGTGGTGCAGCTCCCCTTTTTCGACGCCCTGCGGGTGATTGTCGTCAAGAGTTTGCGCCTCGGGGTGGAGCTGGATCCAGGGCAGGCCTCCATCGTCTGGACGGTCCGGCTGCCCCGGGTGCTCGTCGCCGGCTTGGTAGGCTTTGCCCTGGCTACCAGCGGCGCGGCGATGCAAGGCCTCTTTCGCAATCCCTTGGCTGAGCCGGGGATCGTGGGGGTTTCCGCAGGGGGATCCATGGGCGCCGTCATTGCGATCTTTCTCGAGTTGCAAAGGCACAGCGTGTGGGCGGTACCCGCGGCGGCTTTCGCGGGGGCGCTATTCGCCTCGTGGCTGGCCTACGCCCTTGCGACCCGCAGCGGCAAGACGGAGACGGCGACGCTCCTTTTGGCCGGGGTCGCTCTCACCTCTCTCTTTGGCGCTATCATCTCGCTCCTGTATCACTTTGTCGAAGACGGCGTTTTGCGGCAGATCGTCTACTGGCTGATGGGAAACCTCGCCGGCAAGCGATGGGATCATCTAGCCGTGGCGAGCCCCTTTGTCCTAGTGGGGGCGGTGGGCTTGATCTCTCTTGCCACGGAGCTCAACCTCTTGTCCGGAGGCGAGGACGACGCCCGCGCTTTAGGGGTTTCGGTGGAGCGGGTCAAACGATGGGTGCTTCTCTTTGTCTCCCTCGCGACGGGCGCCGCGATCTCGATCACGGGGATGATCGGCTTTGTAGGGCTGATCGTCCCCCATATCCTGCGCCTTTTGATCGGGCCCGATCACCGCTGGCTCCTGCCCACCAGCGGCCTTGCCGGCGCGAGCTTTCTCATCCTGTGCGACCTGGTAGCCCGCGTCGCCTTTAGCCCCATCGAGCTCCGCACAGGCATCGTCACTGCGATTGTCGGCGTCCCCTTCTTTCTCTACCTCCTTTTCTCGCGGAGGGAGGCGGTGGCATGGGATTGACGGCGGCGGCTTCTCGTGCGGTGCTCGTCGCGAGCGGCGTCTCCCTGGCCTATCACGGCGCTGCGGTCCTGCGCGACGTCGACCTTACTGTGCACGCGGGGGAGCTCTTGGGCTTGATCGGGCCCAACGGCGCGGGGAAGAGCAGCTTGATCAAGGTGCTATCCGGGATTGCAAGGCCGGCGAAGGGAACCGTATCGTTTCAGGGACGCCCGCTGGAGGAACTGCGGGACCGGGAGCGGGGCCAGCAGATTGCCGTCATGAGTCAAAACCCCCACGCCGGATTTGCGTATCCGGTCTACGACGTGGTCGCGATGGGAAGGTACCCCCACAAGCGCTCGTGGGAGCCCTTGGACACAAGGGACCGGCGCGTCATCAAGGAAGCGCTCGAGACGGCGGGGGTCGCGCACTTGAGCCAGCGGCCCATCACCAAGCTGTCGGGCGGCGAAAAGCAGCGGGTGTTTCTCGCCCGGGCCCTGGCTCAAGAGCCGCAGCTGCTTCTTCTCGACGAACCCACCGCGAATCTCGACGTCCGCTACCAGCTGGAGATCTTTGCTCTGATCCGGCGGCTCAACCAGGAGCGACAGCTTACGGTGGTGCTGGCCATCCACGACCTGGCAATGGCGATGCGGTTTTGCGACCGGCTGGCGATGATGTCGGCGGGGCGCCTCGTGGCCGCGGGCGCCCCGGAGGATGTCCTTACCGCAGAGCTGGTGCGGGAGGTGTTTGGGGTCGAGGCGCACATCGAGCGGGACCCCAAAACAGGCCTGGTTCGTATCGACTACGTCGGAGTGGTGTCCTAACCCGCGGCGCTCTCTCGCCCAAAAACTCGCCTTAAGCCGAGACGAGAGCCCTTCGCGTCTTCCAGTCGACGTCTGGGTAGTAGCTTTCGACCACCAGCAGATTGGGCCCGAGACACCGGGCCTGCGGGCAATGGCAGTGGTAGCGCCCGGCGAGGTCCGAGGCGAGCCATCGCTCCCAGATCGTCGTAAAGCTCTCCTCGCGGATGTTGCCCAAGGGTCCAAGATCGGCGAAGTCAGCGACCAACACGTCTCCGGTGAGGCTGCTGACGT
Organism: bacterium; assembly: GCA_002919195.1. Taxonomy (GTDB): domain Bacteria; phylum Bacillota; class Limnochordia; order DTU080; family RSA5; genus RSA7. The sequence goes on from PKEU01000055.1 coordinate 2,816, forward strand.
TGAGGCGGTTGCGGCCGTCGGGGTCGTTGCGGATGGTGGTGTTGGGCTGGCTCATCACGTATTGCCAAAGCTCCCGGTGCGAAGGGTCGGGGCTGCAAGCGAAAAAGGGAAACGTGCCAAAGAGGATCCACACCCGGGGGTCGCGCCGGGCAAGGAGCCGCCGCACGCCGCCGGCCAGCTCGTCGAGGCTTGCAAGCTGCATGTGCCTGGCGAAGTCGCTGGGATAAAGCGGGTGGATCTCGTGCCGCACGCAACCGAGGTCGGCGATGCGGGCATGGATCACGTCGATCTTGGGAAGCGTCGCGTGGGTCAAGAGGGTTTCCGCAGAGACAAACACCCCTTGAGCCGCCAGCGCTTGGATGTTGGCGTCCATCCGCCGAAGGAGCGCCTCCGGATCTTTGGGCTGATGCAGCGCATGCGCGTAGGCGATGCGCGCAAACTCCGCCGGTTCCGGGTAGTTGTAGGAGATGTGCAGCACGTCGACCCATTCGATAAAGGACTCGTACCGCTCCAAGGGGAGCGTCAAGTTGGTGTTGACTTGGGTGCGCAAACCCCGGGCTTTGGCGTACTGGAGGAGCGGGCGGGTCACCTCGTCGACGAGCTTTTGACTTGCCGCCGGCTCTCCTCCGGTGACGCTAAAGGTGAGGAGCGTGTCGACCTCGTCGATGCGGGCGTAGAGCTCTTCGAGGGTGATGAGCCGCTCCTCGTCGTCGGTGAGCTGGTCCCCCACCGCGCAGTGCTCGCAGCGGAGGTTGCACGTGTTGGTGACCGTCACCTCGATGCTGGTCAGGAGGGGCCTCGGCGCTAACCCAACGGTGAGGTACGGGTCCCACGGGTCGTGATCCGGGCCGATCGCTTCTTCGCGCATGGCGGCGAGGCGCCGGTAGAGTTCATCTTGGGCAACGACGGAAACAGCCATCACGCCAACTCCTCACTCTCGGTGATGTCCATCGGTGTCAGCGGGCCTCGCGAATCCAAACCCGCATCGGGCCGGGCTCGCGATTGTCCCAAGTCGCGTACGGCACCGCCTTGATGCGTACGGGTCTTCTTGCAGGCGGCGTGGTGCGGTAAAGATCCCCGCCGCTCTCCTCGTCGAGAAGCGCTTCCCCTTGGAGGGTGACCACCCCGCCCAAAAGATCGGGTTCAAAGGTGGCCTCCAACCGGCTTTCCGGCGGCAGCGCCACCTGGTGCAGGGGGAAGGGATTGTCGACGCCTTCAAGGCAGTAGACTACGGGCCCCCTCTGCAGCGCCACGCAGCCCGCCGTCTGCCGCACGGCGGGGTGCGCGTACACTCGCTCTACAGGCATGTCGAGCTCCAGCTCCACCACGTCACCCCGGCGCCAGTGCCGCCGCAGGTAAAGGTAACCCTTGTGGATCGAGCCCATGCCGCTCGCGTCTTGGCCATTGACGGTCACCTTAAACGAGCGGCACCATCCGGGAATGCGCAAGGCCAGGTCAAAGGAGGCTTGCCGATCGGGTTCGAGGGTCAACCGGATCCGGCCGTCCCAAGGATAACGGCTCTCCTGGCGCAGCGTGACATCGGTCGCCCCTAAACGGCAGCGGGCGCTCCCGCCGATGTAGAGGTGGACAAAGATCGCATCGAGGGCCTCCGAGTAGATGTAGCCGCCCAAAGATGCCAACAGGCGGGCGATGTTGGGGGGGCAACACGAACAACCAAACCAGTCTTGGCGGTGGTGGTCGCCCCTGCTCTCCAATGGATTTTCGTAGAAAAACCGCTCGCCGTCAAGGGAGACGCCGCTGATGACGCCGTTGTACAAGGCCCGCTCCATCACGTCGGCAAAGCGGCTGTCAGGTTGCACGTGAAGCATCCGGTGGTTCCAAAAGACAAGGCCGATGGCGGCGCAGGTTTCGGCGTACGCGGTCTCGTTAGGAAGATCGTAGTCGGAGGTAAAGCCTTCGTTGGCCCGCTGTGAGCCGATGCCGCCGGTGACGTACATCCGCCGCTGGCAGGCACTCTTCCACAGCCTGTACGCGGCGTCGATCAACTCCTTATCACCCAGCTCAAGACCGGCGTCGATCATGCCGCAGATCATGTACGTCGCCCGGACAGCGTGGCCGACGATGTCCGATTGCTCCCACACCGGCAGGTGGTCTTGGACGTACTGGGTGTCGTAGGTGGCGCCTCTCTGAAAGAAGTGGCGGTTGAGCACGGCGTCTTCGGGGGAGAGGCGCTCCATCTCCCTGACAAAGAACGAGGGTTTTTGACCTCGCTGGTCGAGAAAAAACCGGCTCAAGTGGAGGTAACGGCGCTCGCCGGTCACCCGGTAGAGCTTGACGAGGGCCAGCTCGATCTCCTGGTGGCCGGGACACCCGTCGCGCTTTCCCGGCTGGGGGCCAAAGACCGAGTCGATGTAGTCCGCATAGCGGATCGCGCAGTCAAGGAGGGTCCTTTCGCCCGTCGCCTGGTAGTGGGCCACGGCTGCCTCAAAGAGGTGGCCGGCGCAGTAGAGCTCATGCCACATGCCCAAGTTGGTCCATCGCTTTTCAGGCTCGACCACGGTGAAGTAGATGTTGAGGTACCCGTCGGGCTGCTGGGCGCCGGCGATTTTGGCGACGACTTCGTCCAGCTTCTCTTTGAGGTCAGGATCGGGATGGGTCGCCAGCGAATAGGAGGCGGCTTCGACCCACTTGGCCACGTCGGAATCCCAAAAGTAGTGGGGTTTCGGCTCTTTGCCCGGCTTCCAGTCGAGGAGGAAGGCGTCGATGCGGCCGGTCTGTTGGCACATCTGATACACGTGATAAAGCGTGCGCGTCCGGTTGATCTCAAGGCGCGGGGACCAAAAGGGATCGTCGATCGACACGCTGGTGAAGGATACAGGCCTCGTTTGGCGTACATGTGTCGGAGCGCTCACGGGTAGAACCCCCTTGGGAAAGACTGGCGGGGCGACGCCGGCTTTCTTTCCCGCTCTTTGCGGGAGTCCTCGTTGAGTGACAGGCTGAGGGCGCCGGCGTTCCCCTCACAGGCGTACTCGCCTCTTGCGAGCGCAATGTCTGGCGCAAGCGTTGGAGTCGTTATGGCTTTCTTTAACGTCGTCTTACCGATTTTCCTGGTCATCTTGTCGGGTTACGTCTTGCAGCGCCAGCGGCCGATGGACACCCGCATCTTGTCGTCGCTGTTGATGTACCTGTTTGTACCCGCGCTCACCTTTGGGGCGATCTTAAACAACCCCCTCTCCCGGGGCGATTTCGGCCTTTTGACCACCTTTGCCGTCGCGCTGACGATACTCTCCTGGCTCTTGGCCGCCTTAGGGAGCAGGGTGCTCAAGCTCGACCCCCGGGCCAGCGCTGCCCTTACCACCGGCAGCCTCTTGATGAACACGGTCAATTACGGAGGATCGGTCGCCCTCTTTGCCTGGGGCGAAGCGGGATTTCGCACGGCCATCGTCTTTTCGGCGATCCATTACGTCTTTGCTGGGCCGCTCGCGATCTACGCCAGCGCCCGGGGCACCCGCGACGCACGGGAAAGCCTCCACGCGCTGCTCCGGCAGCCCCTGTTGTACGCCACGGCTAGCGCTCTTGTCCTCCGCTTGCTGGGATGGGAGGCTTCCGACCTCCCCGGCATCATCATGAAACCCGTCGATCTCTTAGGGCAGGCCAACATCCCCGTCGCCCTGGTCCTCCTGGGGATGCATTTGGCCGGGATGCGCCTCAAGGCGCAGGACTTTTCGGCGCTGGCTCTCCTCGGCCTTGTGCGCTTGGTGATCCCGCCGCTCGTCCTGTGGCCGGTGCTGGCGTGGATCGGGGCCGACGGCGTCATGCGAGACGTGTTGCTGGCGCAGGCCGCCATGCCCGTCGCGGTCACCGCGGTGGCCTTTACCTCTGAGTTTGACGCGCGGCCGGACCTCGTGGGAGCCAGCGTCATCACCACCACGTTGGCAAGCCTCGTGACCGTCACCATCCTCCTCGAACTCTTGGGAGCGGCTTAAAAGGCGGCGGTCAATAGCCGTAGCGCCCCGGCGTTGGCCCGCCTTGATACGCGAGCTTGGGATTTTGGGTGGCAAATTTGCCGCCGCTGATATCGATCAGCGTGCCGGTGATGTACCCGGCCAGGTCGGAGGCCAAAAAGCAGATGAGGTGGGCCACGTCGCGCGGCTCGCCCCAGCGGCGCAAGGTGAGGGTGTCGAGCAGCCGTTCCTGGGCCTCGGGCGGCGCTTCGGCGAAGCGGTTGATCTGAGTGGGGATCATGCCGGGAGCGTAGCAGTTGACGGTGATGTTCCAAGGGCCGAGCTCGCCCGCGAGCACCCGGGTAAAGGAGACGACCGCCGCTTTGGAGGCGGCGTAGGCCGCTCCGCCGATCGTGGGGATGATGGCGGCAAAGGAGGCGGCGTTGAGGATGCGCCCCCACCGCTGCCGCTTCATCACGGGAACGACGGCTTGGCACATCAAAAAGGTTCCCTTGAGGTTGACGTCGAGGTTGAGGTCCCACAACTCTTCGTCCAGGGTTTCGACCAGCCCGCCCGGCGCGACGCCGGCGTTGTTGACGAGGATGTCGATGCGGCCATAGCGCTCAACCGTCTCGGCGACCGCTCTTTGCACCTCCGCTTTCTTTCGCACGTCGCAGCGGATGGGACGCCCTTCCCACCCTTCTTTGACAAACTGCTGGGCCACGTCGTCGAGGAGCGCGGGATCGATGTCAGTCACGACGGTGCGCACGCCCTCCCTGGCCAGGGTCGAGGCGATCTCGCGGCCAATGCCCCTCCCCGCTCCTGTGACGATGGCGACTTTCCCTCTCAGGTCAATCTCCACGGCAACTCCCCCTCAAAATCGATCGCAAACTCTGAAAGATACGCGAGGGTTCTCTTTTCTGAGGCCGAAAACCTCTGTACCAGCTGGAAAGAGGGTGGCTGACGATCGATGAGCCCAGCGATCCACGAGGGTAAGGTGGCCTTTGTGACAGGTTCCGGCCGGGGGTTGGGGCGGGAGTACGCGCTTCACCTGGCCCGGCTCGGGTGCGATGTGGTCGTGCACGACATTGATGATGCGGCGCCCAGCCGCTTTGGCGAGGCCGAGAGCCTCGAGCAGACGGTGGAAGAGATCCGCGCCATGGGGCGGCGGGCCATGGCGGTAACCGCCGACGTGACCCAGTTTGACCAGATCCGCGAGGCGATGCAAAAGGTCGCCAGGACCTGGGGCCGCATCGACTATTGCATCAACAACGCGGGGGGCGACATCGGAAAAAGGACGCCCAGGCCCGACCCCAACGACGGCGTCTCGATCCAGACCGAAGACGTCGAGTGGGTGATCGCCATCAACTTGACGGGCACCATCCACTCGTGCCGGGCGGTTGCGCCCATCATGATGGAGCAGGGGTTTGGACGGATCGTCAACGTCTCGTCCAGCGCGGCCTTTGCCCCCGTCGACGTGGGCCTGGTGTACGCGGCGGCCAAGGCGGGGATCGTGCACTACACCAGGAGTCTCGCGAGGCAGCTGAAAAAGTACAACATCACGGTCAACGCCATCGCTCCCGGCCCGACCGTGGGGGGCCGCTTTCTCGCAACCCGCCACGTGCCAAAGGAGCTCCTTGAGCGCACCAGCGGCCTCGATCGATTAGGGCGGCCGCTGGATCAAGCGAAAGTGATCGAGTTTCTCATCTCTCCGCTGGCCGACTACGTCTCGGGGCAGACGATCGTGGTGGACGGGGGTTGATGGAAGTGAGGCCCGGCGAAACGGCGGGAAGGCCCAAGCTCGCGGTGTTTCCCAAGGGCTTTTTTGACGATCTGGTCGCTCGGAGGATGAAGCTTTCCACCTGGATTGAGCTGGCCGCGACCCTCGACGTGGACGGCATCGAGATGTACCCCGCTTTTATGGAGCGCGACGATCCCACCTATCGCCGGGCGGTTCGCCGCCAGATCGAAGAGGCGGGCTTGACAATGCCGATGCTCTGCCACTCTCCCGATTTCACCCGGCCCAGCGCTGCCGAGCGAAGGCGGGAAATCGAGCGGGCCAAGGCGATGATCGAGCTCACGGTCGAGCTGGGGGGCGAGTTTTGCCGGGTCCTTTCCGGGCAGCGGCGGCCGGGCGTCGGCCGGGAGGAGGGGTTGAAGTGGGTCATCGACTGCATCGAGCAGCTGCTCCCCTTGGCTGAGAGCGCCGGCGTCGTCTTGACGCTAGAAAACCACTACAAGGACGGCACGTGGGAGTACCCCGAATTTGCCCAGGATCAGGAGCTCTTTTTGCAGATCCTGGAGGCGATCGACTCGCCCTGGCTCAAAGTGCAGTACGATCCTTCCAACGCCGTGGTGGCGGGGGATGACCCGTACGAGCTCCTCGAGCGGGTGGCCGACCGGGTCGCGACGATGCACGCTTCCGATCGCTACCTTCAAGGGGGAAGCGTCGAAGACCTCGTCAAGCTTGACGCCGATCCCCAGCACGGCTACGCGCCTTTTCTCCGGCACGGCGTCATCGGCCAGGGCTTCAACGACTTCGATCGCATCTTTGCCCGCCTGGCCCGGGCGGGTTTTGCCGGGTGGGTGAGCATCGAGGACGGCGATGCGCCGACCATCGAACAAGGGATGGAAAACCTCAGGCTGAGCGCGGGGTTTTGCCGGAGGAAGCTTGCAGAGCATTTTCCCCGGGAAGGAGCCTAGCGGCATGAAAGCGTTGAAAAACCCGCTGGAAGGCGGGCCCAAGGTGCAGATCTCCCTGGACCTCGAGTCGCTGGACGACGCCCTCAAGACAGCCGAGATTGCGGTGCGGGCCGGCGTGGACTGGCTCGAGGCGGGCACACCCCTCATCCTCGCTGAGGGGCTCCACGCGGTGCGGGCGCTACGCAAGCGGTTTCCAAAGCACCCGATCGTCGCAGACCTCAAGACGATGGACGCCGGCTATCTCGAGGCGGAGATGATGTTTCGGGCGGGTGCCACCTTTGTCGTCGTCATGGGGCTCGCCCACGAACAGACCATCAAGGAGGCGGTGCGCGCCGCCCGGGAATACGGCGGATACGTGATGGGCGACATCATGCTCCACCCCGACAAGCGGGCCATCGCAAGGCGCATGGAGGAGCTGGGCGTCGATGTGATCATCGTGCACACGGGTTACGACGAACGCCACGCAGAGGTAGGCAAAAACCCCTTGGACGACCTGGCTAGCGTGCGCGACGTCGTCTCGATCCCGCTGCAGGCGGTGGGCGGGCTCTCGATCGAACAAGCCGCGAAGACGCCGGCTCTAGGGGCTCAGCTCACCGTGATCGGGGCGCCGCTGGCCATCGCCGACCGGGAGTTTACCCCCGGGGCCGACGACGACGAGCTCTACCGCGTGATCCGGGAGTTTGTCGGGAGCGTCAAAGGCGCTGCGGCCAGCTCATCACCCTCCCCAGGGGCCTGACGGGATGCGGAAGTTGTAGGGCTCGCCGTACTTTTCAAAGAGGGCGGCCAAGTCGTCCTGGGGCTCGTACCCCAGCTCTTCCCTGGCGTTGGTCATGTCCCAGAGGGCGTCGCGGTTGTTGGACATGATGTAATAGCTCCCAAACTTGAGTTCATCGGGCGCTTCGATGCCGCACCGGTGCGCTTGGATGCAGTCCCTGGGGCTGAGCCACATGAGGGGATACGCGTCTTTCCGGTTTTTGAAGAGGTCGACGATGCTCTTCTCGTCCCGGTGGCCGAGAAACCAGCCGATGCGGAAATTGAGGACCGAGAGCCCGTACCGCTCCGCGTAAAAGCGCCCCAAGGCTTCGCCCGCCGCCTTGCTGACGCCGTAGAGGGTGTCGGGATAAAACGGGGTGTGCTCGTCCATCTCCACCGCCCGCTCGGTGAGGATGCCGGTCACGTGATTGGTGCTGGCGAAGATGATCCGCCGGACCCCCGCCAGGCGGGCCGCTTCATAAACCTGGTAGGTTCCGTCGATGTTGTTTTCCAGGACCGACTGCCACGAGGCCCCCGGGGAAGGATCGCCGGCCAAGTGGATCACGGTATCGACGCCTTCCAGCTCCCGGCGCATAAACTCCCCGTCGGTGATGTTGCCCTTGGAGACCCGCACTCCCTCGACGGGGGCACCACTGCGGCTGTTGCCTCTTAACTCGTACGCATCGGCTAGCCCTTGGGCCAAGACTCTCCCGATGTTTCCCGTGACACCGGTGATGTAGACAACGCGTCGCTGGATCTTCATCGACTTCGGCTCACCTCGAATCGCGTGCTTCACCACGGGCGGGAAACGCCGCCCGCTCGGCGAGGCCGGGACTCAGATCGTCGAGAAAGGGTGTCAACCGGCCCGTGTACATGAGGCGCAGGTGGTGAAGAGCCCGGGTGCAGGCTGTGTAAAAGAGCTTGCGTTCACTCTCGTCATGATACACGTTGGCGCTGGCGTCGTAAATCAAGACCCCGTCAAACTCCAAACCTTTGGCGAGATAGGCCGGGATGACGAGATCGCCCCGGGGCAAGGTGTCGTCGTCCGCCGTGACGAGGTGCACGGGCAAACGCTCCTTCAGGCCCGCGTACACTTCTTGGCTTTGGGCCGCCGTCTTGCAAATGATCGCCACCGAGCGGGCGCCAGCCTCGTGGAGCTCCCGGACCTGGGCCGCCGCCGCCTCGACGAAGCGGGCCGGATCTGCGACCTCGAGGATCAGGGGTTTGGCGCCGTGGCGATCGACGGGGTGAGCGCCGCCCTCGCTGGAGTCGATCGCCCGGGAAAATTGGACGATCTCCTTGGTCGAGCGGTAGGTCATATGGAGCCGGATCACTTGAGCGTCGCCGGGAGCGATGGCCCGCTCGATGGTCTCCAGCTCGACGGTGTTGAGGTAGGGATGGATCGACTGCGCCGGGTCGCCTAAAACGGTAAAGGTGGCGCTGGGGTAGAGGCGGCGGAACACCTCGTAGTGAAAGCGCGAGTAATCTTGCGCTTCATCGATGACGACGTGGCGGATCTGCCGGTCGCCCTGGATCTCGCCCAGCGCCGCCGCAAGATACAAGATGGGGGCAATGTCGTCATAGGCGATCTTGCCCTGGGCGAGCCGGCCCACGACGGCCTCGCCGATCGCCTGGAGCTCCTTTGGTGCATCGGGTTGCCGAAAGACGTTGGCGTAGTGACGCAGTACGTCGACGGCGGTCAGTTGCTGGATCGCGTCGTCGATGGGCCGAAACTCTTCCTCCACCAGCGTGCGGGCAAGCTGCCGGACCTCGCGGCGGTTGAGGTCTTGGTGCTTGGGATCGCTTTCGATCCTCTTGACCGCCGCAGCGAGGCGCTCCTCGCGGAAGGGCTCGAGGAGGTAGCGGATGCGGCGGCCCACTTTGTCCAGGCGCTTGCTGTAGGGAAGGTAGTTGTAGGTCTTGGTGACCAGCTCGCGGATCTCGCCGGCCGAGATCACCACGTGGCCGTCGTAGACGATGTCGGGGCAGGCGATCTCTTGGCCCTGGTGCAAGCGTTGGATGTACTTTTGCACCTCCGCGAAAAAGGCAGGCGAGCCCTTGTACTGCACCTCTTTCACCCGCAGGGCGTAACCGGGAGATCCTCGTTTGCCGAAGAGGTATTCCAGGTGCGTGCTGTTGTCTTCGATCTCGACCCCTTCCGGCGCGAGCTTGCCCAAGAGAGCGCGCACAATCTGGTAAAAGGTGGTCTGCTGCATGTTTTCTTCGCCGAGATCGGGCAGCACATCGGAGATGTAATCGTTAAACACTTGGTTAGGCGAGATGACGATGATATCTTTTGCCGAAAGGGTCTTGCGGTGGCGATAGAGCAGGTAGGCGACCCGGTGCAAGGCGATCGACGTCTTGCCGCTGCCCGCAGGCCCCTGCACGACGAGGAGCGAGTGCCCTTCATCGCGGATCGCGCGGTTTTGCTCCCGCTGGATGCTCTGCACGATAGTGCGCATCTTCTGGTCGGCGCTCTGGCTCAAGATCTGCTGCAAGAGTTCGTCTTCGATGGTGAGTTCGGTGTCAAAGACGTACTCCAGCTGGCCCTTGGCGATCTTGTACTGCCGCTTGAGCAGGATCTCGCCCTCGACCCGGCCGCCTTGGGCCTGGTAGCTGCCCGGCCCCGGTTGGTAGTCGTAAAACATGCTGGAGATGGGCGCCCGCCAGTCGTAAATTAAATGCTCACCCGTACCGGGCTCGACCAGGGACGCGATGCCGATGTAAACCTGCCGGGGATGCTGCGCTCCCTGCTCGCGAAAGTCGATCCGGCCAAAGTAGGGCGAAGAGGCCATCCGTTCGAGGATGGGCAGGAGCCGCCGGTAGATCAAGTACTCCCGCTCAAACTCCCCCAGGTACTTTTGGTGCTGCACCAGCTGGATCGCCTCGTCGATGGACTCCACGGCGCGGGGCAGCTCCGCCCACATAGTCCGGCGGGTGGCGATCACCCGGTCCTTGTGCCATTTGACGAGGGTCTCGATCTCCGAAAGCCGCTGGTGAATGGCGGCCAAGGTCCGCTTGAGCCGCGCCTCTTCCTGCGCCCATTCTTCCGGTGTGAGCATCGTCTTCCCCTCCGAAGTTGCAACCGACCGTGACATCAGTGTATCCCCGAAGCTTGAATCATTCTACGGAAGTCCTTTGCTAAGGTCCAGACTGAAAATGCCCCCGCAACTCTGATATAATAGACAACGGACAAATACCTATAAAGAGCGGGCCCGCCCGCGACGCCAGCCGCCGCGGGCGGACTTTTTTGACTCGCCGGAAATGAACGAATGAGGTGGGCCCTTGGAGATCGAGCTTTCGATGGAAACCCTATGGCACCTGGCGATCACCCTCGGGCTTGGGCTGCTGGTCGGCCTCGAGCGGGAGCGGGCCGGCAAAGAAGTAGGCCTGCGCACCTTTTCTCTGGCGGCCCTCCTCGGCTACCTTTCGTGGAAGATGGGGCCTGCCTTTGCCCTGGCGACGCTCGCCTTTATCGCGGTCATCGTCGTCGTGATCAGTGTCCGGGCTTTACAAAAGGGAACGGGCGTCGAAGCGACCACCTCCGTCGGCCTCTTTTTCATCACCATCGTGGGGATGCTGGTGGCCCTCGAGGCGATGTTTGTCGCGGTCGCGGTGGTGATCTTCGCCCTGCTCCTCCTCAGTTGGAAAGAGGAGATGGTCGTCTTTACCATGCGGCTGCAGCGCCACGAATTGCACGCCGCGATCACCTTGGGCCTGCTCACCTTTGTCATCCTGCCGGTGCTGCCCGAAGGGGCTTTCGACCCTTGGGGCCTTTTCGCGCCGCGCCAAGTTTGGTGGATGGTGGTCCTCATCAGTGCGATCGGCTTTGCCAACTATATTCTACTCAAGTTTTTCGGAACCAAGGGGATCGCTTACACGGGCTTTCTCGGGGGGTTGGTCAATTCGACGGCGACGGCGGCCGAGCTTGCGGGCAAGGCCAGGCAGTCGCCCGACGGCCTGATCGCCAAGACCTTTCGGGGCCTGATGCTGGCCAAGACAGCCGCTTTCCTGCGCAACGGGATCATCTTGGCGCTCTTTGCCCCGTCGGCCCTTCCGGGAGGTGTCCTGCCGGTAGGGCTCATGCTGGCCGTCACCATCTTGCTGGCTTTTAAAGGAGACCGGAAAGAGCTCGGCGGCGCTCAAGAGGCGCTGGAGATCCAGCTGGAGTCGCCGTTTTCCCTCCGGTCGGCTCTCACCTTTGGCCTGTTTTTCGCGGTGATCACAGTCATCGGGGGCATCGCCCAGCAGGTGGCGGGCGATTTCGGCTTTTACGCCGTCAGCTTTGCAGGGGGAATCGTTTCCAGCTCCTCGACGGCCGCCACGGCGGCGCACCTGGTCACCCAAGGACTGATTGAGCCTCACGTGGCGGGCGCCGGGG